>NZ_VFYP01000003.1:0-300000 GCF_006443685.1 Rhizobium glycinendophyticum | reverse complement strand
TATTACGATATTTTTGGGAGGCGCGTTGCGAAACGTCAGAAGCCATGCACCGCAAGCTTAGAAGACCAATCGCCGCCGCGCTGTTTACGGTTGCTAAGGTCAGCGGGTCTTCAAGGACCATGAAGCAGTTCATGTTGCGGTGCACAACATATAATAGTACTTTTGATCTTTACAGGCTGCAAACTCTTGCCTATGCATAATGACAGACACCGTGGAGGCGGTGTCTTTCTTAGGGAGGACATCATGAATATTGTACGCAAGCTCGTGCTCAGCGCGAGCGTGATTGCTCTTAGCTGCACTGCTGTAATGGCTAAGGATCTGACCGTGGGCTTTTCGCAGATCGGTTCTGAATCCGGTTGGCGCGCGGCTGAAACATCCGTCACCAAGCTGGAGGCCGAAAAGCGCGGCATCACGCTTAAGTTTGCCGACGCGCAGCAGAAGCAGGAAAACCAGATCAAGGCAATCCGCGGCTTCATCGCTCAGGGCGTTGACGCCATCCTCGTTGCCCCCGTCGTCGCAACCGGCTGGGAAGACGTTCTGACGGAAGCCAAGGAAGCCAAGATCCCGGTCATTCTGCTCGACCGCGGCGTTGACGCCCCGCAGGATCTCTACCTGACTTCGGTCGCATCCGACCAGGTCAAGGAAGGCCGTGTTGCCGGCGAGTGGCTGGTCAAGACGGTTGGCGAAAAGCCGTGCAAGGTGGTCGAGCTGCAGGGTACCGTCGGTTCGACGCCTGCGATCAATCGCAAGAAGGGCTTTGAAGAAGCCATAGCCGGCAAGGCAAACATCACCATTGCCCGCAGCCAGACCGGTGACTTCACCCGCGCGAAGGGCAAGGAGGTCATGGAAGGCTTCCTGAAGGCCGAAAACGGCGGCAAGGACATCTGCGCGATGTATGCCCACAACGACGACATGGCCGTCGGTGGCATCCAGGCGATCAAGGATGCCGGTCTGCAGCCGGGCAAGGACATTCTCGTCGTTTCGATCGACGCGGTTCCGGATATCTTCGCCGCCATGGTTGCCGGTGAAGCTAACGCGACTGTCGAACTGACGCCGAACATGGCTGGTCCTGCCTTCGATGCGCTCGACGCCTATCTCAAGGACGGCAAGGAGCCCGAGAAGTTCATCATCACGGAATCCAAGCTGTACACCCCTGCCGACAATCCGCAGGGTGAATACGACAACCGCAAGGGCCTCGGTTACTAAGGTAACCCTCCCGGAGCGACCCCGTCATTTTGTGGTGGCGGGGTCGTTGCCGCTTCCTCCGGACCGCGTTCGGAGATAGCTTCGCGGGAGAGGGGAAAGAGGCATATGACCGACAATCCATCCATCGTGCTCGCAGCTGCGGGCATAGTCAAAACGTTTGGCAATCATACCGCACTGGACAAGGTCGACATCGCGTTTCATCGCGGTGAGATACACGCTCTGCTCGGTGAAAACGGTGCCGGTAAATCCACGCTCATCAAGATCCTCACCGGCGCCTATATTCCGGACGGTGGAACCATCATGGTCGATGGCGAAGCGGTCAATTTCACCACGCCCCAGCAGGCCCAGACACTTGGCATTGGCACGGTTTATCAGGAGGTCAATCTCCTGCCGAACATGACAGTGGTCGATAATCTTTTCATCGGTCGGCAGCCGACCAATCGCTTTGGCCTCGTCGACAAGCGTCGAATGGAGCGCGAATCCCGCGACATCCTGTCCACCTACGGTTTGGATATCGACGTGCGGGCCGAGCTCTCGACGTTCTCCGTGGCCGTGCAGCAGATCATTGCGATCGCGCGGGCAGTGGAATTGTCAGGCAAGGTGCTCATTCTCGACGAGCCGACCGCCAGCCTTGACCGGTCCGAGGTCGAGAAACTTTTCGGCATCGTCCGGCAGCTCCGGGACCGGGGCCTCGCCATCGTCTTCATCACCCATTTCCTCGATCAGGTTTTCGAGCTTTCCGACCGGGTGACCGTCTTGCGCAACGGCAAACTCGTCGGCACCGAATCCATCGCGTCGCTTGATCGCACGAGCCTGGTCCGCATGATGCTCGGCAAGGATCTTGCTTTCCACCATCCCGACGTGCTCGGCGAAGAGGCGGAAGTCGGCGAAACGCTGATGCAGTTCAACGGTTTTGGCCTGACCAACACGGTCCGGCCATTCGACCTCAAGATTCATCGTGGCGAAGTTGTCGGCGTCGCCGGTCTCTTGGGCTCCGGTCGCACCGAAATGGCGCGGTTGATGTTCGGCATCGACCAAGCCGACAGCGGAGCGCTCGAGATAGACGGCAAGTCCCGCCAGGTGCGCAACCCGCGCGAAGCCGTCGAGCTTGGTTTCGGCTTCTGCCCCGAAGACCGCAAGATCGATGGGATCTTCGGTGATCTCTCGGTGCGCGAGAATATCGTGATCGCCATGCAGGCCCGGCTCGGCTGGTTCAAGGCGCTCAACCGCGACGAACAGCTGGAGATCGCCGGCAATTTCATCGAGGCACTCGATATCCGCACGGCCTCGGCCGAGCTGCCGGTCAAGCTGTTGTCCGGCGGCAACCAGCAGAAGGTGATCCTTGCCCGATGGCTCGCCACCGACCCGCGTTTCCTGATCCTTGATGAGCCGACCCGCGGTATCGATGTGGGCGCGCATGCCGAAATCGTCCGCATGATCAGCCGGCTTCGCGAAGACGGACTGGCGCTCGTGGTCATTTCGTCCGAACTCGACGAGATCGTCAGCTATTCCTCGCGCGTCGTTGTTATGCGCGATCGTCAGATGGTTGCCGAGCTGCATGGCGCCGACATAACGCCTGGAGTCATCGTCCAGACCATTGCCGCCCAACCGGCGGAGGCCGAAGCATGAAGAGACTGCATCTTTCCCGCATCATTTCCCCACAGCTGCTGGCGCTCGCCGGCGTGCTGTTCTTCAACTGGCTCGTTTTCCCGGGGTTCTTTGACGTTACCTGGAAGGACGGCCGGCTGTTCGGCAGCCTGATTGACGTGATTAATCGTGGTGCACCGGTGGCGATCCTGGCGATCGGCATGACGGCGATCATCGCGACCAAGGGTGTCGACCTCTCCGTCGGCGCCGTCATGGCGGTCGCGGGTGCGGTTGCCGCGACCTGCGCGGTCGCCGGCCAGCCCCTGATCGTGACGTTGTTTGCTGCTCTTTCCTTCGGGCTGATCTGCGGATTGTGGAATGGCCTGCTCGTCGCCTATCTCGGCATCCAGCCCTTCGTCGCCACGCTCGTACTGATGGTGGCGGGGCGCGGGGTGGCGCAGCTGATCACCGAAGGATCAATCGTCACCTTCTCCGATCCGCCTCTGATCTTCGTCGGCACCGGCAACCTTCTCGGTCTGCCCATGCCGGCTGTCATTGCCATCGTGCTGATGATCATGGCCCATCTCGTTATGCGGCGTACGGCCATCGGCCTCTTCATCGAGGCGATCGGCACCAATCTTTCGGCGGCCAATTATACCGGGTTGCGCAGCAAGGTGGTGATCCTGTCCATCTATGCCTTTGGCGGCTTCTGCGCTGCGACGGCCGGCATTATCGCTGCGGCCGACATTCGGGGCGCAGACGCCAATAATGCCGGTCTGTGGCTCGAACTCGACGCCATTCTTGCGGTCGTCATCGGCGGCACTTCTCTGCTCGGCGGGCGCTTCTCGATCCCGATGTCGGTACTTGGCGCGATCATCATTCAGGCGATGAACACAGGCGTGCTCGTCTCGGGCTTTCCGCCGGAATTCAACCTGATCGTCAAGGCCGGCATGATCATCATTATCCTGGTGCTCCAATCCGCCCGCATCGCTCAGGTGCTTGGCCGCAAATTCGGTCCGCGACAGGGATTGAGCCAGACGACCGTACAGACTTCGGGGCAGACACGATGAATCCGCGTTACAGGCCGCTTGCCGCCACCACCGTCATCTTCATCATCGCCTATGCCATCTGCATCTTCCAGTATCCCGGCATGTGGTCGACCCGCGTGTTCGGCAATTTTCTGACCGACAACGCCTTTCTCGGGATTGCAGCCGTTGGAGCGACCTTCGTCATCCTGTCCGGAGGTATCGACCTGTCGGTCGGTGCGGTCATCGGGTTGATGGGCGTCATCACGGCGATCCTGATCTCCTGGTTCGGTATGCATCCGCTGGCGGTCTTTGCCATCGTGCTGGTGCTTGCCGCCCTGTTTGGCGCCAGCATGGGGGCCGTCATCCACTTCCTGCAGGTGCCGCCCTTCATCGTGACGTTGGCTGGCATGTTCCTGGCACGCGGCCTAGCCTCGGTGCTGACCCAGGATTCGATCCCGATCGACCATGAGTTCTATCGCACGATCTCCAGCCTTTATTACAAGCTGCCGGGTGGTGGGCGCCTCAGCGCCATCGGCCTCCTGATGCTCGGCACCTTCCTCGTCTTCGGCCTGATCGCCCACAAGACGCGCTTCGGATCCTATGTCTATGCGCTGGGTGGCAATGCGACGTCCGCCTCGCTGATGGGTGTGCCGACTGGACGCGTCACCATCGCGATCTATGCGCTCTCGTCCTTCCTCGGTGGCCTCTCAGGCATCGTCTATTCGCTCTATACGTCGGCCGGGTACCCGCTGGCGGCTGTTGGTATCGAACTTGACTCGATTGCAGCCGTGGTGATAGGCGGAACCCTGTTGACAGGCGGTTACGGGTTCATCTTCGGAACCCTGATCGGGGTCATGCTGCAGGGCCTCGTCCAGACCTACATCGTCTTCGACGGTACGCTCTCCAGCTGGTGGACCAAAATCGCCATCGGGTTCCTGCTGTTCATGTTCATCCTTCTCCAGAAGCTGGTCTTCAACGCACAGACCGGGCGGCCCCGCCTGAAGAAGGGCCCTGCATGAGTGAGCCGGGGAGCCTTCTTCGCTCCCTGTCCGGGCGGTCGACGGCGCGTAACTTCCATTCGCATGTGATCAATGAAATCGGGGCCGGGGTGATCTCCGGCCGCTATCCGATCGGGACCACACTGCCGAACGATGCCGAACTGATGGCCGATTTCGAGGTGTCGCGCACGGTGCTGCGCGAGGCGCTGAAGACGCTGGAAGCCAAGGGGCTGCTTGAGGCCAGGCCGAAAGTGGGCACCAAGGTCGCCAAGAAAAGCCGCTGGAACCTTTATGATCCGCAGGTGCTGGCCTGGCATCTGGATGCGCCGCCGGATGCCGAATTTCTCTCGGGCCTGCACGAAGTACGCCGTTCGCTTGAGCCGATTGCGGCCGCCGAAGTTGCGCGGCGGCGGACTGCAGACCAGATCCGTCTCATGCTCTACTGGATCCGGCAGATGGAAACGTCGTTGACCTCGCCGCAGAACTTTGCGCTCGCCGACTTCGAATTGCATCGCATCGTCGCCGACGCTGCACACAATCCTTTTATCCGGGCGCTCTACGGCGTCATCGAACTTGCGCATGCCTTCGCCTATCAGCGGCTGGTGGATACGCCGGAGGAAGAGGTGCTCGTCGCGATTCTGGACAAGCACAAGATGCTGGTGGAACGGATCGAATATGGAGACGAGGCTGGAACACGTACGGCCATGCTGGAGACGATCGAGCATGACCGGCAGATCGCGCTTCGCAGTTAACCTGATCGCGGGCGCTCAGGCCTCGCTGCTCCGGCTTTTGCCTAAAGTTCCAACGCATCTTTCAGCGTACGTGTTTCCGCAACCGAGAGGTCAAGATCAGCCTCGATATGGTCGATGTGATGCAGCATCAGACGTGTCGCCTCTGCCACATCACTTCGCTCCAGCGCATTGAGAATCTCGTCATGTTCGTCATGACCGCAACTTGAGATGCCGGTCCGGCCATAGAGCGCGATGACCAGCGAGGACCGCGCCACCAGTTCGCCCATAAACTTTTCCAGCACCTGGTTGCCGGCGACCTTGGCCAGCATCAGATGAAAATCGCCAGATGCCTTTATCTCCGCGCGGCGGGCCGAGGCACCGCGTTCGGCGCGGTAGCGGGCCTCTTCCTTCAGATGCTCGCGGAAAGCGGCGATCTCATCCGGTGTAATGCGCTCGGCTGCAGCGGTAATGATGCCGGATTCGATAAGGCGACGTGAGGCAAAGACCTGGCGGGCCTCTTCGGTGCTCGGATTGGAGACGAAGGCGCCGCGATTGCGCTCGGTGCGCACAAGTCCTTCGAAGGCCAGCATCTGCAGCGCATCGCGCACCACCGTGCGGCTGACATCGAACAGCGTGCCAACCTCGGCTTCCGAGAGCTTGGTGCCCGGGGCCAGACGCCTGTCAACTATCGCATCGCGCAACGCGTCCCGGATCGCGCGAGCGCGATCTTCCTGGTTCGGGTCGAGATGTCGGCGCAGCGAGCTCTTCGCGTTCATTTATCCATCCGTGTCGTTCTTCCTTTTAGCCAGCATGTGGGGCGAGGGGAAGCCCGTGGCCAAATATTGCATCACAACATTGCATACAATCTACCTTTGATATTGGCTGCAATCGATTAATTCGTGTGCATGCATTCGTGCATGTTGCACATTCCGCAAGCGGCGCAGAAGGCTGCCCCCGACAATTCAAGGGTTTGGCAGATGGGAGCGCACTTGGCACGGCTTATGCATTCTTCATGGCAGCAGAAGGAGCCGTCATGACGAAAGCCGCTGAGATCGAACTTGCAGCCGTCTCCAAGGTGTATGGGACTGCCACGGCCGTGCATGCCATCAGTCTCAAGGTTCCGGCCGGCACCTATTGCTGCCTGCTCGGCCCCTCCGGTTGTGGTAAGACGTCGACGCTTCGGATGATCGCGGGCCATGAAAGTGTATCGTCCGGCGACGTGATCTTCGGCAACGCCAATGTCACGGATCTGCCGCCAGCGAGCCGCGGCACGGCGATGATGTTCCAGTCCTATGCGCTCTTCCCGCATCTCGATCTTGTCGACAATGTTGCCTTCAGTCTGAAGATGAAGGGCGTCGACAAGGAGACCCGCCGCCGCGAGGCGTTGGAGATGCTGAAGCTGATGCAGCTTGAGCCCTATGCGAGCCGTCGGCCGGCGCAACTGTCCGGTGGGCAGCAGCAGCGCGTAGCGCTTGCCCGCGCACTGATCACCAAGCCGGAAGCGCTGCTGCTCGACGAGCCGCTCTCGGCACTTGATCCCTTCCTCAAGATCCGCATGCGGGCGGAACTCAAGAAGCTACAGACCACGCTCGGCATCACCTTCGTGCATGTGACCCATAGCCAGGAAGAGGCGATGGCGCTCGCCGATCTCATCGTCGTGATGAACGAGGGGCGCATCGAGCAGGCGGCGACGCCGCGGACGGTGTTCGAGAAACCCGCCACGGCTTTCGTCGCCCGCTTCATGGGTGACCACAACGTGCTTTCCGGTCGCATCGTCGAGCGCACCGTCGACGGGCTGTTCATCGAGGTGGTCGGGGGCGGGCGCTTCTATGCAGGCGGGACGGCGTCCGTCGAGCAGGACACTGCAGAGATTGCCATTCGCACCGACCATGTGCGCATCGGTTCGACGACGGTCGATGGGCTCGGCTTCGACGGCATCGTCTCCAACGTCGAATATCTCGGCGCCAAGGTGAAGCTGACGGTCACCACGGCCTTTACCGATGAGTTCACCGCCGTGCTCAGCGACGCGGCCTTTTTCGCGTCGCCGGTCAAGGTTGGCGAGGGCGTGACCCTGTCATGGGACAAACAGGATTCGATCGTCCTCGGACGCGTCGAGAAGTGAAACCAAACCAAGAAAACCAGGAGAACAGCATGACTGCCAAGAAGACTCCCAAGGGCGTTTCGCGCCGTACATTCTTGAAAACCGCATCGGCCGCGGCCGGCCTCGCCGCTGGTTCGGGCGCTATTACCGGCTTCCCGACCATCTGGGCTCAATCGAACATTACGCTCCGCCAGTTCGGCACGGGCGTGTCGAACATCAATGCGATCGCCGAGCAGTGCAAGAAGGACCTCGGCATCACGCTCGAGATGACCGCGACCGATTCCGACGCTGCTGCCCAGCGTGCCGTGACCCAGCCGAACTCCTATGACATTGCCGACATCGAATACTGGATCCTCAAGAAGGTCTATCCGACCGGCGTGATCCAGCCGATGGAAACGAAGAAGCTCAAGTATTACGACAAGGTCGTGCCACTCTTCAAAACCGGCAAGCTGCTGCCCGACAGCGTGATCGCGCAGGGGACTGCGCCGCATACTGTCGGTTATGTCGAAAGCAAGGATGCCAAGACCTTCGCCTCGGGCGAGACCGAGCTCTTCACCATGATGCCGACCATCTACAATGCCGACACGCTCGGCATCCGTCCGGATCTGGTCGGTCGCGAGATCACCACCTGGGCCGACATCATGGACCCGGCCTTCAAGGGCAAGACCTCGATCCTCAACATTCCGTCGATCGGCATCATGGATGCGGCGATGATCTGCGAAGCCATGGGCATCATCAAATATGCCGACAAGGGCAACATGACGAAGGCCGAGATCGACACAACGATCGATTTCCTCATCAAGGCCAAGCAGGACGGCCAGTTCCGCGCCTTCTGGAAGTCGTTCGACGAGTCCGTTAACCTGATGGCCTCGGGCGAAGTCGTCATCCAATCGATGTGGTCGCCGGCCGTTGCCGCCGTCCGCTCGAAGGGCATCGCCTGCAAATACCAGCCGCTCAAGGAAGGCTATCGCTCCTGGGGCGGCGGTCTGGGTCTCGCCTCACACCTTTCCGGCGCGCAGCTCGACGCGGCCTATGAATACATCAACTGGTACACGTCCGGCTGGGTCGGCGGCTATCTGAACCGCCAGGGCTACTACTCCGCCTGCATGGAAACCGCGAAGGAATTCATGTCTGCCGACGAATGGGGCTACTGGATCGAAGGTAAGCCGGCGGCCGGCGACATCCTCTCTCCGGAAGGCAAGGTGATGGAAAAGGCCGGTGCAGTTCGCGACGGCGGCTCCTTCGAAGAGCGGATGGGCAAGGTCGCCTGCTGGAACTCCGTCATGGACGAGGACCGCTACATGGTCCGCCGCTGGAACGAGTTCATCGCGGCTTGATGTCTTACCCTCGCTTGAGGGGGAGGGTCGGCGCATCGCGCCGGGGTGGGGTGTACGCTTCTCGTGGATCACCCCCACCCGCGGCTTCGCCGCGACCTCCCCCCTCAAGGGGGAGGTATATGCTCCTTTCTCCCCGCTTGCGGGGAGAAGGTCCCGGCAGGGGGATGAGGGACATCTTCACATGCGGAATGCTGATCGAGCGACAGGAGACGTAACATCATGGTGGAAGTCCGATTTCTGGGCGTCGGCGAGCCGAAGCCGAAGCGCGTGATCCGCGTGCCACTCGCGCTTGTCTCCTATCTGCAGGCGACGCCGCTGGCGCTGATCCTGGGGGCGTTTCTGCTTCTGCCGATCCTGATGATCGGGACCGTGTCCTTCTGGGACTACGACTTTGCCCAGATGTATCCCGACTTCGTCACTTTCAATTATACTGAGACGCTGGGCTCGTGGGTGACCTGGAAGACCTATCTCAACACCTTGAAGTTCGCCGTCATCGTCTGGGCAATCACGCTCTTCGTTGGTTTTTGGGTCGCTTATTTCCTCGCCTTCCATGTGCGGACATCCGCGATGCAGAGCGTGCTCTTTCTTGTCTGCACCGTGCCATTCCTGACATCCAACATCATCCGCATGATCTCCTGGATCCCGGTCCTCGGCCGCAACGGGCTGATCAATTCGGCGCTGGTGAATGCCGGGATCATTCCGCAGCCCATCGAGTGGCTGCTCTATTCGGATTTCGCCGTCGTGCTTGCCATGGTGCATCTCTACACGCTGTTCATGGTGACCCCGATCTTCAACACGATGATGCGTATCGACCGTTCGCTACTCGAAGCCGCGCGCGATGCAGGCGCCAGCGGCTGGCAGATCCTGACTAATGTCATCCTGCCGCTCTCCAAGCCCGGCATGGCGATCGGGACCATTTTCGTCGTGACACTGGTGATGGCGGATTTCTCCACGGTGCAGGTCATGTCTGGCGGCCAGAGCGCTTCCGTTGCACTGATGATGAAGAACCAGATGTCGCTGCTGCAATACCCGGCCGCTGCCGCCAATGCCGTGGTGCTCCTGATCCTGGTCCTGCTGATGGTCGCGGCGATCCTGCGCGTCGTCGATATCCGGAAGGAACTCTAAGATGCATTCCGACAAGCGTCCCCGCGAATTCTACATTCTCGCCGCCTTCTTCGCGCTCTTCGTGCTCTTCCTCTATGGGCCGCTGTCCGCGATCGTCATTCTGTCCTTCCAGGGGCCGAATGGCGGTCTGACCTTCCCGCTCAATGGTGTGTCCCTGCACTGGTTTGCAAATCTGTTCGAGACCCAGGCGGTGGGTGATTTCGGCGGTTCCTTCCGCCGCTCCTTCGCGCTCGGACTTATGGTCATGATCGTCACCGTCGTCGTTTCGCTCTTGGCGGGACTTGCCTTTCGCCGCAAGTTTATCGGGGCAACGCCGCTTTTCTATCTCTCGGTCGCAAGCCTCGTGGTGCCGTCGATCATCATCTCGCTCGGCATCGGCGTGTTGTTCAGCCAGTTCGGCCTGCAGCCCGCCTGGTATTCCTCGGGCTTCGGCGCGCATCTGACCTGGACGCTGCCCTTCGGCGTCTTGATCATGTTTGCGATCTTCAACCGCTTCTCGCCGGCTTACGAAGAGGCCGCCCGCGACCTTGGCGCGACGTCCTGGCAGACATTCCGCCATGTCGTCCTGCCGATGATCGCGCCGCCCTTGATCGGGGTCGGGCTGTTCGGCTTCACGCTATCCTATGACGAGTTTGCCCGCACGCTGATGACCTCGGGGACCTACAATACGCTGCCGCTCGAGATCTACGGCATGACGACCAACGTGACGACGCCGGTGCTCTATGCGCTAGGTACGGTCACCACGCTGTTTTCGCTGCTGGTCATTGGCGGCACGCTCGGCCTCATCGTTGCGATGAACCGCCGCAGAAGCCAGGGCTGAGTTGCATGAAAATTGCCGTCATCAATCCGAACACAACCGCCAGCATGACCGCGACCATTGCGGATGCCGCGCGACGGGTGGCCCATGCGGATACCGAGATCGATGCGATCACCTCGTCGATGGGGCCGGTTTCGATCGAAGGCTATTACGACGAGGTCTTCGCCATTCCCGGGCTTCTCGTTGAGATCGCCCGGGCCGAGCGCGAGGGCGCAGATGCGATCGTGATCGCCTGTTTCGACGATACCGGTCTCGATGCCGCCCGCGCTCTTGCGTCTATCCCCGTCATCGGTATCTGCGAGGCGGCCGTCTCCGCCACCGCCTTCATCGCCCAGCGTTTCTCGATCGTGACGACCATGGAGCGGTCGCGGTTGCCGGTCGAACATCTCGTACACCGCTACGGCATGGGCGGCCGCTGCAGGGTGCGGGCGGCGGATGTGCCGGTACTTTCGCTGGAAGACCCGAATTCGAATGCCCGCGACCGGCTGCGCAGTGAAATCTCGGCGGCGCTGAAGGACGACAAGGCGGAAGCGATCGTGCTCGGCTGTGCCGGCATGGCGGATCTCACGGCGGCGCTGAGGCTGGAATTCGGCGTTCCCGTCGTCGACGGTGTTGCGGCGGCCGTGAAGCAGGCGGAAGCGTTGGTGGCGCTGGGGCTCTCAACCGCCAAGCGCGGTGCTTATGCGACGCCGATCCACAAGCTTTATCGTGGTGACCTCGCTCGCTTCTCGCCCGAAGCCATGGGCGTATGAGTATGGCCGGAGCTCCGGAGATCCGCCTGCTATCGGCTGCCGAGGTCGAGGAACTCATTGGCTGGGCCGCGCTGGAGGGCTGGAATCCGGGACATGGCGATGCCTCAGCTTTCCGCACGGCAGACCCTGCTGGTTTCATCGGCTGTTTCGTTGAAGGGCGGTTTGCAGCCGGCATTTCGGCCGTGCGCTACGGGTCCGGCTTCGGGTTCATCGGCCTCTATATCTGTCATCCGGATCTTCGAGGGCGGGGCCTCGGGCGGCTGGTGTGGGATGCCGGTATGGCGCATCTCGGCGGTCGCGTGATCGGTCTAGACGGCGTCGTCGAGCAACAGGGGAACTATGCTCGCATGGGCTTTGAGCCGGCCTATGACACGGTGCGCTGGAGCATCGAGCGCATGCCGGGTTTGTCCAAGGCTGATGCCACTTGCCACGCTGTCGGCGCTGCCGATGTCGCCGATATCCTCCCCTTCGATCAAGGCTTCTTTCCAGAGGCGCGCGAGGGCTTTCTCACCGCTTGGCTTCAGTCGCCACGGCGCGCCTTTGTCTGCCGCCGGCAGGGTGCGGTCGCTGGCTATACGGTGGTGCGGCCCTGTCGCCGTGGTCTCAAGATTGGGCCACTTTTTGCCATGGATGGACGCACAGCCGAGGATTTGCTCAAGGTTTGCCTCGCAAATCTCGGTGGTGCGGAGATCCATCTGGACGTGCCTGATTATCAGCAGGGGTTCCGTTATCTGCTGGAACGTATGGGGTTCAAACCCGGCTTCAAGACGACGCGGATGTACCGCGGAGCACCGCCCTCTCTGCACAAGGCCGGTGTCTATGCAATTACCACCCTGGAGCTTGGCTGAGCCTCACTCCGACACGCCTGAGGGCGCGGCCGTGGGCAGCATGCCGCGATAAATGCCAGGCGACGAGTCTTCGATCGGGATTGCGCCGACACTTCGCCGATAGAAATCGATAGGACCGGCGCCACCGATCACGGCATAGCCATAACCCTGCTCGCGCATGTCGAGCAAAGTGCGCAGCAGAAGCGCGTGACCTACACCTTTGCCACGGGCTCTTTCATCGACCCCTGTTGGTCCGAAGAAGCCCTTCATGGTGGCCTCGTGACAGGCGAAACCGAGCAGGCTGTCGCACTGATGGGCAATCCAGCAGGTCACTGGCTGACGCATGATGGCGGCCGTCGCCTCGTCGGCCCAGCCGGCGCCGAAGCGTGGCCGGATCCAGTCGCAGATTGCCGTCAGTTCGGGAACCAGCGCCCGGCGCAAGGTGATGCCCTGCTCTGCCATGCGCGTGTCGAGCACGGGGTCGGCCTGCAGGTCGTAGAGCTTCACCAGCATATCTGTTGCCAAGTCACGTCTCCCGATGCTCTGCCGCAAATCCGAGGCCGAGAATAGCAGCGCCGATCAGGCCGGGTTCGACACGGCATGTGGCAGGCACAACGATCGGATGGGCAAACTTGCGCAGGATGCGGCGGCGCAGCGCCACGTCGATAGCCGAAATCAGGGCCGGCACATTGGACAATCCGCCGCCAACAGGCAAGATCGTTGTTCCCGTGACATTCACGACGAGAGAGAGAGCGTCGGTCAGGATGTCAATATAGACGTCGAGGGTCCGGGCGGCGGTTGCGTCGCCAGTCTGCCAGTCGGCGAGGATGTCCTCGCTCGTTTTTATTTCGCCATGCAGTTCTCGGTGCAGCTTTTCCAGACCACGGGCGCTACAGACAGCATCGATGCAGCCGACCTGGCCGCAGCCGCATTGGAAGCGGGGGACACGGACCGGCGGGGTGCCGGCTTCGTTGGCCTGGACAGGGCCGTGGCCCCATTCGCCGGCAAATCCGCCGGCGCTGTTGATCAGCTTGCCGTCGATGACGAGACCGCCGCCGACACCCGTGCCGAGGATGATGCCGAAGACGACGCGGTGGCCACGGGCAGCACCGATGCCAGCCTCGGCCAGAACGAAGCAGTCCGCATCGTTGGCGATGACGACGGGAAGCCCAAGGGCTCGTTCCAGGTCTGCCTGCAACAGCCTGCCGTGGACGCAAGGTATATTGGCGACGACGGCCTTAGCCGTGTCGGGATCGATGACGCCGGCGATTGACAGTGCAACACAGTCAGGGCGCTTGCCGGCCTGTGTTTCCGCCTCGGTGATAACGGCAGCCAGCGTGGCGACGAAGGCCTCGAAATCATGCAGTGGCGTCGGCTGGCGCAGGAAGGGCCGAATGTCGTCGGCCGAATATGCGACCGCACCCTTGATCGCGGTGCCGCCGATGTCGAAGCACACGATCATGCTGTGGCCCTGTCTTGCAGCGAAGCGGTTTCGTAGACACAGCTTCCGCCGATCCAGGTGGAGCGGAGGTCGAGTGCCTCGTCCAGCAAGACGAAATCGGCGCGCTTGCCGCGTTCCAGAGTGCCGCGATCGGCCGCACCCACCGCTTCCGCCGGGTAGACCGTTGCCATGCGCAGGGCTTCGTCGAGGGGCGAGCCCAGCCTTTGATGGACGAAGCGGATGCAGGAGAGCATGTCGATATCGGCGCCGGCCAGTGTTCCGTCGGCAAGCGTCAGACGGCCGTCGCGGCGGTAGACGGTTCGGCCGTTCAGGTCGAAGCTCGTCTCATCAGAGCCGATGGTCGACATGGCGTCCGTCACCAGGAAAATGTGCGCCGGACCCTGCTTGGCAGCCAGCGCCACCCGCATGCTGACCGGATCGACATGGAAACCGTCGGCGATCAGGCCGCAATGCAGGGCAGGGGATGTCAAGGCCGCACCGACGAGACCCGGCTCGCGATTGCCAAGCTGGCTCATGGCATTGAACAGATGGGTGACCATGCTGGCACCTGCCTCGACATAAGTCGTGACATTGGCGCTCTGCGTGTCGGTGTGGCCAAGGCTGACGCGGTAACCGGCGGCCTTGAGGCGCTTCACCTGCTCCGGCGTCACGCTTTCCGGGGCGACGGTTATCATGGAAAGGCCAAAGCTGCAGGCCACGCCTTCGAGATAAGCGAGATCGTCCTCCGTCATTGGGCGAATGAGGGCCGGGTCGTGGGTCCCTTTGCGGGCGACCGACAGATGCGGGCCCTCGAGATGTAGGCCGAGATAGCCGGGCAGGCTGTGGGCTTCAGCTTCCGCGCCAGCGGTGATCGCCATCCGCTTCAGTTCCGGACGGTCGGTGATGAAGGTGACCATCAAGGCTGTCGTGCCAAAACGGGCATGGGCCTGGCAGATCGTGCGGATACCGGTCTCGGTCGGATCGTTATTGAACAGGGTGCCGCCGCCGCCATTGACCTGCAGGTCGATAAAGCCAGGCGTTATCAGCGAGACTGGCGTGCCGGATCGAGGCATGCCGGCCGGCAGTTCTGCCTGGGAGACGATCGAAAGGATCTTGTCCCCCTCCACGACCAGAGCGGAGTCGGCATGCATGCGGTTGCCGTCAAAGATGCGGCGAGCGGTAACGGCAAAGGCTGGTTTCATTGAGTCTCGGTCACCTTTTTCAGCGCGACGGGCTTGTCCGGGTTGAAACCCCGGGCGCGCGACAGAGCTTCTATGAAGCCATAATACGGCACGATCAGTGCCAGCGCATCCGTGATCGGATGGCCGGTGGCAACGAAGGGCAGTCGATGTCCGCCCGTGCCAAAGTCCGATGTTATGAAGCAGGCGGCATTCCCTGCGGCCAGCTTCGAGATTGTCTGGACGATGGAGGCTTCGGCCTTGTCGCGCGCAGCGAAGCCTACGACAGGGAAGTCTCGGCCAACGATCGAAACCGGCCCATGCAGCACCTCTGCGGAGGAATAGGCCTCGGCATGGAGTTCGCAGGTTTCCTTGCATTTGAGGGCGGCTTCGGCGGCAATCGCCAGGGCCGGACCACGGCCGAGCATATAGAGCGAGTCGGCTGTTTCCAGCGGCTGCAGCAGGGGGCTCCAATCCAGTCCAAGTGCCTTGGCGAAATGGTCGGGGAGGGTGGCCACGGCCCGTTCGAGATCAGCGTCACGTGTCCACGCCGCGATGATAGCAAGGCCGGCAACGATCGAGTTCACGAAGGATTTCGTCGCTGCGACCGCAATTTCCGGACCTGCCATGATATCGACGGCATGCGTTGCGGCCTCGGCCAGAGGTGATGGCAGCGTGTTGACGAGGCTGATCGTGGTCGCCCCGCCGTCGCGCGCACCTTTCGCCATCGCAACAATGTCAGGGCTTGCGCCCGACTGCGACACGGCGAAGGCTGCGGCGTTGCCGAGCTTCATAGGCCGCTCATATATCGAGGCGAGCGAGGGACCAAGCGAGGCGACAGGAAGCCCCAGCTGCAGTTCGATCGCATATTTCAGGAAGAAGGCGGCGTGATCGGAAGAGCCGCGGGCGACGGTGACGACCACAGAGGGGTCCTTATCGAGAAGGGTTTGTGCGCAATGGGTAATTACCGAAGAGGATGTATCCAGAAGACGAGCGGCGGCGGCCGGTATCTCGTCGATTTCCTCTCGCATTTTCGTCGTCATAAGTTCGCTTTCGGTTGCGCGCTCGTCTATCTTTGGAGCGTCAGGTCTGTGGCTTCATCGGCGCGCCGATGCTGAGTTCGGCCACGAGGTCGTAGGCATCGCTACGGTAAAGGGCCGTCGACATTTCCATGACGCGCCCGGTTTCGAGATAGGCAATCCGCTGTACCGACAGCGCCGCAGACCCCGGAGGGACCCCGAGCAGCTTGGTTTCCTCATCCTTGAGGAGGACGGCAGAAATCCGCTGATTAGCACGTACGGGGCGGATATTGCTTTCCAGCAGGTGCAGATAAAGCGAGTTTTCCACCGCATCCGGGTCGGGCAGCAGATCGTCCGGAAGGCTGGTGCGTTCGAGGGCGATCGGCATGTCGTTGGCTGTTCGCAGACGATCAAGGCGAGAGACGCGGGCACCCCCGGCCAGGCCCAACATCATGGTTTCCTCGGCCGTCGGATAGAACAGGCCGCGCCCGAGCCAGCGGGAACCGGCCACCATGCCACGTCTGCGCATGTCTTCGGTGAAGGAGGTCAACTGGCTGAGCGGCTGCTGCATGCGCTGCACTGGCTTTACGACAAAGGTGCCGGAGCCGCGCCGGCGGACGAGCAGGCCCTCGCTCACCAGTTCGTCAATTGCCTTGCGTACCGTGACGCGGCTGATGTCGGCAGCATCGGCAATATCGCGTTCTGCCGGAAGCGCGTCGCCATGCTTCAGGCGGCCTGAGGCAACAGCCTCCTCGATCATCATCCGCAGCTTCACATAAAGCGGGCCGCCGCGCATGGATTGCAGTTCGCTTAGAGGCAGTGTCCCGTTCATGCCGCGCACCCGCCTCGGCTTCTGCCAAAGGGCAGACGGCTCGAATTGCCGGATGCTCGGATGATGTTCGGCATGGTATGGTCCCGTAATCTCGTTGGCCAAAACCATACCAACTCAAAACCTATTCCGCAAATGGTTTTGCTTCAAGCATAAAAATCGGGTGAAAATTAACAATTTCGTCTGAAATACCAAGCGTTTGCACGGTTTCCGCCGGATCTGCACGAAATTGGCTTTACGATTGGCCTTTGTTTGGTATTGTAAAATTAATGAACGGACGCGGGAGTGCTTGTGAAGCGCTTACTGCCGCCTACGCCAATTCAGGTGTGGCGGTGGAAGGGGTTGCCTTGAGCGCCTCCGTCGTCTGGTTCGCGGTCTCGTGAAAATCATTTTCACGATCGGGCAGTATTTTGCTTGATCTGTTGACGATGACGGTTTTTTGACGCAGTCTGCGAAAAATAATTACGAAAGCAGGGGAATGTCATGAAGGTCGCCATAATCGGACTCGGATTCCGTCTTGGATATTTGGGTCGGGTGTTCCGTGAGCTCGATCCGAGCTTCGAGATCGTCGGTTATGTGGATCCGGCGCCCGCTGGGATGGCGACTTTGGCCGAGAACGGCATTTCCGCAGGCGTGGCCCATACGACACCGGAAGCATTGATTGCCGCAGGCGGGTTCGATCTCCTGATGATCGGATCGCCAAACCACATGCATCTCAATCATATCCGTCTCGGCCTGGAAGCCGGTCTCACCGTCTTTACCGAAAAGCCGATCGTCACCAGTGTCGAGGAAAGTTTTGCGCTTGCCTCCTTGCTGCACACCTATGGCCATGATCGTCTTCTGGTCGGTCTCGTCCTGCGTTACTCGCCGCTTTACCGCGACCTGCGCAAGGCCCAAGCCGAAGGGCGTCTGGGTGACGTCGTTTCGATCGAGGCGTCGGAGCACATTCAACCGTATCACGGTGCATTCTTCATGCGCGACTGGCGCCGCTACGGTCGTTATGCCGGCGGTTTCATGCTGGAGAAGTGCTGCCATGACCTCGACCTCTACAACGGCGTGGTCGGTGCGCGGCCGCGTTTCGTGGCAAGCTTCGGCGGGCGCAAGAGCTTCATCCCGGCGAACGCTCCGCAGAATTCCGGCATCAACGACATGGAAGTCTATCACCGCAAGCCGAGCGGCTGGGAAGGCTCCGACAAGGTCTTCGACAGCGACGGCGATATCATCGATTACCAGACCGCGATCGTGGAATACGAGAACGGGGTGTCGATGACCTTCCACACCAATCTCAACGTGCCGGACGAATTCCGCCGTTTCTGCGTGATCGGCTCCAAGGGCATGGCCGAAGGCGATTTCGTGCGCGGCTTCATGGATGTGCACGATGCCCGCACCAACGAGAAGGTCGTCGCCAACACTTATTCCGCGCCGTCGGCCCTGTCGCAGCATTACGGTGCCGACGAGCAGATGGCGGAAGACGTCATCGCTTTTGTGCAGATCGGCGCCAAGCAGCCGGTTTCGGCCGTCGATGCACTTGAAGCCGGCATCCTGGCACTTGCTATGGACGAGGCTCGCTTCGGGCGCAAGGTCGTCGATCTTCAACCTGTTTGGGAGAAGTTCGACGCGTGCCTGCATGGTGCGCCCGGTGCCGTCCAGGCGCGTTCGGCTTAAGGGAGCGGTCGGATGCAAGCTCGCCGTAGCGCTATCCTCTTTGCCTGGCTGCTGATTGCGCCGGCCCTTCTCTATATTGCAGTTATCGTCGCCTATCCGCTGGTCGAAACCTTCATTCTCTCGTTCACGGACGCCTCACTCAAGAAGACGACCAACTGGGTCGGCTGGGTGAACTACGAGAAGATCTTTAACGACACCTTCGGCACCGTCATCGTCCGCACTTTCATTTGGACCTTCTTCTCGGTGTCGATCAAGATGATCATCGGTACGTTCGGTGCCGCGATGCTGAACTCTGCCGTGCCCGGCCGCACGCTGTTTCGCGTGCTAACCATGCCGCCCTGGATCGTGCCGATGGCGATCGGCATCTTCATGTGGGGCTGGATGTATAACGGCCAGTTCGGCATGATTTCCGGTATGCTCCAGCGCATGGGCGTGGTCGATGGTCCCGTTGCCTTCCTGGCCTATGGCTCGACTGCCTTTTGGGCGACGATTTTCACCGATGTCTGGATCGGCGTGCCGATGGTCACGCTGTACATGCTGGCGGCCATGCAGGCGATTCCGCAGGACCTCTATGAGGCCGCCTGGACCGATGGCGCTGGACGCGGTTACCGCTTTCGCCGCATCACACTGCCGCTCATCCTGCCCGCCATGATCACCATGTCGATGCTGTCTTTGATCGCGACCTTCAACTCCTTCGACATCATCTGGATCCTGACACGCGGCGGCCCGAGCGGCGAGACGACGACGATGATCATCGACACCTATCACACAGCGATCGGGTCGAAGAAATACGGGGAAGGCGCTGCACGTGCCGTGCTGATCTGCATCTTCCTGTCGATCTTCTGCTTTGCCTATTTCCGCGTGACGAGCCGGCTTTCCCAGGAGCACGCCCGATGAGCTACGACAAGACAGCCCTGATCAACCGCTACAAGTGGTACGAACTGATCGGTATATATGCGGGCATCGCCGTGTTCCTGACCTTCGTGCTAGCGCCCTTCGTCGAAGGTTTCCTGGTGTCGCTCAAGCCACTCAGCCAGTTGTTTTCCTCGCCCTATCGCTTCTGGCCGGAAAACGGCTCGTTCGAAGCCTATCGGACGATGTGGGTGAGTGTTCCCGGCTTTGCCCGCTACATCTTCAACTCATTCTTCATCTCCACGGTGGCGACTGTCATCGTACTCCTTCTGGTGGTGCCGGCCTCCTATGCATTCGCCCGTTTCGAATTCAAGGGCAGCGGCCAGCTGCTCGGTGCCTTCCTTGCCGTCAACATGTTCTCGGGCGCCGTTCTGCTGATCCCGCTCTTCCGGCTCATGCGGTCGCTTGGCGTGCTCAACACCTATTTCGCCATGATCGTGCCGGGGGTTGCCTTCCTCATCCCTTCCGCCATCTGGCTTCTGCGCACATACATGATGCGCATTCCGCGCGAGCTGGAAGAGGCGGCCTATGTCGATGGCGCCGGCTATTTCTACACTTTCCGGCGTGTGGTCCTGCCGCTCGCCACGCCGGGCATCGCCGTCGTCGCGATCACGACCTTTATCGGCGCCTATGCCCAGCAGTTCATCTTCGCACTCACCTTCAACTCCAAGACGGAATACATGCCGTTGCCGATCGGACTTTTCGCCTATTTCGGCCGTCAGGAAGTCATCTGGAACGAGTTGATGGCCGCAAGCTTCGTCGGCATTGCGCCGGCGATGATCGTGATCTTCTTCCTGCAGCGATATCTCGTCAGCGGCCTGACCGCCGGGGCGATCAAATGAGCTGCCAACCATAATTCGGGCCAACCGGACGCTTTCAACCTGTCAACAAAGGGGAACTACCGATGACGAAGAAACTGACCATGCTTGCAGGCTCTTTTGTCCTGCTTGCGAGCTCGGCGCTCACCACGCTGGCTGCCGACCAGGAAATCTCCTGGATCTATTGCGGCGACAAGATCGACCCGATCCACGAGAAGTACATCAAGGAATGGGAAGGCAAGAACGAAGGCTGGAAGGTGAAGCCGGAAGTCGTCGGCTGGGAACAGTGCCAGGACAAGGCGACCACGCTCGCCGTCGCCGGCACGCCGGTTGCAATGGCCTATGTCGGCTCGCGTACGCTGAAGGAATTTGCCCAGAACGATCTGATTGTTCCGGTTCCGATGACGGACGAGGAAAAGGCCTCCTACTATCCGAACATCGTCGACACTGTCACGTTCGAAGACACGCAGTGGGGCGTTCCGGTCGCCTTCTCGACCAAGGCGCTCTACTGGAACAAGGACCTATTCAAGGCTGCCGGCCTCGACCCGGAAACCCCGCCGAAGACCTGGGCTGAAGAAATCGCCTTCGCCAAGCAGATCAAGGAAAAGACTGGGACTGCCGGTTACGGCCTGCCGGCCAAGACCTTCGACAACACCATGCACCAGTTCATGCACTGGGTTTACACCAACAACGGCAAGGTCATCGACGGCGACAAGATCGTCATCGACAGCCCGGAAGTCCTCGCGGCTCTGCAGGCCTACAAGGACATCACGCCTTACTCCGTCGAGGGTGCGACTGCCTATGAGCAGAACGAAATCCGCGCCATCTTCCTTGATGGCAAGGTCGGCATGATCCAGGCCGGCTCGGGCGCCGCCTATCGCCTCAAAGACACCAAGATCAACTGGGGTGTTGCACCGCTGCCGAAGGGCCCGTCGGCCAAGGGTGAAGGCACGCTCCTCATCACCGACAGCCTTGCCATCTTCAAGGGCTCTGGCGTCGAGGAAAAGGCGACCGAATTCGCCAAGTACATCACCTCGACCGATATCCAGCATGAATACGAGCTGCAGGGAGGCGCAGGCCTCACCCCGCTGCGCCCGGGCGCTGTCGTTGACCAGTTCGTCGCCAACGAGCCCTTCTGGAAGCCGTTCATCGACGGTATCGCCTATGGTGGTCCGGAGCCGCTCTTCACCGACTACAAGGGCTTCCAGAACGTCATGATCGAGATGGTCCAGTCAGTTGTCACCGGCAAGGCCGAGCCGGAGGCTGCCCTCAAGAAGGCTGCGGGCGAACTCGAGCAGTACAAGTAATCTCGGACAACCGAGGCTCCGCGGGCCGGGTTCGGCCCGCGGATTTCATCTGAAATGATCAGCCGGTCGCGTTGACAGGCCGGCACGCGGGGACAGAAGTCGTGGGACAGCTATTTCTCAAAAAGGTGCGCAAGTCGTTCGGACATTTCGAGGTGATTAAGGGCGTCGATCTCGAAGTTCAGGATGGCGAGTTCGTTGTCTTTGTCGGTCCCTCGGGCTGTGGCAAGTCCACGCTGTTGCGGATGATCGCGGGTCTCGATGACACCACCGACGGCGACATCGTCATTGATGCCGAGCGGGTGAATGACAAGCCGCCGGTCGAGCGCGGCATCGCGATGGTGTTTCAGTCCTATGCGCTCTATCCGCATATGTCCGTCTTCGAGAACATCGCATTTCCGCTTCGGGTCGAAGGACTGCCCGAGGAGACGATCCGCGAGAAGGTCGGGGCGGTTGCCAAGATCCTCCAGCTCGACCAGCGCCTGCAACAGCGCCCGGGCATGCTCTCCGGCGGCCAGCGCCAGCGTGTTGCGATTGGCCGCGCCATCGTGCGCGAACCGAAGATCTTTCTGTTCGACGAGCCTCTATCGAACCTCGACGCGGCATTGCGTGCCGACATGCGCATCGAGCTCACCAAGCTGCACCGCGACCTGCAGGCAACGATGATTTACGTGACCCACGACCAGATCGAGGCCATGACCATGGCCGATCGCATCGTTGTGCTGAACGCTGGCAATATCGCCCAAGTCGGCGCGCCGCTTGAGCTCTATCACAAGCCGCAGAATACCTTCGTGGCCGGCTTTATCGGCAATCCCAAGATGAATTTCGTCCCCGTCACCTGTGTTGGTGTCGACGCTGTCGGCGTGACTATTTCTTATGAAGGCCAGACGGCGCTCATCCCCGTTGATGGCCGTGCCGATCTCGTCGGCAAGACACTGACGCTCGGCATCCGGCCTGAGCATACGCGCCTTAGCGACGGCGACATCAACATCATGGTCACTCCGTCTGTTATCGAGCGGCTGGGTATCAACACGATTGCCTATGCGGTGCTTCCAAATGGCGAGCCCTACTGCGCCCTCCTGCCGGGCTCGGCGCCGGTCAGAGCCGAGCAGCCAATGACGACAGGCATCATGGCGGCGGATTGCCACCTTTTCAATGCCGACGGCCAGGCGCTGGAGCGTCGGATCGACTGGCGCACGCTTGATCTTCCGGCGTCGGTTACCGCTGCCGAATAAGCCTCCTCCCGGCCAAGGCCAAGCCTGGTCCGCCCTCGGGCGGACCTTTTTTGTGGGCGGAAAACAGTGTGCGTTACTCCGGGAAACCGTCGAATTGCGGTAGATCGTCGAGAATATCGTACCAGGGCGCCTTTGAACCGACGAAGATATGCATCGTTGGCTTCATAGACGGCGCGTCGTTCAAGGTGCCCATCGGTATGTGCACTTTCACAGTGCCGTTCTCGGCGATCCAGGAATAGACGAGTGAGCCGCAGGTTCGGCAATGCATGTCGTATATCCCGTCGGGATTTCCGTGGCGGAAGAGGTCTTCCCTTCCCTCCGTTACCTCGAAATCCTCAACCGCGACGCCGGCAATCGGCTTGAATGCCGCGCCGGTGGTACGACGGCATTTCGAGCAGTGGCAATTGATTGCGTAGAGAAAGTTATCCAAGACCATATAGGCCACGGCACCGCACATGCAGCCGCCGCGCAGCCGGACTTTTTTTGCAGCTCTGTTCTCCTCGTCCATGATCATCCTCCCGCGGTCCAATCAAGCGTAGACGTGTGCGAGCTGCAAGGCTACCAGACCAGCCCTCGACCCGCGACCTCTTCCACGCGGGTAACGATGCCATTGCGATGGAAGGTCATGAGATTGAAGAGGTTCGAGACGACGCAGGTGTGGTTCGGGATGAGGCGAACCTTATCTCCGATTTCAGGTCGCCGGCCGGTCACCTTGGACAGGTCGACCGTGCCATGTTCTTCCGAGAGCCCGGTGATGACGGCGTCCGGATACTCCACGATCATTCCGTAATCGGAAAAGCCGAGTAGGTCGGAGGTCAGCGCCTTGGAGCCTGCATCGAGAATGGCACGGTCCAGGCTCGGACGCGACACGACGGTTGCGAGGACGTGCATGGCGCAGTCATCCAGGTTGCAATGGCCAGCGCGTGCCATGGCGCGGTCGTTGTAGACATAGGTGCCGGCTCTGTGTTCGGTCGCAGACGGGACCTTGTGGGCGGAAAACAGGCTCGGTGTGCCGCCGTTCGAGACGATGGGGCAGGGGATGCCGCGGGCAGAGAGGCCCGCGATGACGGCGGCAAAGAAGGCTTCGACGTCCTCTTCGGTGTTGGCCTTGGGATAGGTGAGGATGCCGCCGAAGCTGAGGCCCGGTGCAGCCGCGATAGTCTCGGCAAGTGCGATGGCCGCTTCCGGCGTCTGCACACCGCAGCGGCCGCCGCCCGTGTCACATTCCACAAGAACGGTGAGCGGGCGCGACTGGGAAAAGGCGCAGGAAAGGCCGCGAACCGTGGTGTCACTGTCAGCCACGACCTTCAGGCCGGATATGCGCGTGTTCAAGGCTACGAGCCGACTGTGCTTTTCCGCACCCAGAATGTTGAAGGTGATCAGCAGGTCCTCGAATCCGGCATCGGCGAAGACTTCGGCCTCGGTGATCTTCTGGCAGTTGATGCCGCGGGCGCCGGCTGCGACTTGCTGGGTGGCCACGGCGGGGATCTTATGCGTCTTGATATGCGGGCGAAAGGCGAGGCCGTGTTGGTCCATGTAGGACTGAACGCGTGCGATATTGAAGGCGAGCTTCGTCTCGTCGATCAGCGGCAGCGGCGTCGAGAGTTCCAGGATTGGCTGGCCGATCTCAGGACGGGGGGCAGGCCGGGAATGGGTCATCAGGCAGCCTCGCTGTCTTCAGGGGCGTCATGCGGATTGGCCATGATCGGCCATATATCGCGGCGGACATGGCGATAGGCCGTCTTCGCCGGATTGTTGGGATAAGGCGTGCCGGCGGCGCAGTAAAGGATCTCAGAAGCGATCTTGGAGAAAGCCGCGTAGAAATGGTTGGTCGACTTGATCACCAGCAGGTGCTTTTGCGTCGGATCGATAGCGAGTGCGGTGAACAGCGAGGGGTCGTAGCTCTGAACGCGTACGCTCGACAGGACGATGTCGATGCCGGCGAGATGAATGTGAGCAGCATCGCCGAAGGGGGCGATGCTGTCGCCGAAGCGCATTTCCGCACTGGGTACGACCTTCATCACCTTGACCAATCCGTCGACCGGATGGCCGGTGCCGGGCGCGGATTTGGCCCCGAAACGCAGCGGGATCTCGGCGCCTTCACCGGCGGCCATGCAGATCTGCACGGCGATCGGATCCCAGATCATGCCGATGGCGGCGTTGGTCACGCCACGCGCCAGCATTTCCTCCAGGATCACCGTTGCATCCCCCGCCGTGCCGCCTCCGGGATTGTCCCACATGTCGGCAATCACAACCGGCCCCGTCTCGATTGCCAGAGCCTGGTCGAGCGCCGCCTTCTCGTCGATCTGCGGCATCATGAAGGTGCCGCGCTTGGCAAAGAGGTCGAGGCCGAGTTCGCGGGCTAGCGCCTCTCCCTTATCCTTCTTGCCATCGGTTACGGCGATGGTTTTCGTCCCCATTTCCGGCACGTCGCCAGCCATGAAACCGTGGATGACGGAGAGCGAGAGGACCTCAGGATCTTCTGCTTCGATGGCCATAAGCCTGTCAACAAAGCTGCGCATCGGCTCGCGCGATGTCGGGAATACATCGATCATCCGGCAGTCGAACACGGACATGACCGGCTTCACCCGACCTTCCAGGGTGTCGACCGCGATGCGCCAGAGATCTTCTGCACGATCGACGAAATCGGTATGGGGGAATTCCTTGAACACGACGAAAAAATCGGCGGCTGCCACGCGCTTCGCCGTCAAATGACTATGCGGATCGAGTTCGGCGCAAAGCAGGACGTCAGGGCCGACGATTCCGCGGATGCGGGACAGCAAATCCCCTTCCGGGTCAATGTATCCGTCGGCGACCATGGCGCCATGCAGGCCAAGCACGACGGCATCCACCGGCATGGCCGCCTTCAACTGGTCGAGGATTTCGTCCCGCAGGCTCTCAAAGGTCTGGCGGTTGACCAGCCCCGCCGGATCTGCCCAGGTCGCCGTGCCCTCGATCAGGGTCCAGCCCTTTTCCGCACACACCTTGCGGCCGACGGTGATCGGCGCCGTGCAGAGTGTCGGGGTCGCCGGATGCTGGCCGGGTGGCGCGTAGAGCGATTCCTCGAATGCCCGTCGGTCGATGCAGATCGGGGAGAAGGTATTGGTTTCCGTTGCAAGCGCGGCGGTGAAGATGCGCAAGGGTCGACCTCCGGGTGTGATGGACGAGCCGCTCTTTACAGCGTGCCCATCGGATTGGGCAGATAGCCGGTAAAGCCGGAGATTTTCCAGCGGCCCTCGTGCAGGCGGCAATAATAGAGTGTCTGCCAGCGCATGACGTCTAGTGTACCGTCAGCCTTCTTGATGCCGCCGTCGAACTTTTTGCGCACCAGTGCTGTCTCGCCTGAGATTTCGATATCTTCCAAGTTGGTCGTGGTGAAGATTGCCGCGCGCGGATCCTCACCATAGGTCTGGGCTGCAAAGTCCTTGGCCTGTTTCAGCCATTCGTCGCGATAGGCTGCGAGATTGGGAAATGCGAGGCGCCAGTTGTCGGGGTTGGGATCGCGATTGCCGCTGATGCCAATGAAGCCTTCCTCAACGAAATCGCCCGCCACCATGCTCCAGTCTGCCGCCAGGAAGGCGTCGATGTCGCGCGGCACCAGCATCTCCCAGATCATGTGGCGAGCCGTGTCTGTTGCCGGAAATGGATTGAGAAAAGGATCGCGCATTTCGCCCCCGTTTTTAAATTCTTTTCATGATCGCCGTTTTTGTCTGGTCAAAATCCGTTTTCTATGGTGGTTTGTCAACGATCGAAGAAAATAATTTGCATGAGAGGGCCTGATGACGATCAAGCGTTATGGTGCGGAAAAGGCGGGTGCGGGCGGCCAGCGGCTGCCGTTCGCGCGAGCGGTTGAGGCCGATGGTTGGCTTCACGTCTCCGGTCAGGTCGCCATGGAAGATGGTGAGATCATTCCCGGAGGGATCATCGAGCAGACCCACAAGACGATCGCTAACGTCCTCGCCATCCTTGAGGAAGCCGGCTACGGGGTCGAGCATGTGGTCCGCTGTGGCGTGTGGCTCGACGATCCCCGCGATTTCTGGACCTTCAACAAGATTTATCAGCAGTATTTCGGTGAGCATCCGCCGGCGCGGGCCTGCGTTCAGGCTTCGATGATGGTCGATTGCAAGGTCGAGATTGACTGCATAGCTTACAAACCCTCGAAATAGCTGAGGGGTTACGGCATTGGATATCTTCGCGCGCATACAGGACGAAGCGGGGCAGTTTTCTGCCTCCGAGCAACGCATCGCGGATATCCTGGTCAATTCCTTCGATTTCGCTGTCAATGCCTCGATCATCGAACTTGCCGAAAGAGCCGAGGTGTCGCCGCCGACGGTGACACGTTTTTGCCGGCGGCTGGGCTGCCAGAGCTTTGCGGACTTCAAGGTCAATCTGGCGCGCACGGCTTATGTCGGCGTGCGCTATCTCAATCCGGAAACAAAGAGTACAGATCCGGCAGATGTCGCGACCGATGTGATCACCAAGGCGCAGAACGCGCTGTTCATGCTCCACCGGTCGCTCGATGCCGTCGTTCTCGACAAGGTGGCCGACCGGCTTTCGCGGGCTGAGATGGTCTATGCCTTCGGCTCTGGTGGCAATTCCTCGATGATATCGAGCGAGATCCAGAACCGGCTCTTTCGTCTCGGCTCGCGGGTCACGGCTTCCAGTGACCATGCCATGCAACTGATGTTGACGGCGGCGGCCCGGCCCAACGATGTATTGATCGGCTCGTCGTTTTCGGGGCGCAATGCGGAACTGGTAAAGTGCTTCGCGCTTGCCCGCGAGAACGGCATTACGACCATTGCACTCACGCAGAGCGAGAGCCTGGTCGCGGACGCCGCCGAATTGGTGATCGGGATCGATTTGCCGGAGGGTGACAACATCTTCCGCCCGACCTCGACGCGCTTTGCCTATCTGGCCGTGGTCGACGCTATTGCCAGCCTCGTCGCCTATCGCAACCGCAAACAGTCGCTGGTGACGCTACGCCATATCAAGCAACAACTGGTCGAACATCGCGATGGTGACGACCGGCAACTTCTTGGAGACTGATCCTCATGCCGATCACCCGCACCCCTCGTCTGGCCGGAGTTCTCTCGTGACGTCCTCGGTTGCGGTGGTGACGGGAGCGGCCGGAGATATCGGTCGGGCGATCGCAAAGCGGCTCGCCGACAATCATGATGTCGTCGTGCTGCTTGATCTGGATGGTGCCGCCGCTGCAGAGGCTGCGTCCAGGCTCGGTCCGGCCGATCGTTTCGTAGCCATTGCCTGTGACGTGACCAGTGAGGCTGATCTCGACCGCAGCGCTGCCCGTGTCGCGGAATTGGGCGTTGTGCAGACACTAGTCAACAATGCCGGTGCTGCGCGGGCCGTGAGCCTCGGGGATACCGATGGCGACATCTGGCGCAAGGATAATGCGCTCAATCTTGAGGCGCCGTATCTCTGCTTTCGCGCCTTCGAGGCGCCGCTCAAAGCGGCCCAGGGCTCGCTCATCAACATTTCCTCGGTGAACGGCATGGCCGTATTCGGCCATCCGGCCTATAGCGCCGCCAAGGCAGGGCTGATCCACCTCACCAAGCTCATCGCCGTGGAATACGGCAAGTTCGGTATCCGTGCGAATGCCGTCGCGCCCGGTACGGTGCGGACGCAGGCCTGGGAGGCGCGTGCCGCCGCCAATCCGCAAGTCTTCGAAGAAGCCAAGCGCTGGTATGCGCTGCGCCGGATCGCGACGGCCGAGGATGTCGCCAATGCGGTGTTCTTCCTAGCCAGCGATCAGGCCGCCGCCATCACCGGCGTGTGCCTTCCCGTCGATTGCGGTTTGACCGCCGGGCAGGCCGAACTCGCGCGAACCTTTTCGCAATCCGACAATTATTGATTTTTATAAGCGAGGAGCATGACCATGGCGACAGCCGTCCAGTTTCGTCTTGAAAATACATGGCACCCGGTCGATGGCGATCCCTGCGGCGCTTTCGTCTTCACGCTGGTCAACCTGTCGGATGCTGCGATCTCCGATTTCAAACTCGCTTATACTTCGCTTACCCGCGTCAAGGACTTCCAGGAGCCTGTGATCGGCAATGCCGTCTTCCTGAAGCGCAACGCCAACTTCCATCAGTTCGCGCCGCCCCATGGCTTCGTGCTCGAACCG
Organism: Rhizobium glycinendophyticum; assembly: GCF_006443685.1. Classification (NCBI taxonomy): domain Bacteria; kingdom Pseudomonadati; phylum Pseudomonadota; class Alphaproteobacteria; order Hyphomicrobiales; family Rhizobiaceae; genus Peteryoungia; species Peteryoungia glycinendophytica. Next base: position 270,951 of record NZ_VFYP01000003.1, on the reverse strand, counting down.
GGTGCCTCCTGGCAGTTCCATGTCGGTGGGCTCTGGCGTCCGGCCAAGCATCGCACCGACGGTGCAAAGTCGGCCTATCTGACGCTCTGCACCGGCCAGCATGCGGCCGTTGCCGTGGCGGATCTGATGCTGTCGGGTGCCCATAGTGTGCCGCCCCCGGCACTGTTGCCCGAAGGTCATGCGGCGGAGCCCTTCGCTATGCTTCCCTGGCCTGCCAAGGCCGACATTGTGGCCGGTACCGACTTTCCCGTTGCGCTTTTTCCGGCAGATGGCAGCTCGATCGTCGAGTTGCGTGCCGTCGAGAATGTCTTGCGGCTGTTCTGCCGGCTGTTCCCGGTCGGCCATGCGCCGCTGTCTCTGGCGAAGGTGCATGAAGGGCGGGCGATCACCTTCAAGGTCGATGCTGCGCTCGATGCGTCCGCCTATGCACTGTCCTTCGTCGGGGAGAGCATCAACTTCGCTTATAGCGATGTTGCCGGCCTCCAATATGGCCTGACGGTTCTTGCCCAGATGCTGCACGGCGCCCGCACCAAGCCGGCCGTTTTCCGCTTCCCCTCTTCTGGTACGATCTCGGACAAGCCACGCTATGACTGGCGCGGTTGCCATCTTGATGTGTCCAGGCAGTTCTTCCCTGTCGATGACGTCAAGCGGCTGATCGATGTGCTCGCTTGGTTCCGGATGAACACCTTCCATTGGCATCTGTCCGACGACGAGGCCTGGCGTCTGGAGATCAAGGCCTTCCCGCAGCTGACGACGCTGGGCGTCCTGCGCGGGCCGGACGAACCGCTTCTCCCGCAGCTCGGCAATGGCGTCGATCCGGTCGGCGGTTTCTACACCCAGGACGACGTGCGCGGTATTGTCGCCCATGCCGGCGCCTTGCAGGTCGAGGTGGTGCCGGAGATCGACATTCCCGGCCACAGCACGGCAACCCTGGTGGCACTCCCAGACCTGATCGACGGCCAGGAAGCGCCCGACAGCTATCGGTCGGTGCAGGGCTATCCCAACAATGCGCTCAACCCGGCAATCGATTATACCTACGAGTTTCTCGGCAAGGTGTTCGATGAAATGGTCGAGCTCTTCCCGTCCAAGCTGATCCATATCGGTGGTGATGAGGTGGCGTCCAACACATGGATGGCATCGCCGCTCGCCAAGGCCCTGATGGAGCGCGAGGGCATCGAGGGCACCTTTGGCCTCCAGAGCTATTTCATGAAGCGTATCCAGGGCATGCTTGCCGAGCGCGGCCGCAAGCTTGCCGGTTGGGACGAGGTCAGCCATGGCGGTGGGGTCGATCCTGAGGGCACATTGCTAATGGCCTGGCAGAAGCCCGAGGTCGGGCTGGAGCTTGCCAGGGCAGGCTATGATGTCGTCATGACGCCCGGCCAGGCCTATTATCTCGACATGGTGCAGGACGAAGCCTTCCAGGAGCCGGGCGCGAGCTGGGCCGGCACCGTGCCGCCGCATCATACCTATACCTACGAGGCGGTCGCCGAGTTCCCGGCGGAGTTGGCCGCCCGCATGCGCGGCGTCCAGGCCTGCATCTGGTGCGAACACTTTCTTACTCGCGACTATTTCAACCATCTCGTCTTCCCACGCCTTCCGGCCATCGCCGAGGCCGCGTGGACGCCGAAGGACAAGAAGGACTGGTTGCGGTTTGCCGCCATCGCACCTTTGAGCCCGCGCTACTGAGGATCTGAAACCATGACGCTTCGTATTGCCGTTGGCGGCATTCATACCGAATGCTCCACCTCGTCGCCTGTGCTGATGCAGCCGGAGGACTTTCGCGTGCTGCGCGGAAAAGATCTTCTGGCGCACGAATACTTCAGCTTCCTCGAAGCGGACGGTGTCGAGCACATGCCGCTGCTGCATGCGCGTGCCGTTCCCGGTGGGCCGGTGTCGCGATCGACATATGAGGGGTTCAAGGCGGAGTTTCTGGAGCGTCTCGAGGAGGCACTTCCTCTCGACGGCCTTTATCTCGCCATGCATGGCGCGATGAATGTCGAGGGCATGGACGATGCGGAAGGCGACTGGATCTCCGCGGCGCGGGCCGTCGTGGGGCCTGACGTGATCGTATCGGCCAGTTATGACCTGCATGGCAATGTTACCCAGAGGATCGTCGACCAACTCGACATCTTTGCAGGCTACCGCACCGCCCCTCATATCGACGTGCGGGAAACGATGGTGCGGGCATGGTCGATGCTGGTTCGGGCGCTGAAGACAGGTGAAAAGCCTGGCGTTGCCTGGGCGCCGGTGCCGGTGCTCTTGCCGGGTGAGCGCACCTCGACCGAGGACGAGCCTGCGAAGAGCCTCTATCTCAAGCTGCCGGAGCATGATGCCGTGGCGGGCATTTGGGATGCCAATCTTATGGTCGGATATGTCTGGGCCGACGAACCCCGTGGCACGGCCTGTGCAGTTGTCACTGCCGTCGACAGGGCTGCCGCCGAGACGGTGACTGCAGCCATCGCCCAGTCCTATTGGGATGCCCGGGATGACTTCCAGTTCGGCCCGGTGACAGGCCCGCTTGCCGACATGCTGGACATTGCCGAGCGTACCGAGACACGCCCGATCATTCTGGCCGATTCCGGCGACAACCCGACCGGTGGTGGCGTCGGGGACCGGGCCGATGTTCTGGCTGCACTGATCGCGCGCGACTTCAAGGATGTGCTGATCGCCGGCATCACCGACAGGCCGGCGCTTGAGGCATGCTTCGCTGCGGGCGAGGGCGCCACGCTTTCCTTGACTGTCGGCGGCTCTCTCGATCCCGCCAGCGCCTCCGTCAGCTTCCAGGGCAAGGTCGTGCTTCTGGACGCTGGAAACGATGCTGCGGAGCGCCAGGCGGTGGTGCAGACCGGCGGGATCACGCTGGTGCTGGCCGCGCGCCGTCGGCCCTATCACAACATCGCCGACTTCACGCGGCTCGGGCTCGATCCGGCCAAGGTGCAACTGCTGGTGGTCAAGTCCGGTTATCTTTCGCCGGAGCTTGCGCCGATCGCCAATCCCAACCTGATGGCGCTCACCGATGGTGTCATCAATCAGGACATCGAGAACCTCAAGAGCCAGCGCCGCCATCAGCCAAGCTATCCCTTCGTCAAGGATTTCAGCTATACGCCGAAGGTGGAGTTCTCCCAGCGATTCCCTGCGAAGTAGCACCTCACACGCGCCGCTGTCCGGCGGCGCGACCTCCAGCCCGATCGTTCATGCCGATGCTGTCATCCCTCTCGCTCGTCTTTCGACACGCGCCCATCCGGGTCAGCGCGATCGCGATCTTTTTCTTTGGCTTCACTGGCGCGGCGACGTCTCCCTACATGTCGCTGATCGGAATCCGGGAACTCGGCCTGTCGGATGCGCTTTATTCGGTACTGAGTTTTGCTGCGGCCGTGGTCAATGTGAGCGCCGCAGTGACAGCAGGCATCATCGCCGACCGTCTCGGACACTTCCGCTCCCCAATGATCCTTGCCGCGATCTTCGGCATTGTCGGGTTCGGGCTCGTTTATCTGGTGCCGACGCAGCTCATGTTCTGTGTGGCCGCGCTCCTGTTCATTCCCGTTTTCGGCTCTATCAACTCGCTGATCTTCGCCAACGTCAAGGCGATCTCGGTGGGCATGCCGGTGCGCGAACTGATCGCGGTGAATTCCGCCATCCGGGCCGTGCTGTCTGCCTCCTGGGTGCTTGTTCCCGGTATCGTGGGCGCGCTGCTTGCAGGCGGTCCAAGCATGTTGCCGGCGTTTTTGCTCGCGAGTCTTGCCTGCGGCGTCTGTCTTCTACTCTTCATCTTCGGTATCGAGCGCAATCCACCGCCCCAGGAGGAGGGGCGAGTCCACACCTCCTTCTTCCGCTCTGTTCTTCAAATTGGCTCCAGTAGCGTTCTCACGCGGTTGTTCGCCGTGTCTCTCATCTCGGCTATGCTGCATATGAACGGCACTGTCCTGCCGCTTATCCTGACGGGCAAGGCTGGGGGGACACCGGCTGATGTCGGCGTGATCGTCGGTATCGTCGCATTCCTCGAGATCATCTTTATCCTGTTTTGGGGATGGGTGGAGGCACGGACATCGACCGTGCTGACCATGTCGATCGCGGCAACCATCTATTGCGCGTATCTTGTCTTCCTGGGCCTCGCCGACCATCCGATGGACGTCTACATGCTGACCCTGATCAGCGGTCTGGGTGCAGCCGGCATTATCGCGATCCCGATTACCTATCTGCAAAACCTCATTTCCGATCGGGCCGGTCTCGGCAGTTCGCTGATTGCCGTCAACATCTTCGTCAGTGGCGGGCTGAGCTCGCTGATGTTTGCACTTGGCACCGCCATCAGCGACTATGCCGGTACCGCCATTCTTTCGGCGGTGGCCGGTCTTACCGGCGTCGTTCTCCTATGGGTCCTCGACAGACCGGGTCGGACGGAGATTGCGCAAGGGGGAGGCGCATGAAGCTGAGCGAAAACCAGACCAGATCACCTCTTCTCGAAATCTGTGTCGATGACGCATCCGGTCTGGCAGCAGCGGTGAAGGGTGGGGCGGACCGGATCGAACTCTGCTCCGCGCTCGGCTCCGGTGGCCTCACGCCCTCCCATGGTTTTATGGCCCTTGCGGCCCGTGCACCTATTCCCGTTTATGCCCTGATCCGGCCGCGGATCGGTGACTTCGTCTACAGCGAGGATGACATCGCCGTCATGATCGCTGACATCGAGGCCGCGCGGGTCGCGGGGTTGGCCGGGGTGGTGATCGGCGCGACGCAGTCGCCCGACATCCTTGACCGTCCGGTGCTGGAGCGTCTGGTGGCGGCGGCTTCGGACCTGGATCTTACGCTGCACCGAGCCTTCGATGTCGTGGGCGATTTCGAAGCTGCGCTCGATCTTGCCATCGAACTTGGTTTTTCCCGCATTCTGACCTCCGGCGGTGCCCGCCATGCCGAAGACGGTATCGAGAGGCTGACGCATCTCAGTATGCTCGCTGACGGCCGCATTTCCATCATGCCCGGCGGCGGCGTGCGTCCGCAGAATGTGGAGCGTTTCCTCTCCATCCCCGGCGTTCGCGAGGTGCATGCATCGAGCAGTCAGCCGCGGGCGACCGATCCTAGACTGGTCGAGTTCGGTTTTGCCGGTGATGAGATGCGCCACACTGACGAGGCGACCGTGCGGGCGCTGAAAACGACGCTTCAGCAATTCTCTTAAAGGTCAGGATGCTGCGGCTGCTTCAAGCATCGGAGGAGAAAGCACCGCGATTGTGGCCGTCGCCTCCATGGGCTTGCCGAAATAGAAGCCTTGGACGGCCTCAACCCCCAGTCCTTCCAGAATGCGAAGTTCCTCTTCCGTCTCCACGCCCTCGACGATCGCCTGCAATTCCATTTCCGCACAGAGAGCAAGCACGGACTTGACGATCTTGAAGCTGGTGCGGCGGGTGTGAATGTCCCGCACGAAGCTGCCGTCGATCTTGATCTTCGTCAGCGGAAGCTTGTGAACGTGGTTGAGGCTGGAATAGCCAGTGCCGAAGTCATCAAGCGCGATGCCGCAGCCGAGTTCCCGCAGCATCTGGATCGAAGCACTTGCCTGTTCAAAGTCATGCATGACCGCGGTCTCGGTAATCTCGAAGTTGATCCGTCGCGGGTCGAAGCCGCTCTTCAGGACGATGGCAACGATGCGAAGTGTGCTCTCGGGTGACGTTAGGTCATGCGGTGAGAGGTTGAATGAGAGATAGACGTCGTCCGGCCATTGTCTCGCGGCTGCCAGTGCTTGGCTCAGCAGGAGCCGAGTCATCATGGTGATGCGGCCATTGTGCTCGGCGACGGGAATGAATTCTGCGGGCGAGACGCGACCTATGCGCGGGCTCTGCCAGCGGGCGAGCGCCTCGAAGCCAATGCAGCGGCGCGTGCCGACACAGGTGATCGGCTGGTAAACCAGCGAAAGCTCCCTTTCGAGGTCTGCGGCAACGAGAGCCTCTTCAACGATCTTCTGGCGGTTCAGTTCGTTGGCCTGCACCGCATTGAAAATGACGGTGCCCGCGCGGTGCGTCCGCTTGGCGGTGTAGAGGGCATAATCGGCGAGCTCATAGATTTCCTGTCCGGTGCTGCCGACGTCGGGATAAATGGCGAAACCGACCGAGCCGGTCACCTGCACCATGCCGCTACCGATATTGATGCGTTCGGCGATGCGGTCGCAGACCGTCTGTCCCAGCGCCATCACATCCGCCTGCGCGTCGCCCTGGAGAAGGAGGCCGAACTCGTCGCCGCCCAGCCGGTAGACTGAGAGGTTGTCGTTGCAGAGCGTGGCCAGTCGTGTACCGATCTCGATCAGCACCTTGTCGCCCGCCGCATGCCCATACATGTCGTTGACGGGTTTAAAGCCGTCCAGATCGATGACGCCGACGGCGAGGCGCTGGCCATCTTCGCTTGCACGGCGGAAGGCCGTCTCCACCATCTGAAAGAAGCTGCGGCGATTGGCGAGCAGCGTGAGGCTGTCGAGGTTGGCGAGCCGGAGGTTTTCGTCGGACAGGGCCTGCATCGCCTTGTTCTGCTCCTGCAAGGCGTCCTGCTGGATCAGCAGGACCTGGCGTGATGCGTGTAACTGCCGGAAGTCTCTGTAATGGCCGAGCAGGATGATGATCATCGCCATCGTCACCAGGATGACGTTGACGCCCGTTGCGATGAAGGTCGGTTCGCCACTTAGACACATCACGACCAAGAATGGCAGGTTCACCGTGACCGTGACGATCAGGGCGGCGGAGCGCAGGTGCATCAGGCAGAAGATGCAGCCGATGACGGTGATCGCCATGAAGAAGGCCACATGGGCGTTTTGATAGGCGTCGCCATAGGGCAGCAGTGCGATTGACCAGGCTGTGCAGATGACGGCGATAGGGAAAGACAGGAAATTTGTGGCGCGCAACTGCCGATATGCTTCAGCCGGCGTGCGCTGACGTTTGCGTCCCCGCAGCCAGAGCACGGAGCGCAAGGTAAAAAGCAGCGTCAGCACGGCAGGGAAATAGACGACAAGCCGATCGGGCGCCGTGCCCTGGTGGGTCCAGGACAGCGAGATCATGTTGGTGGCCAGAATGAAATAAAGGAGGGGCACCTGTTTCGAGAATGCCTCGTACTGGGCCGCCGTCAAGACAGGGTTGTCGTTCGGCACCGCCAGGAGACGAGCAACCCAGCCGGCCGCTTCGGAAAGTCGGCTCTTGTATCCTGGACTGGTCACGCTGCGCATTCCTCCTGTCGTGCCCCGGTAAGTCCTTACATCAGCGACAGTTAAAATTGCGGAAAGTCCGGTCCGCAAATCCTCTGAATGTCCAGCACGGCGTCTCATAGCTAGACATTGAAGCCGTGCGTCTGGGCGGCTATTGGGGAGAACCGTTCCTGCAGGAGATGTCTGCCTTGACCTCGCCGTATGCCCGTCTCGCCCTTTGCATCATCGCGCTCTCGCCGCTTCCCGTGGCTGCTCAGAGCTGGGAACCGATTGAGAGAACCGAGTATTATAAAATCCGCGGAAATTCCCCGATGGCGCTCTACCAATCCATCGGGGAGCGGGGGCCTCTGCTGGGTGGCGGACGGACGATCGCCCATACGACGTTCAAGCTGACATGGCAGCGTGACTATCAGCAGCAGGGCGCTGCCTGCGTTCTCGCCTCGGCCAAGCCTAAGCTGATCATCACCTATACGCTGCCGAAGCCGGCGGGTGCGCTCCCTGCCGATGTGCAGGCTAAGTGGGACAGGTTCTTTGCCGGCATCGTCAAGCACGAGAAGCTGCATGGGGTCTTCATGCGTGACCTGACACAGCAGATCCAGGACATATCCGTGGGACTGCGCGACGAAAACGATCCCGGTTGCAAGAAGGTCAGAGCGGCATTGCAGGCGCAGTTGAAGCCGATCTCCGATGCCCACGGCGCCCGTCACAGTGAATATGACCGGGTGGAGATGTCACCCGGGGGAGCCGTGCATCAGCTGATCCTCGCCTTCGTCAATCCCTGAGACGAAAAAGGCGCCCGTGTGGGCGCCTTCACTCTGATGTCAAACCCGTTCCAGGGCGATCGCGATGCCCTGGCCGACGCCGATGCACATGGTGGAGAGGGCATAGCGCCCGCCTGTTTCCTTGAGCTCCAGTGCCGCTGTTCCGGCGATGCGGGCGCCCGACATGCCGAGCGGATGGCCAAGCGCGATCGCGCCGCCATTGCGGTTGACGCGCGGGTCGTCGTCGGCAATGCCGAGATCGCGGAGCGTGGCGATGCCCTGGCTTGCAAAGGCCTCGTTCAGTTCGATCACGTCGATCTGCTGCTGCGTGAGGCCGAGGCGGGCGAGCAGCTTCTTCGAGGCCGGGGCCGGGCCGAAGCCCATGATGCGCGGCGGGACACCCGCTGTCGCACCGCCCAGGATGCGGGCGATGGGGGTAAGGCCATATTTCTTCACTGCCGCTTCCGAAGCGATGATCAGGGCGGCGGCCCCGTCATTGACGCCGGAGGCATTGCCGGCGGTGACAGTGGCGCCTTCCATCTTGTTGATCGGCTTCAGCTTAGCCAGCGCCTCGACCGAGGTCGCGCGCGGGTGCTCGTCGCGGTCGACGATCATTGGGTCACCCTTGCGCTGGGGGACGGTGACCGCCACGATTTCCTTCGCCAGCCGGCCATTGGCCTGCGCTTCCGCCGCCTTGGCCTGGCTGCGCACGGCAAAGGCATCCTGATCCTCGCGCGAGACCTTGAAGTCGATCGCCACGTTGTCGCCGGTCTCCGGCATGGAATCGACGCCGTATTGCTTTTTCATCAGCGGATTGACGAAGCGCCAGCCGATCGTGGTGTCGTAGATCTCGGCATTGCGCGAGAAGGCCGTCTCGGCCTTCGGCAAGACGAAGGGTGCGCGGCTCATGCTTTCGACGCCGCCTGCGATCATCAGCTCGGCCTCGCCGGACTTGATCGCGCGGGCGGTTGTGATCACGGCATCCATGCCGGAGCCGCAGAGGCGGTTGATCGTGGTGCCGGTCACGGAGACGGGCAGGCCGGCGAGTAGAGCGGACATCCGGGCGACGTTGCGGTTGTCTTCGCCGGCCTGGTTGGCGCAGCCGTAGATGACGTCCTCGATGGCTTCCCAGTCGATGCCGGCATGGCGCTCCATCAGCGCCTTTAGCGGCACGGCGCCGAGATCATCGGCGCGGACGGAGGAGAGCGAGCCGCCGAAACGGCCGATGGGTGTGCGGATGTAATCGCAGATATAGGCTTCGATCATGGCTTGTACTCCTTACAGCGCGGGCACGACGAGGTCGGCAACCGGGCCGGCGGTATGCAGCTTGGCGCCGGTCATCGCCTGCAGCTCGTCCATCGTCATGGCGGCGAGTTTCTCGCGTACGACGAATTTGCCATCGATGATGTCGATCACGGCATGGCTCGTATAGACGCGGGTGATGCAGCCGACGCCGGTCAGCGGGAAGCTGCAGCGCTCGACGAGCTTGGGCTTGCCGTCCTTGGTGACGTGTTCTGTGATGACGACGACCTGCTTTGCGCCATGCACGAGGTCCATCGCGCCGCCGACGGCGGGTACGCCCTTGGAGCCGACGCGCCAGTTGGCGAGGTCGCCGTTTTCCGCCACCTGATAGGCGCCGAGGATCGCGACATCCAGATGGCCGCCGCGGACCATGGCGAAGCTGTCGGCATGGTGGAAGAAGGCGGAACCCGGCTTCAGCGTAATCGCCTTCTTGCCGGCATTGATCAGGTCCCAGTCTTCTTCGCCGGCAGGCGGTGCCTCGCCGAAGTTCAGCACGCCGTTTTCGGTGTGGAAGATGGCCTGTCGCCCTTCCGGCTGGAACTTGGCGACCATTTCAGGGAAGCCGATGCCGAGGTTAACATAGGCGCCGTCGGCGATGTCCTGAGCGGCGCGCCAGGCGATCTGGGCGTTGGAGAGCTTGATGTCTTCGCGGGTGTCGATTGCAGGTGTCTCGGTCATGCGTAGGCCACTCCGGCTCGGATGAGCTCTTCTTCCTGTTGCGGGTTGGCGACTTCAACGACGCCATCGACGAAGATGCCGGGGGTGATCACCTGCTCGGGGTCGATCTCGCCGGGCTTCACGATCTTCGAAACCTGGGCGATGGTCTTGGCGGCGGCCATGCACATCAGCGGATTGAAGTTGCGGCCTGCCATCCGGTAGGTCAGGTTGCCCATGGTGTCGCCGAGATGCGCCTTGACGATGGCGAAGTCGGCTTTCAGCCAGCGTTCCTGGACGTATTTGCGGCCATCGAACTCGGCGATCACCTTGCCCTCGGCCAATTCCGTGCCGAAGCCGGTCGGGGTGTAAAAGGCGGGAATGCCGGCGCCGCCGGCGCGGATGCGCTCGGCCAGCGTGCCTTGCGGCACCAGTTCCAGCTCGATCTCACCGGCGAGGTAACGGTCAGTGAAAGCGCGCGGATCGGAGGAGCGCGGGAAGGAGCAGATCATCTTCTTCACGAGACCCGCATCGATCATTGCGGCGATGCCGATGCGGCCGTTGCCGGCATTGTTGTTGATGACCGTCAGGTTCTTCGGGCCTTTGTCGATCAGGGCATGAATGAGCTCGATCGGCGCGCCGGAGCCGCCGAAGCCGCCGATCATGACGGTTGCGCCATCGCCGATCCCGGCCACGGCATCCGCCAGGCTTCCAATTGTCTTGTCCATGGGAACTCCCGTTTCCTGAGCGCGGTCGCCCGCCTCCTAACCTGACAGATAGGTCCCGTCGCCCATCGACAGCAAGTGTATTGTGCGATATTTCATATTTGTTCGATTATCGCACGAAATGAGTTGAAGCATGACGATCGGAGAGCGGGATTTAATGGGCGGGTTCGCCAAAGGACTGCGCGTGATCGAGGCGTTTGGGCTTGAGCGACAGCGGCTCAGCATTGCGGAGGCAGCCGAGATCAGCGGGCTCGATCGGGCAACGGCCCGACGCTGCCTGCTCACGCTCGCCCAGCTTGGCTATGCGGATTACGACGGCAAGTTCTTCGCGCTCACGCCCAAGGTTCTCCGGCTCGGCCATGCCTGGCTGTCGGCGACACCGTTGCCGACGCTCGTGCAGCCGTTTCTCGATCGGCTATCGGAGCAGTTGGGGCAGAGCGCGTCTGCCTCGGTACTGGATGGCACGGAGATCGTGTATATCGCGCGGGCTGCCCAGAAACGGGTGATGTCCATCAACCTGATGCCCGGATCGCGACTACCGGCCTACAGCGCCTCCATGGGCAGAGTGATGCTCGCATCTCTTCCCGATGCCGAAGTCTCGACCATTCTCGCTGCCTCGCCGATCAAGGCGCATACGCCTTTGACGCGGACCGACCCGCAGGACCTCATGGCGGAGATTGGTCGCGTGCGGGCCCAGGGTTACGCGGTGATCGACCAGGAACTGGAGATGGGGCTGTGCTCGATTGCCGTTCCCGTCAGCAATGCAAGGGGCAGAGTGGTGGCGGCCATCAATGTCGGGGCGCCTGCGGCCATTCTGCCGGCTGAGGCATTACCGGCACATTGTCTTGACGCCTTACGAGAGGTGCAGGCCGGCTTGCGACCCCTGCTACATTAGTGCAGGTCAGGCGGGGGGAATCGCGGCTGCCACATCGCGGATCGTGCGCATCAGCAAGGTGAGCGGCATGGAAGGCACGGAGTCAGACCTCACGGTCAGGCCGACAGGTCCCTTGGTCTCGCTGGTATCGATCGGGAGCGCGGCGAGCGTGCCGTCGGCCAGATCCGTCGCCACGACACCAGCCGAGATGATCCAGATCGCGTCCGTTGCGCGGACGAAGGCACGACCGAAGCTGTCGGATACCGTCTCGATCTGGGTCGGGAGCGCCGAAATACCGTTGGCGATCAGGTAGCGCTCGACAAATGGTCTGATGATCGAGGCGCGCGTCGGCATGAGCACCGGATAGCGCTCCAACTGGGTAAACACACCCGGCCCCTGGACCAGCAGCGGATGGCCGGCGCGCACGCAGAATATGACCTGTTCCGAGTAAAGATGCTCGAAGGAGAAACCTGCCATCTGCTCAGGTGCCGCCAGGCGCCCGACCACCAGATCGAGATCACCTACGCGAAGCTGTTCCAGCAGAACCGCATTTTCGCCGGTCACGATCTTGATGCGGGCAGGAATGTCTTCACGCAGGAACTGGCTCATCGCCTGCGGCATGATCCGGGTCGAAACCGTCGGCAAAGCGCCGACGCGGATTGGGGGGGCATCTGCGTGAAGTGCATGGGAGACGGAATCGAAACCCTGGCGAAGGGCTGTCAGGGCCGCACCCGCATGCTTCAAGAAGGCCTCCCCATAACGGGTGATGCGGATGCCGCGGCCGTCGCGTTCGAAGACGCCGACACCCAGAACCTCCTCCAGTTCACGGATCGTCTTGGTCACAGCCGGTTGGCTGATGTTGAGAACGCCGGCTGCCTTCATCACGCTTTTCTGCCGTGCCACCTCGACGAAGGTTTGCAGATGGCGAAACTTGATCCTGTTGTCGACCATAGTAAAACCATAACCCTCCAGTTAAGGATTGCGCCGAAAACATCATTTTACCTAACCAAACTGCCTAAGCAATATGGGTCAGTGGAGGGAAAATTCGTGCAATTCGTTCAGCTCAACGGTGTCACGCTGCATTACCAGGTCATTGGTGGGCCCGCGCAGCGTCCGGTTATCGTCTTCATCAATTCGCTGGGCACCGATTTCCGCATCTGGCGGGACGTGCTCGTCCGGCTCGCCGGCGACTATCCGCTGCTTACCTATGACAAGCGCGGCCACGGCCTGTCTGACGTCGGTCAGACGCCTTATTCGATTGATGACCATGTCGATGATCTCATCGGTCTGCTTGAGCATCTCGATGTGCGGCAGGCGGTGATCTGCGGTCTGTCGGTGGGTGGGCTGATCGCGCAGGGGCTTTATGCGCGCCGGCCCGATCTCGTGCGGGCGCTGATCCTCTGCGATACGGCCCACAAGATCGGCACCTTCGAAATGTGGGCGAGCCGCATCAATGCAATCAACGAGAGCGGGCTTGAGGGCATCGTCGATGGCGTGATGGAACGCTGGTTCACGCCTTCGTTCCGCGAGCCTGACAATCCGGCCTTTCCGGGCTATCGCAACATGATGCTGCGCCAGCCGGTGGCCGGCTATACCGGCACCTGCGCCGCCATCCGCGACGCCGATTTCACCGTCGCTGCCACGAAGATCAGCGTGCCGACCCTCTGCGTCGTCGGTGATCAGGATGGTGCAACCCCACCCGATCTGGTGCTGTCGCTTGCGAAGCTCATTCCTTCGGCCCGCTACGAAGTCATCAAGGATGCCGGCCATATCCCGTGCGTCGAGCAGCCGGAGGCGCTCAACGCTGTCATAGAGGCCTTCCTCTCGCCTCTCGTTTCAGGAGACCAACCTCATGGCTGATGCCTGCAGTCCTTCCGAGCGCTATCGGCAAGGGATGAACACGCGGCGTTCCGTGCTCGGCGACGCCCATGTCGACCGTGCCTCGTCTGCGGCGACCGATTTCGACCAGCCTTTCCAGGAAATGATCACGGAAGGCGCCTGGGGCACGGTGTGGTCACGGCAAACCATCAGCAAGCGCGAGCGCTCGATGATTACTATCGCGCTTCTGGCAGCGCTTGGCCATGACGAGGAAGTTGCCATGCATGTGCGGGCGACCGCCAATACGGGCGCCAGCCGCGACGACATCTGCGAATCCTTGCTGCATGTTGCCATCTATGCTGGTGTGCCGGCAGCGAACCGGGCGTTCAAGATTGCCAAGCACGTCTTTGAAGAACTGGATGCGGGACGATCCGGGGGAGGAAGCCATGAGTGATTTTCCGAACGGCAAGCCGGAGACCGGGGCCTTTTTTCCCCGTGATCGTGCCTGGCATCCACCGGCCTATACGCCGACCTACAAGACCTCCGTCCTCAGGTCTCCGCAAAAGGCGCTTTTGTCGCTGGATGGCACCAAGTCTGAAATTACCGGCCCGGTCTTCGGTCATTCCATGCTGGGTGAACTCGACAACGACCTGATCCACAATTTCGCCAAACCCGGCGAGAGCGCGATCGGCGAGCGGATCATCGTGCATGGCCGCGTACTCGACGAGCGCGCGCGTCCGGTGCCGGGGGCTTTGGTCGAGTTCTGGCAGGCCAATGCCGGAGGCCGCTATCGCCACAAGAAGGAAAGCTATCTGGCAGCCCTCGACCCGAATTTCGGCGGTTGCGGCCGCACCGTGACCGACGACAACGGCTATTATGCCTTTCGCACCATTAAACCTGGCCCGTATCCCTGGCCGAACGGCGTCAATGACTGGCGCCCGGCGCATATCCACTTCTCGATCTTCGGCCACGGCTTTGCCCAGCGCCTGATCACGCAGATGTATTTCGAGGGCGATCCGATGATCTGGAAGTGTCCGATCGTGTTGACCATCCCGGATCGCACCGCAATCGAGCAACTGGTGGCGGCGCTGGACTGGTCGGCGACGATCCCAATGGATGCGCGAGCCTATAAGTTCGACATCGTGCTGCGCGGTCGTCGCTCGACCCTGTTCGAAAACCGGATGGAGGGGAACTGATGGTCCAGTCTCTCGGCTACCTCAAGGAAAGCGCGTCGCAGACGGCTGGTCCCTATGTGCATATCGGGCTGACGCCCAACTTCGCCGAAATACCGGGCGTCTATCCCGTCGATCTCGGCACTACGATGGTCAATGAAAAGACCCGTGGCGAACGGATCACGATCACCGGACACGTCATCGACGGGTCCGGCACGCCGCTCAGGGATGCGCTGATCGAAATCTGGCAGGCGGACGCGAGCGGGCTCTACAACAGCCCCTCCGAAACGCGCGGCAGTGCCGATCCGCACTTCACCGGCTGGGGGCGCTGCCCCTGCGATCTCTCGACCGGCGAATATCTGTTCGAGACGATCAAACCGGGTCGCGTCCCGTTTAACGACGGTCGGCTGATGGCGCCGCATATCTCATTCTGGATTGTGGCGCGTGGCATCAATCTCGGGCTCAACACGCGCCTCTATTTCGGCGACGAAGAGGCGGCGAATGCCGAAGATCCGATCTTGGCGCGCATCGAGCACAAGGTGCGGGTGCCCACGCTGATTGCGCAGCGGGACGGTTCGACCTATCACTTCGACATTCACCTGCAAGGAGAGAAGGAAACGGTCTTCTTCGACATTTGAGACCGTTTTTGCGAGATCCCATGACAGCATCCGCCTTCGATCATCCGATCCTCTCCGGCCTTCTGGGTGATCAGGAGGTGGCGGGGCAGTTTTCCGCTGCCGCCGAACTTCAGGCAATGCTCGCCTTTGAGGTGGCGCTCGCCAAGGCTGAAGCCGAGGTGGGGCTGATCCCGGAGGCGGCGGCCGAGGCGATTGCCGGTCTTGCTGAGCACTTTGTAGCCGATTTCGACGCACTGAATCAGGCGACCGCGCGGGATGGCGTCGTCATCCCGGATCTCGTGCGGCAGTGGCGGGCGGCTGTGGGTGAAGAAGCATCCCATCTGCATTTCGGCGCGACCAGCCAGGATGCGATCGACAGCTGCCTCATGCTGCGGCTGACCGAAGTCTTGCGTATCCTATTGCGACGGCTTGCTAACATCATCGGTGCGCTCGATGCCTTGGAAGCGCGGTTTGGCGCGCAACCATTGATGGGTAAAACGCGTATGCAGGCGGCGATCGAGATCACGGTTGCCGACCGGATCGCAGCTTGGCGTTTGCCGCTGATCGACCTCCGTGAGGCAATCGCGGCGTTTGCCGCGACGGGGCTTCCGGTTCAGTTCGGCGGTGCGGCCGGCACTCTTGAAAAGCTGGGAACATTGTCGGTGCCCGTGCGGGCACGGCTCGCGGCAGAACTCGGCCTTGCCGATCGGTCACAGTGGCATAGCCAGCGCGGCCTCATCACCGAGCTTGGCGGGCTTTTAGCCCGCATCACTGGCAGTCTCGGCAAGACAGGACAGGACCTGGCGCTGATGGCCGATGCGGGAGCGGCCATTCTGGGCGGCGGCGGCGCGTCCTCAGCCATGCCGCACAAGCGCAATCCGGTGAAGGCCGAAGTGCTGGTGACGCTCGCTCGTTTCAATGCCGTCCAGATCTCGGGGCTTTACCAGTCGATGGTGCATGAGCAGGAGCGGTCAGGGGCGGCCTGGACACTCGAATGGATGCTGCTGCCGCAAATGGCGATTGCCGCCGGTGCGTCGACCCGCATCGCCGGTGATCTTTTCGGCTCTGTCGAGCGGCTTGGCGAGGCGTGATCAGTCTTCGCGGCTCCTGCCATCGGTTTCGACGTAGGTTCGACTGATCCGGCGGATCGCGATCATCTGCCGGCTGAACTGCGTACAGCCGTCGCAGCCGAGAAGGTGCAGTCGCAAGGCAAGTCCCTCGCGCATAGAGAGTTTTCGGTCGAGCCGATCCGATGCGAGCCTGGTCGCGTCCTCGCATTTGATCATGTCATCGTCTCCTTCGGTGCAAACCAGTGTCCCTCGAGGCAATTGCGGAGCCGCAAGCGGGCCCGGTGCATCAATACGTGGAGATTTGTGATGGTGATGGCGAGTTCCGCGCAGATCTCGCTGGTTTCCAGTTCGACGAATTCGCGCATCATGAAGACGCGGCCCTGATCCGGCGGCAGATGATCGAGACAGGTCTCGAAGACACGCCAGAAATCCTTGCCGAGCAGATCGGCCTCCGGATTGCCCCAGTGACTTGGCTGGTGTTCCACCGACCAATGACCTCTGGCATCGAAATAGCCGGTCTCGTCTTCTTCATTCATACCGAGCGGGATCGAGATGAGGTTTGCGGCTCGCTTCTTGTGACGCAACTGGTCGGCGATCTTGTTGCGCAGGATGGCGAACACCCAGGTCCGAAAAGCGGAGCGGCCGGCAAAGGCCGCGGAATTGCGCAAGGCTCCGGCGAGGGCTTCCTGTACTGCGTCTTCTGCCATCTGCGGATCGGACAATTGCAGGACGGCGAATTTCAGCATGCGTTCGCGCAGTTCACCGATATAGATCCCGTCCGCGAGGAAGGCAGCTGCCTGTCCATCGGACCTGTGCATGGTTTCGACCTGTTCCTGCATGCCCCGTCCTCAAACCCCTGATGGCTCATACGGCCGACAAGCGCATAGTCGCAGAAGCAGGTCACTTCTTACAGGCGGTACAGAGAAATTACATCGCCAGGGTCGCAGCCCCATAAGCGATCACGACGAGCACCGTCACATTGCGTCGCAGGGCGAGATACCAGCGCGGTTGGTCACCGTCACGATGGATGCGTTGGTCGGCGAAAAAGAGGACAATGAAGAGCGCCGAATGCAGGATTAACGCGAGCAGCGGCATGACGTGATGAAGCAAGAGGGCTGCGATGGCGGCCAGTGCCGCCGCATTGCTGAACAGCAAGAATGCGTCGCCCCTGGCCTGCTTGATCTGGGCCTGACTCCAGATCGTGCCGGCCATGAAACAGGCAATGCCGGTGCCATAGGCTATGAAGGCGCTAGAGGCCCAGACAGGGTCGAGACCTGCGAATTGGCCGAGGGCCAGAGCCCAGAACGGGAGAGCTCCGGCGTAGGTCAGCAGGCTGGAAAGTCTCTGGTTTTGGTACATGGTATCAACCCTCTGCAAGAATCTTGGTCAGGAGATCGGCGAGCGCTGAAGCGCTCTGAAATGCTGCTTCGACTCGGTTGCCGATACACCAGTCACCGCAGGCACCGAGGCAGAGCGCGGGATCAAAGAGGAAAGGCTCACCCGCCGGCTGTTCCACATTGGCAAAGGGCCAGCGGTGCAGGTCTATCCAGGGCGCTTGTCGAAAATTCACGCCGGTTCTGCTTTCGAGTGCCGCAAGCATCTGCTCGGTCACGGCGCTCTGGTCGCTCTCAAGGTTCGCCTCGGCCCAGTCATTGCGGCTGTGCACTACCAGGGCGGGTTTCCTGGGTCTGCCGGGTTTTGTCGAGTTGACGGCCATGAAGCTCAGGATTTCGTCGTCGATGCGGGCCGCCTCAAACCCCAGCTGTGGTGCAAATTCAAGGCCGACCATCAAAGTGAAACAGCCGCTCAGGCGGGCCTGGACCAGAGCTGCTTGACCGCTGAAGGCCTGAGGCAGAAGACGGGCGGTCTGTGGGGCAGGCGCGGTCGACATCACCAAATCGAAGCGTCCGAGGTCGCGCTGATCCTGATCCCGCAACTGCCAGCCGTTTTCTTCCGAAACGAGGGAGCCGATGGTGGTTTCCCTTCGGATCTCCAGTCCACGAGCCATGTGATTGGCTAGACCGGTCATGGCGGGTGCGCCCACGTAACGGGCCTCACCGGTCCTCGCGTCAGTTGCAAGATGGCCGGGGCCGGTGAGCTTCGGGACCGCGGTTGGCCATTCTGCCAGGCTGCCCGCAACCATGGCTTCGATTACCAACGTCCTGAACCGCTCTGACCGGGCCGTGAAATACTGGGCGCCGTGATCGAAGGCGTAGTTCTCGCGTCGGCGACTGGCCATGCGCCCACCGAGGCCTCGGCTCTTCTCGAAGATCGTGACGTTTGCCTGCGTCTGAAGCCGCTTGCCGAGTGTCAGCCCTGCAATACCTGCGCCGATAATGGCGATGGATTTTGGCACGCTGTCCCCTCTCCAGTCTCATCTGTCTCTGCTGTCATGGCAGCACTACGCGGAACGGTCACTTTCGGATCGGGACGCCTGGCTCGCTTCAAGCAGAGGGCGAACGAGCGGGTTGGGGAAACGGCGTCGGGTGGTGACTGCATAGAAGTTCTCGATCATGCCGGGCAGCGCATCGAATTCCACGAGGCTGCCATTCTCCAGCTCGCCCTTGACCACGATTGGAGGCAGAACGGCCAGGCCTGCTCCTTCACGGGCCAGAAGACGCATCATCGCCATGTCGTCCACTTCCGCGGCCACCTGCGGCACGATCCCGAGCCGCTCGACCAAGGCCTCGAACTGCGAGCGCACGCCGCTCTCGAGCGTCGGCAGGATGACCGGATGGCGGGTGAGCAGGGCGGCGAGATCCGAGCCTTCTTGTCCGTAGTCCGGTCGGCCAATCAGGCTCACGCGCTGCTGATAGACATGCTGAGCGACAAAGGGCGTCACCGTATCTGCCATCGGCGCCTGGTTGAGCAGGACAACATCCAGATTGAGGCTTTCGAGCGCCCCCAGCAGTTCGCTGGTGCTGCCGGAGCGCAGGATCATGTCGACATCGGAACGGCCGAGGATCGGGCGGAGGAATTCCATCTGGAAGTTGCGCGATAGGGTGGCGAGCGCGCCGATGCGGATGGCGCGGCGGGTACGGCCGGTCTCCTTGAGGGTCTCCACCAGCTCTTCGCCGGCAGAGAAGATCGTATCGGCATGGTCGAGGGCGATGCGGCCGGCCTCGGTGAGATAGAGCTGGCGGCCCCGTCGCTCGAAAAGGGGATGGCCCAGCCGTTCCTCCAGGTTCTTGATCTGGATCGACAAAGCCGATTGCGACAGGTTCAGCCGCTCTGCGGTGCGGGTCAGGTTGCCATCATGGGCAACGGCGCGAAAGTAGCGCAGGTGGTGATAGTTCAGCTCCGACATAGTTCTATTTAATAGAACGAATTTTCAGAAACAATGAATTTTTATTGGGGATCACCGACTGGTAACTGGTCCGTGAAGTTTCCAGCCGGCTACCGAGCCGCCAGACCGGAGATGCCCCCGTGATGTACGCTTTGCCTCTTCTCGCCCCGTTGCTGCTGCTGATCGCGTCCGCGATCAGTTTCCTCAAGCCGAGTTTGCGTCCGCGCACCGCCCTTCAGACAGCAGAGGCCGCAGCGTTTGGGAGTTTCCTGGTCGCCCTCGCGTCGGCGATCGTGCTCTGGCAGTTCGGACCCGGGACCAGCCCGGTCCTCGGCCTCGGCTTTTTCACCTTCGCGTCTCGCGTCGATCTCGGCAGCCTGGTGATGCTGGGACTGGTATCCTTCATCGGCTGGCTGGTCTTGCGCTATGCGAACACCTTCCTGGACGGTGAAGCCCGGCAAGGCGCCTTTACCGGCTGGATGACCGCGACCCTAGCCGCCGTCCTTTTCCTTGTTCAGGCAGGCACGCTGGCGCAGCTTGTCGTCGGCTGGGTCGCGACCAGTCTCCTCCTCCACCAACTGCTGCTCTTCTATCCGGAGCGGGTCGCGGCGCAGCGGGCGGCACGCAAGAAGTTCGTGGTCTCGCGCACGGGTGATATCGCCCTGATCGGCGCGGTTGTGCTGCTTTGGCTTTCGTTCGGGACGGGTGACATATCCCTCATCCTCACCACTGCCCGCGAAGGCGCCACCGAGCCCATGGTGATCGCCGCTGCCGGCCTTCTGGCGCTCGCTGCCCTGCTCAAGTCGGCGCAATTTCCCACCCATGGCTGGCTGACGGAAGTTATGGAGACACCGACGCCGGTCTCTGCACTGCTGCATGCCGGCGTGGTCAATGCGGGCGGTTTCCTTCTCATCCGCTTTGCCGACGTTATGCTGCAGGCGCCCGGGGTACTCGCGGTGCTGGTCATGGTCGGGGGCTTCACAGCGCTGTTCGGAAGCCTCGTCATGCTGACGCAATCGGCGGTCAAAACTTCGCTCGCTTGGTCAACGGTCGCGCAGATGGGCTTCATGATCCTGCAATGCGGGCTGGCACTCTTCCCGATCGCGCTTCTCCACATTGTTGCCCACTCGCTCTACAAGGCCCATGCCTTCCTTGCCTCGGGCTCTCAGGTCGAGACGGTAGCCTCGGCGCGGCGGCCTGGACCGGTTACCATTCCGAATGTTCGTGCCGTTCGCCGGGCCTTCCTTCTCGCCCTCGCCATCTACGCGGTGATTGGCGTGCTCTTCGGCTTCTCCGACAAGCCGCCCCAGGCGCTTGCGCTCGGCGCCATCCTGATCTTCGGTACGGCCTATCTGATCGCGCAGGGTCTGGCGGACGCGGCCCCTTGGGCGCTGACCTGGCGGACCTCGCTCTATTCCGTCTCGGCTGCCACCGCCTATTTCGCCCTGCAGCGCGGCGCCGACCAGCTGATGGCCGGCACCCTTCCGGCGACCCCACAGCCAGGGCCGCTCGAATGGACACTGATGGTGCTCGCGGTCGTGACCTTCGGCGTGGTTGCTGTGGCCCAGGCGCTCTTCCCGCTCTGGGCCTATCATCCGGCTGCCGCCGGGCTGCGGGTGCATTTATCCAACGGCTTGTATGTCAACGCGCTGTTCGATCGGTTGCTCGGGGGCTGGAAGGTCCCACGATCGAGAGCCGGCGGCTTTTCTTCCCTTGCCACCCCTTCCACCGCCCATGTCCAGGAGTGAACCGATGAACGATCTCACCACCGTCGATACCCTGCATGGCGAGGCTCTTGCACAGGCGGCTGAACAGGCTGTCCGCGCCATCCCGCCTGCCTGGCCGCTGACGGCCACGGTTGCCGTCAATCCCTTCCTTGCCCAGATTGGCGAAAGCCTTGAGACAACTTCATCGCGTCTCGAGCGGATCGGTGGCGTGCGGCTGGCACTGCCCCGCAAGCATTACCGCGAGAAGATCGCCGCTGGCGAAATTTCGGATGACGATTTTCTGTCCGCGATTTCGGCAAGCCGTTGCGGGCTTGATCTGGCGGCACTCAAGGCAGCCATCGCCGAAGACACGGGGCCGCTGCAACCGCTGCCGACGGTGGCCGAGCTTGCGGCGCGCCATTCGGGTCAGGACTGGCCGGCCGTGATCGCCGATCGCATCGGTAATTTTGCCGCAGGTTTCTTCGACGAAGGACAGGCACTGTGGGCTGCCTCAACACGCAATGGGCTCTATGCCGCCTGGCGCGCCTTCGCGACTCATGACCTCACGCCCGAAATCTGCGGCCTGACCGGTTTCGGCGCGTTCGTCACCGAGACGCCGGAGACGGCGCAGGGCGCGATCGAACGGGCGGCTGTCCGGCTCGGGTTCGGTCGCGATCCGGGCACTTATTTTCACCAATTGCTTCTCGGTCTTGGCGGCTGGGCCCAACATGCCCGTCACCTGCAGTGGAAGGCGGAACTGGAGGGGCGGACAGAGACGACGGTGCTCGAATTGCTGGCCGTTCGGCTGGTTTTTGAAGAGGCGCTCTATGCACTCTACCAACCGGGCATCGAAAACGACTGGCGCAGCATCCGGCGGGCGCATTGCGCACCGGTTTCCGCGGACCAGACAACTGTGATCGATGGTGTCTTGCAGCTGGCGGCGGAACGGGCCGCGCAGCGGCGTCTCGGGCAGATGCTGTCGGTGCCGGCCTCGTCCACGCCCGCGGCCGAAGTGCGGCCATTCTTGCAGGCGGCATTCTGCATCGACGTCCGCTCGGAAGTCTTCCGCCGGGGTTTGGAAAGCGTGGATCCAAGCATCCGGACACTTGGTTTTGCCGGTTTCTTCGGGCTCGGTGTCAGCCATCGCGGCTTTGCCTCCGATGTTGCCGAGCATCGGCTTCCAGTGCTGCTCAAGCCCTCGGTTTTCAGCTGCACGGCTGTTGACACAGATGACGAAGCTGATCGGCAGGCACGCTTTAGCGCCCGGGCGATCCGGGCCTGGGGTCGGTTCAAACTCGCTGCCGTATCGTCCTTCGCCTTTGTCGAGGCGATGGGCCCGGTCTATGTGACCAAGCTCCTGCGCGACGGGCTCGGCTTCGGCAAGGGAAAAGGGTATGACAATACTGCCCCCCGCTTCTCGCCCCATCTCGACATCGAAGCACGGGCGGCTGCGGCCGAAACCGTGTTGCGGGCCATGTCGCTCACCAAAGGCTTCGCCCGCTTCGTCCTGCTTGCCGGTCACGGGGCCAATGTCGTCAACAACCCCTTTGCCAGCGCCCTGCATTGCGGTGCCTGTGGCGGCCATGCGGGAGATGTGAATGCGCGGCTGCTCGCGAGCCTTCTGAACGATCCGGCGGTGCGGCAAAGGCTCGGGCAGAAGGGGCTCAACATCCCGGCGGATACGGTCTTTCTGGCCGGGCTGCACGACACCACAACGGATGCGGTCACGGTCTTCCACGGAGATCTAGAGACAGAGGTGGATGCTAGCGACCTTCACAAGATCCGCCGTTGGCTGGAGCAGTCGGGTCAATTGGCGCGGGCCGAGCGCGCGGTCAAGCTCGCTGGCGCTTCCGCACAATCGTTGGCTTCGCGCAGCAGCGACTGGTCGCAGGTGCGGCCGGAACTGGGGCTTGCCGGCTGCAGCGCCTTCATCGCCGCACCCCGGTCGCGTACACAAGGAAAGGCACTCGATGGCCGGGCCTTCCTGCATGACTACGTCTGGCGACAGGACGAGGGCTTCAAGGTCCTCGAACTGATCCTCACGGCTCCCGTGGTTGTTGCGAGCTGGATCAGCCTCCAGTATTTCGGCTCGACCGTCGCACCTTCACTCTTCGGCGCCGGCAACAAGCTGTTGCACAATGTCGTCGGTGGCATCGGCGTTCTGGAAGGGAATGGCGGCAAGCTGCGGGCGGGCCTGCCGTGGCAATCGGTACATGACGGTGCTGCCTATCTGCACGAACCGCTGCGTCTGACTGTGGCCGTCGAAGCGCCCAGGGAAGCGATTGCCGCGATCCTTCAACGGCACGATGGGGTGCGGGCACTGTTCGACAACACCTGGCTTCATCTTTACGCCCTTGACGAGCAGGGCCGCATGGCTTGGCGTTATGCCGGAGATAGCCGCTGGGTCGCTTCGCCAGACGGCATGGATGTGCCGGTTTCGCCGCCCGCGCGAGCCGCAGTGGCGCCCTAACCTACGGGCGCTTTCCTCAACTCGATCATGACGATGACTGCGGGGCGTGGTTCTTCGGCAGTCGGTTTCTGTGACAGCCCCATCACGACTTTGCTGCATATGCGTAGCGAATTCCGGGGGTGCTAATTAAGTCGATGTTAGTTTTCCCCATTCATTCTTAGAGGATTGATTAAGGCGCGCGCCGGCCTTCGCCCGCAGTGTCCGAGGAGAATTAGAACGTGTTCATCGACCGCATCCTGTCCCGTTTCAACATCCAGACCAAGGTTCTGATTTTCATCCTGCCCTTTGTCGTGAGCATTTCGGCCGTCGGCTTCACGGGCCTCTATGCCTCGGGTCTCCTGCAAGGCCGGATCGAGATTTCGAACAGCGTGCTGCAGTCGCTCAGCGGGTTCCGTGATGTCTCCGCTTCCATGACCGACTTCCTGGAAAACACGACCCCGCAGTCGCGCGATGATGTGACGACGCGCCTGAAGCAGCAGCAGCAGGATCTCCAGACGACATTGTCGCAACTATCCGCAGATGCTGACG
Organism: Rhizobium glycinendophyticum; assembly: GCF_006443685.1. Lineage (NCBI taxonomy): Bacteria > Pseudomonadati > Pseudomonadota > Alphaproteobacteria > Hyphomicrobiales > Rhizobiaceae > Peteryoungia > Peteryoungia glycinendophytica. The sequence continues at coordinate 246,797 of NZ_VFYP01000003.1, read as the reverse complement.
GCCGTTCCGAACTCGAGCAGGCTCGTGCGCTGGTCGATACCGTCGTCGCCCGCACCGACGAGTTGTGGCGGCTGCACGAATCCGAATCCGCGCTGGTTGCATCGCTGCAAAAGGGCAATGCGCAGGTCGTGGATTCGCAGGACAAGATCACCGCCGCGATGACCGACATGGAAAAGGCCGTTCAGGCTGATGACGCGGCCGCCAAGTCGATGCTGCGCGACGCAGAAGGTATCCGCAGCTCGGGGACGTTCCTCAGCGAAACGAATTCGGCCTTTACCAAGGCGAAGACACCGGACGAGAAATTTGCCGTCATTTCGGCCCGTCTTCCCGAAATCGTGTCGCGGCAGCAGATGCTGGCCAATATTTTGCCCCAGGCGAACAAGTCTGCAGCGAAGACGCTGGACAAGATTGCCGGACAGTTGAAGGCGGTCCTCGATGCTAATGATCGCTCCGATGCGGTGATCACGGAACTGCAGGGGACGCTGCGCAATTTCACACAGCTGAATTCCTATCTGGGCCTTGCCGCCCAGCAGAAGATGAAGGACGCGACGATCAAGTTCGGTGAACTCGACGCTCCGCTCGCCAAGGCGCAGGCTGTCATCAATGACGGTCGCCAGCTGATGTCGGCGGGTTACGGTCTGCAGATCATGATGGCCCGCTTCCTGCTGGAGCCGACTGATGACAACCGCGCGCTGCTCGACCAGCAGTTCAAGGCCCTCAAGGCCTCGCTCGATATGCTGGGTACCAGCGCTGCCGACCAGCCGATCTTCATGCAGGTCAAGGAAGAGCTGACGCCTGCGATCGAGACCATGGCCGGTGCCAGCGTCGAACTCGTCAAGGTCAGCCAGGCGCGCAAGGCGAGCTACGATCAGGCTGGTTCCGACCTCAACGTGATCTGGAAGCAGCTCACCACCTTTGCGGAAATGCAGAAGGTGTCGGCCGGCGAAGAACGTCGCGATGCCAACTCCATTTCGATTGGCGCGACCGGCATCGGCATCCTGATCTCGATCTTTGCTGGTATCGGTCTTGTCCTGACCTTCAAGGGTCCGATCGGCCAGATCACGGGTGCCATGCGCCGTCTGGCAGAAGGTGGCCTGGATACCAAGATCAACGGCGAGAGCCGCGTCGACGAGATCGGCGAAATGGCCCGTGCACTCGGCGTGTTCAAGCAGAACGCCCTCTCCAAGATCGAAATCGAGAGCCGCAGCGAAGCCGAACGGGCTGAGGCCGAGGAAGAACGTCGCCGCAACGATCTCGAAAAGCAGGAGATCGACCGGCAGATCAACTTCGCCGTCAATGCACTTGCAGCCGGTCTCGGCCGGTTGGCCAAGGGGGACATCTCCGAAACCATCGATACGCCGTTCAACGGTCGTCTCGAGCAGCTGCGCACCGACTTCAATCAGTCGCTGGAGCATCTGCAGGATACGATGACGCAGATCCGCTCGAATACCTACATGATCCAGCGCAATGCCGCCGAAATGAGCAGTGCGGCCGACCAGCTTGCCAAGCGCACGGAGCAGCAGGCGGCATCGCTCGAAGAGACCGCGGCTGCCGTCGACGAGATCACGGTGACCGTCAAGCAGTCGGCGGAACAAGCCGAACAGGCGAATGCGATCGTGGCCGACACCAAGGGTCGGGCTGATACCTCGTCCGTAGTTGTCGCGAGCGCGATTGACGCCATGGGACGGATCGAGGATGCGTCGGGCCAGATCGTACAGATCATCGATGTCATCGATGAGATCGCCTTCCAGACCAATCTGCTCGCGCTCAATGCCGGCATCGAGGCGGCGCGTGCCGGTGAAGCAGGCAAGGGGTTTGCGGTTGTCGCGCAGGAAGTGCGCGAGCTTGCACAGCGCTCCGCCGGAGCTGCCCAGCAGATCAAGGACCTGATCCACAAGTCCAGCACCGAGGTGTCGTCGGGTTCCAAATTGGTCCAGCAGACCGGATCGGTTTTGGCCGAAATCTCGGCGAACATCATCACAGTTGCGGAACGCGTCTCTGTCATCGCTAGGGCAAGCCGCGATCAGTCGAATGCGCTCGGCGAGGTCAATTCCTCGGTCAATGAGATGGACCAGATGACCCAGCGCAATGCCGCCATGGTCGAGGAGACGAATGCCGCCACCCGCCAGCTGGCGGACGAGGCGGATGCGCTGATGCAACTGGTCAACCAGTTCAAGCTGGCGCCGGAAGGCCGTGCACGGGTAAGCGCGCCCCATCACCGCGCCGCCTGATCCGCGACACAAGGATCAGCCAAGTTCAAAGCCGCCGGCGGGACATCGCCGGCGGCTATTTCGTTGCGGGATCAGGGTGGTGTGGGCGAGAAGAGCGACGACCAGTTGGCGATGAAGCGGTCACGGGTTGCCTGGTCTTGCGCGGCCAGCAAAGCCGGTCCGATGCGGATCGGGCGTCCGATGCCGGATTCGATCAGCGACATGGGGCCGTCGACATCGGGTGGCAGTGGTGCATCTTCGGAGAAGAAGAAGGCTTTCTCGCGGGCCACCTTCTGTCCGCGCGGTGACAGGAGATAGTCGAGAAAACGTTTTGCGAGACCGGGATTGGGTGCCTGTTCCGGGATGAGCGCGCCGCGCGACAGGATCAGCGCATAATCACGCGGAATCACCACGCGCAGATCCGGATTGCGCCGTGACGCGGCATAGGCATAGGAGCCGAGCACGTTATAGGCGATACGCAGCCGGCCATTGGCGATCTCCCCCAGGACCTCGCTGTTGCAGCAGCGTGTGACGACGTCGGCGCGGCTGAAGCTTTCCAGCAGGCGGCCATAGGTGGTCGGCGCCTGAAGCGCGTCGTGAAAGGCGAGCAGATAGCCGATGCCGGAGACGCGGACGTCATAGGTGCCGATGCGGTTGCGATAAAGGTCCGGCTTGGCGCGCAGGAGTTCGGCAATCTCCACATGAGAGCGGGGCACATCCTCGGGAGGCACACGTCTGCCGTCATACACGATGACGGCAGGCTCGAAGGTGAAGCCGAAGACTTCATCGCGCCAGTTTGCCCACGAGGCGACCCGTTCGGTTTCCTGCGATCTATGATCCTGCGCACAGCCGTCATTGGCAAGCTTCACCAGTTGGTCGACAGAGGAAGAGAGCAAGAGGTCGCCATAGGCCGCGTTGTTGCGGCAGGCGGCCTCGGCCTCGCGAAACAGGTCGTTGGTGACGTAGTCGTTGAACTCGACCGTCACCTCCGGCGCCAGTTGCTGGAAGTCGAGGATCAGAGGCTTCATTGCGTCGGCATCGGTCGCCCCGTTGACGACAAGACGCGCCTGTTCGGGAGCAAGGGCGGGAAATACGACACGTTCACCCTCGAGGGCTCGTGCTGCGTTCGGGCCCGACAGAAGGCTTACGCCCAGAAGCAGAAGAGACGTCAGGAAGCGGGCCGCCATCATGCGTTTTCCCTCCGCAGCAGGGGCAGTTCGAGGACGACGGTGAAGCCGCGGTCCGGTGTCTTCTCGCGAAAGGACAGCGCCCCCCGCAATGCACCGGCGACTTCCGAGGCAATGGCGAAACCGAGACCGGAACTGCCTTCGCCCGATTTGGATGACACGAAGCGTTGGGTGACATGCGACCAGTCCGCCGGCGGAATGCCGGGGCCGTCATCCTCGACCTCGACGAGACCGAAGTCGCCGCGTTTGGTCACCCGGACCTCGAGCTTCGACAACGTTCCGTGGCGCAGCGAATTGTCGATAATGTTGACGATGGCCTCTCGCAGGCTCAGTCCGTCGCCGAGGATCGTCAGCGTTTCGTCGGGCGCTTCAAAAGACACGACAGTATCCGGATCGATGGTGATCGGCACAGCCGCCCGGAAAGCCTTGCGGGCGACGTCCGTGAGATCGAGCGGCGAGAGCTGTGCGGAATCGAAGCGATGAATCACCATGGCGTGGTTGAGCAGTTGCGTGGTGAAGCGCGCGAGTTCGGTGGTGCGGTTGCGCACACGGCTCAGGTGGCGGCGGTTTGCTTCCGATAGCGCCTCTTCGTCGATCAGGCTCACTTGGGCGGAGAGGGCGGTAAGCGGGGTGCGGATCTGGTGCGCACTGTCGGCGATGAAGCGCTGTAGAAGTTTCAGACGCTCGTCCAGCCGGCGCATGAAGTGATTGATGGAGTCGACGAAGGGCGCCAATTCGCGCGGCACGTCCACGGCCAGCGGCGTCAGATCCTGGGAATCGCGTCGGCGAAGGGTCGCGCCGAGGGCATCCAGCGGGCGCAGCGAATACCGGACTGCAAGCACGGTACCGGCGAGCGCCAGCAGGCTCATGATCATCACCAGGATCAGGGCCCGGGTGGTGAGCTCCGTCGTGAGTGCCTGCCGGGCCTCGGTGGTCTGGGCGATCAAGACATGCGCCCAGCCACCAATGCTCGGATCGGAGATCGCGCGGCTGGTCTGGACAAGGCGCACCGGCTGGCCGCGGTAGCGGCTCGTTTCCAACAGTAGACCGTTCAAGCTGTGTTCCTTGTCGGTGCTGGCAGCGAGATCGTCATAGCCGGTGAGCGTCTTTCCGTCCGGCGCGATGACGCGGTAGAAGATGCGATCGCGCGGGGCGAGCCCCAGCAATTCGAAGGCGCTAGGGGGCAGGTTGACGGCGATCTTGCCGTCCTCGATGACGAGACTGTCGAGGATCTGGATCGCCGCGCCTTGCAAGAGCCGATCATAGGCTTCGTCGGCTGCTGCCCGCGCATAAAGCCATGCGGCTGTCATCAGCACAGCAGCGCCTCCGGCGAGAACCAGGGCGACACGCAGGACGAGCCGCGAAAAGAGGGAGGGTTTAGTCCTCTGCATCGGACACCAGTTGATAGCCCATGCCGCGCACGGTCACAATCCGGGCCTTGGCACCCTCCAGCTTCTTGCGCAGACGGCCGACGTAAAGTTCGATGGCATTTGGGCCCGCCGCTTCCTCGAAGCCGAACAACTGGTCGAGCAGTTGCTCCTTGCTGAAGATGCGCCCCGGACGGCTTGCCAGAATTTCAAGCAGCGTCATTTCGCGACGCTTCAACTGTACCTCGCGCTTGCCGACGCGCACCGAGCGCTGCGAGCGATCGAGCAGCACGTCGCCGCAGACAATGATATTGGTCGCCTCACCGCCACTGCTACGGCGCATCAGGACACGCGCACGTGCCTCCAGTTCGCGAAAATCGAAGGGTTTGACGAGGTAGTCGTCGGCGCCGAGATCGAGCGCCCCTACCCGATCATCGATCTCAGAGCGGGCAGTGAGGACCAGCACCGGTACCGGATTCTTGTTCTGTCGAAGGCGTTTGAGAATCGAGAAGCCGTCCAGGCCCGGCAGCATCACGTCGAGGATGACCAGATCATATTCTGTGAAATCGAGGATTTCCGAGGAGGCACGGCCGTCCGTCTGCCAATCGACCGTGTGGCCGATGGTTTCAAAGCGGCGGCTGATGGCCTCGCCGACATCGAGCGTGTCTTCCACGAGCAGAATGCGCATGGCCGACGGTCGCATGTCTGGAGACGGCGATCAAGCGGTGCCGGTCGTGCTGTCACGCGGTTAACGGGTTTGACAGGATCGTGACAGGATTGAGGCCTATCAATGTCCGGCCGGCGCGAGGAGGAAGCTCTTGCCGGCATTTGGGGAGGATCCCAACGCCATCGCCTTGAGGACCATGCGGATGATCATTCGCGTGCGGTTCTTCCGTTGCCTTGCGCGGGGATTGTCCGAGGAAAGCTCAGACATTCGGGAGAGAATGATGATCCGCAACACGATGAAATTCCTGGCCGGTGCGGCCCTGATCGGGCTTGCTGCCGCGACCTCAGCCATGGCCGAGCCGACCAAGCCTGAATGCCTCGCCGGCGCCAAGCCGGGCGGTGGCTTCGACCTGACCTGCCGCCTTGCGGCCAATGCCCTGCTCGAGACCAAGCAGATCAAGGAGCCGATGGCGGTCACCTACATGGAAGGCGGCGTCGGCGCCGTTGCCTACAACCACGTCATCTCCAAGCGTGCCACCGATCCGAACCTGATTACGGCCGCATCCTCCGGCTCAGCGCTGCTGATCGCTCAGGGCAAGTTCGGCCAGTATGACGAAAGTGCCGTCCGCTGGCTCGGTGCGTTGGGCGCGGACTTCGGCGTGATCGTGGTCAATGCCGACTCGCCCTATAAGACGATGGCCGACCTGGTCGCCGCCTACAAAGCCGATCCGACGACTTTTGCGATTGCCGGCGGCGGTGCAGTGGGGTCGCAGGACTGGATGAAGGGTTCGTTGATCGCCAAGGCTGCCGAGCAGGATCCGAAGACGATGCGTTACGTCGCCCTTGAAGGCGGTGGCGCTGTGCTGACAGCCCTCGAAGGAGGCCATGTGCAGGTGGGTTCCGGCGACGCTGCGGAAATGGGCAAGCACCACCTTGCCGGCAAGGTCCGCATCCTCGCCGTCATGTCGCCAGAGCGGCTGCCGGGTGAGTTGAAGGATATCCCGACGGCAAAGGAGCAGGGCTTCGACATCGAGTGGCCGGTGTGGCGCGGCTTCTATGTCGGCAAGGACGTTTCCGACGCCGACTACGACTGGTGGGTCAATGCCTTCGACGCCATGAGCAAGACACCGGAATTCGCCAAGGAACGCGAGACGCGCGGCCTGTTCGAGTTCACGCTGGTCGGCAAGGACTTCGATGACCGCGTCAAGAGCGACGTCGCGAAGTTCAAGATCCTGGCGAAAGAAGCCGGCTTCTGATCCCGATGCGATGCGGTCCTTAAGGGCCGCATCGCTCTGCTCGCCTCACTTCGGGGCGGCTTAACGCTTCAAAATTCAATCTGTCGCAGCCGAGGCTGAAGGCTTGAAGCCCCTGGATACGTCCGTGGGACCGGGCTTGCTTTCAAGTCAGGAGATCACACATGTCGGAAAACACGAGAACCCATCAGTTGATCGGACGCATCAGTGCGCTGGTCCTGCTCTTGCTTGCGGCCGCCTATGGCATTGGCGGCAGCATGATCGAATATGCCTTCTCCTCGGATCCGCTCGGGCCACGTGTCGTGCCGGTAATGCTTTCGGTCCTGCTCGGCTTGCTCGCGCTCCTCTATCTGAAGTTTCCGGGTTCGGCAGAAGGTTTCCCGACCGGGCAGTCGCTCGTTCGGGTGCTCGCCGTTCCCGTCGCACTGATCGTCAGCGTGGCGCTGATGGAACCGCTGGGCTTTGCCGCGGCGATCTTTCTCCTGACTACCGTCACCGGCTGGATCTTTGGCGCGCCGCTCAAACTGTCGCTGATCGGCGGTGTCGTTCATGCCGCCCTCTGGTGGTTCATCTTCTCCTTCTTGCTCGAGGTCTATCTGCCGACCGGCGCGATTTTCGGCTGACCGTCGCCAGGACCTGAAAGGATCGTTTCATGAGCTTCGAATATCTCTGGCATGGCTTCGGCATTGCCCTCACCTGGCAGAACCTGCTGATCGGTTTCATCGGCTGCTTCATCGGCACCCTGGTCGGTGCGCTGCCGGCCATCGGCCCGATCAACGGCATCGCGCTTTTGATGCCGATCGCCTACTCGATGGGCTTGCCCGCCGAAAGCACGATGATCCTCCTCGCCTCGGTCTATTGCGGTGCCGAATATGGCGGCCGCATCTCGTCCATCCTGCTCAACGTGCCGGGAGATGCCGGTGCCGTGATGACGGCGATGGACGGCTATCCGATGGCGAAGCAGGGACGCGCCGGCGAAGCGCTGGCGCTGTCCGGTATCGCCTCCTTCATCGGCGGGATCATTGGTGTCATCGGCCTCGCCTTTTTCGCGCCGCTGCTCTCTGGCCTCGCTATCGGCTTTGGCCCTGCCGAATACTTCGTGCTGATGGTGTTCGCGTTCGCGACCCTCGGTTCGATGGTCGGCTCCCAGCCCACCAAGACCCTGATTGGCTGCGTGCTTGGCCTCATGCTTGCCACCGTCGGTCTAGATGCCACTTCCGGCGCCTATCGCTTCACCTTCAACGAACCGGAACTCGGCGATGGCATCGAGTTCGTGACCCTGGTCATCGGTCTCTTCTCGATCTCCGAAGCGATGCTGATCCTGGAGCACCAGACCAATGGCGTCACCGTGATCCGCGAGCTCGGCCGCATGACGGCCCGGATGTCGGATGTGGTGAAGAGCATGGGCGCCACATTGCGCGGCTCCTTCATCGGCTTCATTGTCGGCGTACTGCCGGGAACTGGGGCATCGGTCTCCAGTGCCGTCTCGTACACGACAGAAAAGAGGATCTCCGACACCGAAGGAACGTTCGGCCACGGTGATGTGCGGGGCCTTGCAGCTCCAGAAGCGGCCAACAATGCAACGGCTGCAGGCGCTTTCGTGCCAATGTTGACGCTGGGTGTTCCGGGATCCGGCACGACGGCCGTCATGATGGGCGCGCTGATGCTTTACAACATCCAGCCCGGCCCGATGCTTCTCGTCGAACGGCCGGAAATCGTCGGGGGTCTCGTCGCCTCGCTGTTCGTCGGCAACTTCATCCTGCTCGCGCTCAACCTGCCACTGGTGAACATCTTCGCCCGCGTGTTGACCATGCCGAACTGGATCCTGGTGCCCGGTATTCTCGTGCTCTCGGTCATCGGCGTTTACTCAACGCATGCATCGATCTTCGCGATCTACCTGATGCTGGCGATCGGTCTTGCGGGCTGGCTGTTGCGCAAGGCAGGCTTCGATATGGCGCCGATCATTCTCGGCTTCGTTCTGGGCAAGGTGATGGAGGTCAATCTGCGCAATGCCTTGGCGATCAGCGGCGGAGATATCTCCATCCTGTTCCAGAGCAAGATTTCGCTGGTGTTGTGGGCACTCGCAATTGCTGTCGCTGTTTTGCCTGCTCTGCTTGGCTGGCGGGCCAAGCGCCGCCGGCAGCTTGCAGCCGCCGAAGCGTCTGCCCAATAAAAACTAAAGCCGGCAGCCTCTGCGGGCCCCTTACCGATCCTCCCAAGGAGAAGACGCCGTATTCTGCCTCGCAGGCGCGGCGTCTATCGTTTGGAACCGGGTTACTCCCCCGCCTGCATCTGGCTGAGCATTCCAGCCGGAGGGGAGGAGAGGGCTTCGACCAGCGATTTCATGATTGCCGCCCTCAGGGCGTAGGTATTGGCAGTGGTTTTCCTGTGATCCAGCCTTTGGGCTGCAACCACCAGGTTCGCCCCCTGTTGCATGACGATCTGCTGCGCCCGCACCATTGCCCAGGTCTCGATTTCCGTATGGTCAGTCATGTCCGCATCCCCAGCTAAGTCATTTAGCCCCGCAGCCGTCTCGAATCGGCTACGAAATCAAGCATATTTGAATAAAACGAACTAATGAAGCGATGCCCAAAAAAGATCACGCACAAGCCGTCGCGGAGGGTTGCAAAATTTGGAAGTACTTGCGTAGCGCCTTCAACCTTCCTTAAGCGACACGTGTTTTTCTCGAAACCGGTATTGAAGGAGTGTTCAGGTGTCGTGTCAGGGTTGCCGAGGCGGAGCGAAGTTCGAACGCGATTTTTCGATGGCCTTCCAGCCCATTGTCGACATGCGGTCGAGGCAGGTCTTTGCTCATGAGGCCCTGGTTCGGGGCGCGGATGGCAGCGGTGCCTATGGCGTGCTCTCCCTCATCGATCCCGACAACCGCTATGCTTTCGACCAGCAATGCCGGGTGCGGGCGATCGAACTGGCGAGCCGCCTCTTCCCGCGGACGGATATGCCGCATCTCTCGATCAACTTCATGCCAAATGCGGTCTACGAGCCGCGTGCCTGCATCCGCCAGACCCTTGAGACTGCCCGTCGGACGGACTTTCCGCTGGACCGGATCATTTTTGAATTCACCGAGGTCGAGAAGCTCGACACCGATCACATCCTCAACATTCTGCGGAGCTATCGCGAAATCGGCTTCAAGACGGCGATCGACGATTTTGGAGCGGGCTATTCGGGTTTAAACCTGCTAACGCGGTTCCAGCCTGATCTGGTGAAGCTCGACATGGATCTGATCCGTGGCATCGATACCGATAGCATTAAGCAGGTGGTCGTGCGCCACACCCTTGCCATGCTGCATGATCTTGGCGTCACCGTCGTTTGCGAGGGCGTTGAGACGGCGGACGAGATGGAGGTGCTGACGGATCTCGGCGTCAATCTCATACAGGGTTATTACCTTGCCCGTCCGACGTTTGAAGGTCTAAGCCCAATTTCGCTGGCCGCCTGAGGTCCCTGCCATCCACCAGAAAAAAGGGCCGCCCAAGAGAGCGGCCCTCCCGTATTCCGTTCTTCCTGGCCTTAGAAGTCCATGCCGCCTGCCGGCATGGCCGGGGTTGCTTCCTTCTTCGGCTTCTCGGCGATCATCGCTTCGGTGGTGATGAGGAGGCCTGCAACGGAGGCTGCGTCCTGCAGCGCGGTGCGCACCACCTTGGCCGGGTCGATGACGCCCTGGGCGAAGAGGTCGCCATATTCGCCGGTCTGGGCGTTCCAGCCATAGGCGAATTCAGCCTTCTCGCGCAGCTTGCCGACGATGATCGAGCCTTCGGCACCGGCATTTTCGGCGATCTGACGAACCGGGGCTTCGATGGCGCGGCGGATGATGTCGATGCCGACGCGCTGGTCGTCGTTCGGGGCCTTCAGGTTCTCGAGCGCCTTGACCGAGCGGAGCAAGGCAACGCCACCGCCGGGCAGGATGCCTTCCTCGACGGCCGCACGGGTCGCATGCAGGGCGTCGTCGACGCGGTCCTTCTTCTCCTTCACCTCGACTTCGGTCGAGCCGCCGACGCGGATGACGGCGACGCCGCCAGCAAGCTTTGCCAGGCGCTCTTGCAGCTTTTCGCGGTCGTAGTCGGAGGAGGTCTCCTCGATCTGCGCCTTGATCTGGGCCACGCGACCATCGATCTCCGTCTTGGAGCCGGCGCCGTTGATGATCGTGGTGTTTTCCTTCTCAATCGACACCTTCTTGGAACGGCCCAGCATGTTGAGGGTGACGTTCTCGAGCTTGATGCCGAGGTCTTCGGAAATGACCGTACCGCCGGTGAGGATCGCGATGTCCTCGAGCATGGCCTTGCGGCGATCGCCGAAGCCCGGAGCCTTGACGGCTGCAACTTTCAGGCCACCGCGCAGCTTGTTGACGACGAGGGTGGCGAGCGCTTCGCCTTCGACGTCTTCGGCGATGATAACCAGCGGCTTGCCGGACTGGACGACAGCTTCGAGAACAGGAAGCAGGGCCTGCAGGTTCGACAGCTTCTTCTCGTGGATCAGGATATAGGGCTCGTCGAGTTCGACGCGCATCTTCTCCTGATTGGTGACGAAGTAAGGGCTGAGGTAACCGCGGTCGAACTGCATGCCCTCGACCACTTCGAGTTCAGTCTCGGCCGTCTTTGCCTCCTCGACGGTGATCACGCCGTCATTGCCGACCTTCTCCATCGCTTCGGCCAGGTAACGGCCGATTTCGGTGTCGCCATTGGCGGAGATGGTGCCGACCTGGGCGATCTCCGCATTGTTGGAGATCTTGCGGGCATTCGCCTTCAGTTCGGCCACAACGGCTTCAACGGCGAGATCGACGCCGCGCTTGAGGTCCATCGGGTTGAGGCCGGAGGCCACGGCCTTGGCGCCTTCCTTGACGATGGCCTGGGCCAGAACGGTTGCGGTCGTGGTGCCGTCACCGGCAAGGTCATTGGTCTTGGAGGCCACTTCGCGCAGCATCTGCGCGCCCATGTTCTCGAACTTGTCCTCAAGCTCGATTTCCTTGGCGACCGAGACGCCGTCCTTGGTGATGCGGGGCGCGCCGAAGGACTTGTCGATGACGACGTTGCGGCCCTTGGGACCCAGCGTCACCTTCACGGCATTGGCGAGGATATCGACGCCGCGAAGCATTTTTTCGCGGGCATCGGTGTGGAATTTCACTTCTTTTGCAGCCATGGTTCACTCCTCAAAGGCAAATGATGACTGATAGTTCTCAGGCGGCTTTCTTTTCTGCGGCCTGGACTTCGATGATGCCCATGACGTCGGCTTCCTTCATGATCAGCAGCTCTTCGCCGTCGATCTTGATCTCAGTGCCGGACCATTTGCCGAAGAGAACGCGATCGCCGACCTTCACGTCGAGCGCGACGATCTGGCCCTGGTCGTTGCGAGCGCCGGGGCCGACGGCGATGACTTCGCCTTCCTGCGGCTTTTCTTTGGCAGTGTCGGGAATGATGATGCCGCCCTTGGTCTTCTCCTCGGACGAAACGCGGCGGACGACGATGCGGTCGTGCAGCGGACGGAACTTCATGTTTTCCTCCTGGACAAACAAAATTGAACGTCCCCAAAGGCCGGACCGGATGGGGTCCGGACGGGTCGCCGGACCCATGTGAGGCATCCGGCGCGCGATGATCTGGTTTTTCCGATTTTTTGTTTCAAGAGGGGCTGATGAAAAAAATCAGCACTCTCGTAGGTTTGCTGCTAACAGCCTGATTTATCATCACAATTTTTGCGACCCTCTTGCCATTTCACGCAGTTTTGTCAAACTTTTTATCGTCAACGACATGAGGGAAACGCATGACATCATCCAAAGACTTTACTCTCCAGATGGAGGGATACGGCCTCACCACCGCACACATCCTTTACCGGCTGCCCGACTTTCGCTCCGTTCTGCAGACCTTCCTCTGGCAGGATTACGATCTGGCGCCTGATTTCCCGCAGATGACGAAGTTTCTCGATTTCTGGCGGACCAATCTCGATGGCGACCTGCACTCCGTGCGCTTCAGCCACAAACGGCTGATTGGGCCGAACGAGTGGCGCAAGGTGGACGGCGAGATCAAGCTGCACTAAGGCGATCTGCTGGGAACAACCCGGGGTTGGCGGCGTTACGCAGCGTCGCCCAAAGTTTCTCCCGAGGATGTCAGCATGCCCATTCCCGTCTCGACCTACCGTCTGCAGTTTCGCGACGGGATGGACTTCGATCGTGCCATTGGACTCGTGCCCTATCTGAAACGGCTCGGCATCAGCCATCTCTATGCCTCGCCGATCTTTGCTGCCACAAAGGGTTCGACGCATGGTTATGACGTCACGGACGCCAACCTCATTGATCCCGTCCTCGGCGGCATGGATGGGCTGGAGCGATTGTCCCGGGCTTTGAAAGCAGAAGGCCTCGGCCTGATCCTGGACATCGTCCCGAACCATATGGCGGCCAGCCTTGAAAACCCGTGGTGGCGCAGCGTCGTTACCTGGGGCGAGGCCAGTCCCTATGCCCGCCACTTCGATATCGACTGGAACCAGAAGCTGACGCTGCCCTTTCTCGGGGCGAGCTTCGAGCAGGTGGTGATGGAAGGGGGCTTTTCCCTGGCGCTCGACCGGAGCGAAGGGGGGCTGGCGCTCAAATATTTCGACAGCCTCTATCCGCTGGCGCCTACCACCTATCCTGCCGTACTGAGCGAAGCGACGGACCCGATGGCCACCCGGCTTGCGGAACTCGGCCGAGCGGCGAAGGCTGAGAATGCCGCGGACTTTCATGAAAAGGTTCTGACGTTGTGCAACGGCGGCGACTGCGAACCTCTGCTGCGGGCGCTTGCTGCGCGGGCCCGCGATGCCGACTTTCTGGTCTTCCTGCACAGCCTCCAGCCTTGGCGCTTGATGCATTACACCGAGGCTGCGGAGGGGCTGAATTATCGCCGCTTTTTCGAAATCGCCGGGCTGGTCGGCTTGCGGGTCGAGGATCAGGCCGTGTTCGAGGACGTGCATCAGACCGTGCTCGACCTAGTCTGCGACGATATTGTCCAAGGCCTGCGGATCGATCATGTCGATGGACTGGCAGATCCTGCGACCTATCTTGCGAAATTGCGCGCAGCCATCGGGCCCGACGTCTACCTCGTGGTGGAGAAGATCCTTGCGCCGGGCGAAAGCCTTCCCGAGGACTGGCCGGTAGAGGGCACCACTGGTTACGAGTTCATCGCCGCCCAGGTGCCCGTACTTCTGGAAGGGGATGGCTTTCGCGCCGTTCGAAAGGCCTATGAGCAGGTCAGCGGAGGGCCATCCGATATCCTGCTCGAGATGCGCGCCGCCAAGCGGCAGATGATCCGCGTGAATTTCGCAGGCGAGGTCGGAGCGCTGCGCCGCGAGGCAGCTCGACTGACTGGTCTTCCCAAGCCGCTTGTGCAGGTGGCTCTTGAGGAACTGCTCCTCGCCTTTCCACGCTACAGGACATATGGCAGCGACAATGGCCTATCAGCCGGGGATGCCGCTCTCCTCGACGAGGTTTTGCTCGAGGCTTCACGCAATTTGTCGGAGGAGGAGAGGCAGGCGGCTGGCCGTATCGTGGCACTGCTGAAGGGCGAAGGGGAGGCCACATCCGCAGGAGAGGGGGAGGCCGTTCTGCGGCGGCGATTCCAGCAGTTGACCGGCCCGCTGATGGCCAAGTCGCTTGAAGATACGCTTTTCTTCCGCCATGGCGAATTCCTCGCGCTCAATGAAGTGGGCGGAGAATTGGAGCCGCCGGATGAGGGGCTTGCCCATTTCCATCAGGAGATGGCGCGCCGGGCAAAGGAGCAGCCGCACGGGCTTTCTGCATCGTCCACCCATGACACCAAGCGAGGCGAGGATGCGCGGGCCCGGCTGTTCGCCTTCGCCGAAGACGCCGAAGCTATGGGCCCTCTCATCCACACATGGCGGCAACTCGCCCGGCCTTTGGTCAAGACCTTGAGCGAGGGACCAGCGCCTGAGCCGGAAATCGAGTGGATGATCTTCCAGGCGCTGATCGCCCACTGGCCTGTGGATCTGACAGCCGATGACCGCGAAGGGCTTGCCGATTTCGCTGACCGACTCTCAGCTTTCATGGAGAAGTCGCTGCGCGAGGCGAAGCTTCGGAGCGACTGGAATGCAGTTGATGAGGAATACGAGCGTGCCGTCACCGACTATGTGCGCGGGCTCTTGCTCGACCATCACGCGTTTGTCGAGACTTTCGTTTCTCGCATCCAGCCGATTATCGTCGCCGGCCTGATCAACGGGCTCACTCAGACGGTCGTGAAACTGACGGCGCCCGGTATTCCCGATGTCTACCAGGGCAGTGAGGGGATCGACCTCAGCTTTGTTGATCCCGATAATCGCCGACCTCCGCCTTTCGAAACACTGGCGCAGTTCGAGCCGAGTGCTCCGGTTGCCTTTTCCGATCCGCAGGCCCTGGCTTCGGGCTGGGTCAAGCAGGCTTTGGTGGGCCGGGCGCTTCGCCTTCGCAACCGGCACCCGCGGCTTTTCGCGGAGGGAGGCTATCTCCCGCTTGAGGTGGACGGCGCCAAGAGCCACCACATCGTTGCGTTTGCACGCCAAGCAGGTTCCGAGGCAGTCATTACCATCGCCTGCCGGCTGCCTCTGGCGATGTTGGCGGATGCCACTGGGCTGGGCCCCGCTGAATTCTGGGCGGATACGTCCGTTTCCCTTCCGGGTGAACTGGCCGAGATGACGTGGCGGGACGCACTGGCGGACCAGGTTTCGCCGGTGTCCAAGAGGATCCTGATCAGCAACGTGCTGGAAGGCCAGACCGTGGCGGTATTAGCCGGGGAGCGGGGCTAACCCGCTTACCTTTGGTCGGCAATGACTGCGAGAAGCTCGTCGGTGGACAGCGTGGTCATCTGCGCGGAAAAAGGCTTGGAAAGTAGAGCGAGTGAGGCGTCATGCGTCTCATCCAGGCCTGAACATACGGCATCGGTTACCAGAACGACCCGAAAGCCGTGGTCGATGGCGCCGAGCACGGTTGCCATGACGCAGACATCCGTTTCGCCGCCGGTGATAACAAGAGTTTCGACATGCTCCCGGACGAGAAGGCGTGCCAGGGTCTGGTCGAGCCAAGGCGAGTAAACCGGTTTATCGATCACCCTTGCGGGCGGAACGAGAGCTTTGAGTTCCGGGATTAATTGGACCATTTCGTCGGGCAGGGCTCACCGGTCATCATCCACCAGCGTCGATAGTAATCCTTCCAGGCGCCAACGGCAGCGTCTGCCGTCGGTGGTGGAATAAAACGGGTGAAGAGTGTGCGTCTCGGGCTTGCCTCAGCAATCGAGACGATCGCCGGGAGCGCCTTCTTCATCCACGGTACGTGCCATGGGGTGTCGCGGGCAAACATGTCCTGGACGTCGACACAGATATGTCTCCATTCTCCCAAGTGCATGGCGACGTCGTCGTTGTCGCCTCAGGCGACGGCCTGGCGACGCTGTGGCAGGAAACTGACCAAACGCCCGGGATCGCTTGCCAGGCGCATTCCGGCTTCCTCGGCCGCTGCGATGAAGGCGGCACGGGCGAGTTCTGCCGCCCGTGCGCCGCGCAAGGCGTTCTGGCAGAGGCGGATCGCGCGCTCATAGGCTGGCCCGCGGCGCGTCGGCCACTCGGCATCAAGAAAATCCAGCGCGTCGTAGGCATTCTGAAAGCGTCGCGTGAGGCCACAAGGCAGTTCCAGCTCAACAGGCCGGTTCCAGATGAAATGATACTCGTTCATGCCTTCCTCCGTTCGGTACCCACAAACTCACTGAGCTCGCGGGCGGTTCCGGAAAGGCGCTCAAATAAAGTTGGCTATAGCGCTGTTTTTTCTGTTGTCATCGCGACCGTTTGCTGTTCTCGGCTGGCGAGCCATTGGGCGGTCAAAACTGCAGCAATCCGCGCTGCTTCAACGATTTCGATCCCGGACAGCAAGGCGTGAATCAGTCCGCCGCTGAAGCTGTCGCCTGCGCCGATCGTGTCGCGGACGGCGACCTGCTGTTCGATTGCAACCGTGATTTCCCGTGTGCCGTCATAGATGGAGATCGCTTGTGGCCCGTCCGTCATCACGAGATGACGGAGTCGGCCGTCGGCAAGTGCGCTCGCCAACGACCAGCAATCGTTGATGCTCTTTGCGGGCACATCGGCCTTGGAGCCGATCATGATATCTGCGGGGCGCGGCGCTGCACGGCGCAGCGGCAGTTGCGAAACGACCAGCCGCGCCTGATGCAGTGCGGTGAGGATCGTGTCTGGCAGGATGGGCGCGTTGACGTAGAATGTAGCATCCGAAACCGGCGCTGTGAGTACGAATTCGCGCGACAGGCGGCGCTCGTTCGACAGGATCGTGCGCTCTCCCATCGGGTCGAGCAGGATGTCGGCGAAGTCGGTATCGCCCGGCAACCGTGTCATCAACGAGGTGTCGAAGCCTAGCGCGTCGAGATCTGCCATCGCCCGGTCGCCGTGATCATCGGTCATCAGGTTCGATAGGATCGCGACGGGATGGCCGAGGTCGCGCAGCCGTCGCGCGGTAAAATATCCGCCGCCACCCAGCCGGGTATTTCTGCTGCTCCACAGGATACGGCCACCGGCACGCAAGGGTTCGGTCAGCCGCCAGATGCGGTCGTGATTGACATGGCCGATAACGACGATGCGCCCTTCACTCCCGTCCTTCATTCGCTCACTTCCCTGGCAACTGGGCGGCTGGACTCGCGGAGGATCAGTTCCACCGGCCAGAGTTCAGAAATGTCTGTCGCTTCGCGGCCGGCCAACATCTGAAGCAGGAGGTCGGCAATGCGGGTGCCGGCAGCGCGGATCGAGGAGCGGGTAGTCGATAGCGACGGGGCCATGTTTTCCGCCGTCAGATAAGGAAAGACGTCGTCATGGGCGATGACTGAGATGTCGCGCCCGACAACGAGGTTCATCGAGCGGGCGGCGCGGTAGACGCCGAGCGCGCTCATCATCGATCCGGCGACGAAAGCAGTCGGGCGCGGGCGCTGCTCAAGAGCGGCGCGAGCCACGCGGAAACCGATCTCGTCGGTAAAATTGCCGTGGGTCACCAGTTTGGCATCATAGGGAACGCCGCGTTCGCTCAGCGCCGACCTGTAGCCCTTCTCGCGATGCTGGGTAAACGTCAGTCCCTCTCGACCGTTGATCATGGCGATGCGGCGGTGGCCGAGATCAAGCAAATGCTCGGTCGCCCGACAGATTGCGCCTTCGTTGTCGATGTCGAGCCAGGCATGGGGCACGTCGGTTGCAGAGCGGCCGTGCACGATGAAGGGCAGCTTCAACTCGTGGAGCAGCGTAATTCGGGGGTCCTTGGGGCGGGGTGAGTGGATGACGACGGCATCGACACGGCGGCTCTCGGCAAGCCGGCGGTAGAGTTGCAACTCGTCGCGGCTGTCCTGCTCGGCCATCGGGGTGATCAGGATATCGATGTCTTCGGGACTCAGTCGCTCGGCCATGCCGCTCAGAAATTCGGAAAACTGGTATTCGCCGGCACGGCTCATCACGACCCCGATCGCCCCGGCGCGGCCGGTCGCCAGGCGCACGGCATTGATGTTCGGGCGATAGCCGAGCCGCGCAGCTTCTTTGGCCACCCTTGTGCGGGTCGCCTCGCTGACTTCCGGATAGCCGCTCAAGGCACGGCTGACGGTTGTCGGCGACAGACCGATGTGCTGGGCGAAATCCTTGAGCTTCATGCGTGGCTGGCGTCCTTGCGCGAGATCCCTGTTGGCATCCCTCCTGTGCTTATCCCATGGCTGCGCGGCCTCTGGCAAGATTTCCTATTCGGGATTTAAAGCGATTACAATTTCTGCTCGTTGATAGCGTTTCTGGGCTGCTGTCTGCCGCGCCTTTTCCACTACGAACCCAGCGCAACTCCGAAAAATCTTCTTATTATCATTGGCTTGCAATCTCCGAACGCGGAAACATGGAACATGATTTGACTCGGTTTTCGTTTTTTGCCAGTCTTCCGGAACCAAAGCGTTTTCAATTTTATTGTGGAGGCCGTAAACGTCTTTGGTTTCTCGGGAGGAGATATCGATGAAGACATTGTTGAGCGCCGCACTCATTGCGGCAACCGCGCTGTGCGGGTCCGTCCAGGCGGCCGAAATTTCGATCGCTGCCAATTCCACCGGCAAGAATCTCGACTTCCTGCGCAAGCTGTTCACCGAGTTCGAGGAAAAGAGCGGTCACAAGATCTCGCTCGTCACCATGCCGCCCTCCAGTTCGGAGCAGTTCGCCCAGTACCGGCTGTGGCTTGCCGCAGGCAACAAGGATGTCGACGTCTACCAGACGGACGTCGTCTGGGCGCCTCAACTTGCTGATCAGTTCATTGATCTGAAGCCGGCGGCGGGAGATGCGATCAACGACTTTTTCCCCTCGATCATCGAGTCCCAGACGGCCGATGGCCGCCTTGTCGCCATGCCGATGTATACCGACGCACCGGCACTGTTCTACCGCAAGGATCTTCTGGAGAAATACGGCAGAGAGGTGCCGAAGACCTGGGCCGACATGGCGGCGGTCGCCAAGGAGATTCAGGACAAGGAGCGCGAGGCGGGGCAGAAGGACCTCTGGGGTTATGTCTTCCAGGCGAATGCGTATGAAGGTTTGACCTGCAATGCGCTGGAATGGATCAAGTCTTCGGGCGGCGGGCAGATCGTCGAGACCGATGGCACGATCTCGGTGAATAACGAGAAAGCCGCTGCCGCTCTCGAGCAGGCCAAATCCTGGATCGGCACGATCTCCCCGCCCGGCGTGCTGGCCTATCAGGAAGAGGAATCTCGTGGCGTCTGGCAGACCGGCAATGCCGTCTTCATGCGCAACTGGCCTTATGCCTTTGCGCTCGGCAATGGCGACGACAGCGCGGTCAAGGGCAAGTTCGACGTAACGACGCTCCCGGTTGCAGCAGCCGGCGACAAGCCGTCCTCAACGCTTGGTGGCTGGAATCTGGCGGTGTCGAAATATTCCGAAGAACAGGAAGCCTCGATTGAACTCGTCAAGTTCCTGACCTCTGCCGAGGTGCAGAAGCGTCGTGCCATCGAATTGTCGAACCTGCCGACCCGCTCGGCGCTTTATGACGATCCCGATGTAGCGGCTGCCCAGCCCTTCATGCCGCAGTGGAAGCCGATCTTCCAGGATGCCGTGCCGCGTCCGTCAGCGACGACCAAGGTGAAGTACAACGAGGTGTCGTCGCGCTTCTGGAGTGCGGTCCACAACACGCTGTCTGGGTCGGGAACCGCAGCGGAAAATCTCGAACTCCTTGAGGTCGAGCTCAACGAACTCATGGGCAATGGCTGGTGATTTCGGTGCCGGGCGGCCTTCACGTTGCCCGGCGTTCACCGCTTTCAGGGAGGACTGCCCATGACCGACATGCCCGTTGAGAGAGCCGTGCAGCCAAGGGCGGGGAGAGCCGCCGCTGGCTCGGATCTCAGCGCACAGCGCACCCGATCCGCCTGGATCTTCCTCGCCCCGACCTTGATCGTGCTTGCCATGGTGGCCGGTTGGCCGCTGGTCAGGACCATCTATTTCAGTTTCACAAACGCCACCCTCAATAACCTCTCCGGTGCCGAGTTCATCGGGTTCAATAACTACCTGACCTGGATCACCTTGCAGAGCGGCCGCACCGTCTGGCGCGGGTTGCTGGTCGATCCGGCCTGGTGGGGTGCGGTGGCGAATACCTTGCGTTTTACCCTGCTTTCCGTTTCGATCGAGACGGTGCTTGGCCTCGTCGTCGCCTTGGTCCTGAACGCCAAGTTTCCCGGGCGCGGCCTGGTCCGTGCCGCCATCCTGATCCCCTGGGCGATACCGACGATCGTGTCTGCCAAGATGTGGGCCTGGATGCTCAACGACCAGTTCGGCATCTTGAACGACATCTTCCTCAATCTGGGCCTGATCAGCCAGAAGATCGCCTGGACGGCCAATCCGGAGACGGCGATGGTCGCGGTGCTGATCGTCGACGTCTGGAAGACAACGCCGTTCATGGCTCTGCTCATCCTCGCGGGCCTGCAGATGGTGCCGCAGGACATCTATGAGGCGGCGAAGATCGATGGGGTGCATCCGGTCAAGGTGTTTCTCAGGATCACGCTGCCGCTCATCCGGCCGGCACTGATGGTCGCCATCATCTTCCGCATGCTCGATGCGCTGCGCATCTTCGACCTGATCTATGTGCTGACGCCGAACAATTCACAGACCAAGACGATGTCGGTCATGGCGCGCGAGAACCTGTTCGAATTCGACAAGTTCGCCTATGGGGCGGCCGCGTCGACGATGCTCTTCCTGATCATCGCGTCGATCACGGTGCTCTACATCGTCTTCGGACGCGTCAACCTGTCGGGAGGGGATCGCTGATGCCGACGGTCGTCAAACAATCCGCCTTCTACCTGCTCGTGGCGGTGATCGTGATTATTGCGGTCTTCCCGTTCTACTACGCCATCATCACCAGCCTCAAACCCGGCAGCGCGCTGTTCGACATCAGTTACTGGCCGAAGAGCGTGACGTTCGGCAATTACGAAAGCGTGCTGTCGCGTGGCAGTTTCGTGCGCAGCCTTGGCAATTCCCTCCTGGTGGCCACCGTGGTGGTGGTGCTGTCGCTGTTCCTGGCGGTTACCGCCTCTTACGCGCTTGCCCGTGTGCGGTTTCGCGGGCGGGGGCTGCTGCTGCTCACCATCCTCGCAGTCTCGATGTTCCCGCAGATCGCCGTGCTCGCCGGCCTGTTCGAACTCATTCGCTGGATGGGGATCTTCAACACGCCGATCGCGCTGATCTTTTCCTATATGATCTTCACGCTGCCGTTCACCGTCTGGGTGCTCACCACCTTCATGCGGGACCTACCTGTTGAAATCGAGGAGGCAGCGATCGTCGACGGGGCTTCTTCCTGGGTGATCATCACGCAGGTCTTCATGCCGCTGATGTGGCCGGCTCTGGTGACGACAGGCCTGCTCGCCTTTATCACCGCGTGGAACGAGTTCCTTTTCGCGCTCACTTTCACGTCGTCGAACACGCAGCGCACCGTGCCGGTCGCCATCGCGCTGCTCTCCGGAGACAGCCAGTTCGAAATCCCCTGGGGCAGCATCATGGCCGCCTCGGTCATCGTCACCGTACCGCTGGTCATACTGGTTCTGATCTTCCAGCGGCGCATCATTTCCGGCCTCACCGCCGGCGGCGTCAAGGGATAGGAGGATAACCCCATGGCCCAAATCCAGCTTTCCAACATCCGCAAGTCGTTTGGGGCCCTCGAGGTCATCAAGGGCGTCGACATGGAGATCCGCTCCGGCGAGTTCATGGTCTTTGTCGGCCCGTCGGGTTGCGGCAAGTCCACCCTGCTGCGGCTGATTGCCGGTCTTGAGGACATTTCGGCTGGCACGCTCGCCTTCGATGGCGAGGTGATGAACCAGTTGCCGCCTGCGAAACGCGGAATCGCGATGGTCTTCCAGTCCTATGCGCTCTATCCGCATATGACGGTGTTCAATAACATGGCCTTTGGCATGAAGCTTGCCGGCCATGACAAGGCGGAGCGGGACCGGCGCGTGCGGGAGGCTGCCGAGATGCTTCAGTTGACCCCATATCTGGAGCGGCTTCCACGGCAGCTTTCAGGCGGCCAGCGCCAGCGTGTGGCGATCGGTCGCGCGATCGTTCGCGATCCTCGCGTGTTTCTGTTCGATGAACCGCTGTCCAACCTCGATGCCGCGCTGCGCGTTGCGACCCGTCTCGAAATCGCCAAACTTCACCGCAGCATGCACAACACGACGATGATCTACGTGACTCACGATCAGGTGGAAGCCATGACGCTCGCCGACCGGATCTGCGTGTTGCGCGACGGCGTGGTGGAGCAGGTGGGTACACCGCTCGAACTGTACGAGAGCCCGAATTCGCTTTTCGTCGCCGGTTTCATCGGCTCGCCGAAGATGAATTTCCTCGACGGGCGCTTTTCCGATGAAATGGGTGCCCATACCATCGGCATCCGCGCCGAGCATCTTTCGATTGAACAAGATGGGCGCTGGCGGGGTTCTGTCGTGCATTCCGAAATGCTCGGATCGGACAGCTATGTCTATGTCGACATCGGCACGTCCGAGCCGATCGTGGTGCGGCAGGAAGGCACGGCGACGCTGAAACCCGGCGAGACCGTCGCACTCTCGCCCATCGAGCAAGAACTGCACCGTTTCGACCGCGATGGCCGCGCCATCGGCCGCGGCCTGATGAAAGGCGCCGCCTGAGCGCATGATGAAATACGGTCCTCCATGGCGGAGGGTCGAGACTCAAGGAGAAGTCAGATGACGATCAGAACGGTTGTCTGGGGTGAAAACGTACATGAACGAGAGAATGCTATCGTCCGAGGGATTTATCCCGATGGCATGCATTCGACGATTGCAGCGGCTCTCAACACAGACAACGAGATCGAGGCGACCACCGCAACCCTGCAGGAGCCAGAGCATGGCCTGTCGGTCGAGCGACTGGCTGAGACGGATGTGCTGGTCTGGTGGGGCCACAAGGCGCATGGCGCAGTGGACGACGAAATCGTCGAGCGCGTTGCCAAGCGCGTTTGGGAAGGCATGGGTCTGCTGGTCCTGCATTCCGGCCATTTTTCCAAGCCCTTCAAGCGGCTGATGGGCACGCCTTGCGCGCTGAAATGGCGTGAGGCGGGCGAGCGCGAGCGGATCTGGACGGTCAATCCCGGCCATCCGATCGCGGCCGGCATTCCAGAGAATTTCGTGCTCGAAAACGAAGAAATGTACGGCGAGTTCTTCTCGGTTCCCGAACCGCTGGAAACTGTGTTCATCTCGTGGTTTGCCGGCGGTGAAATCTTCCGCTCGGGTCTGACCTGGAAGCGTGGTGCCGGCAATATCTTCTACTTCCGCCCCGGCCACGAAACCTATCCGACCTATCACGACGCGACCGTACAGCAGGTCATCCGCAACGGCGTGAAATGGGCCTACAACCCGATGCCGCGCTACGGCGCCGTGCATGATGCACCGAACGTCCCGGTCGAAAAGGCGCTCGAGCCGATCACCGAGCGCGGCCCGCGTCTCCACCAGGCCGGCGAGGAAGGCTACAAATGAGCAGTCCTATCCGGCTTCTGGTGCTTGGCACCGGCGGCATGGCCAATACCCATGCCATGAATTTCTCCACCATCACTGACGTTCAGCTCGTGGCAGCCGTCGATGTCGATCTGGCGAAGGTTCGCGCCTTCGCCGCACGGCATGACATTCCCAATACCTTCACCAGCCTGGAAGAGGCAATCGCCTGGGGCGAGTTCGATGCGGTCACCAATGTGACGCCCGATCGCATCCATTATGCCACGACGCTGCAACTGCTTGCCGCCGGCAAACATGTGATGTGCGAAAAGCCGCTGGCCGAGAGCTATGCCAAGGCTGACGAGATGGCGACTGCTGCGGAAGCCTCCGGTCTCGTCAATATGGTCAACCTCACCTATCGCAACGTGGCGCAGGTGCAGAAGGCCCGCCAGATGGTGCTCGCCGGCGAGATCGGAAAGGTCCGCCACATCGAGGCCTCCTATCTCCAAAGTTGGCTGGTGTCCAAGGCCTGGGGTGACTGGGCGACCGAGAGCCAGTGGCTCTGGCGGCTGTCGACCAAACACGGCTCGAACGGCGTGCTCGGCGATGTCGGCATCCACATCCTCGACTTCGTCGGTTATGGCGCAGTCACCGAGATCGATCATGTCTTCGCACGGATGAAGGCTTTCGAGAAGGCGCCGGGCAACAAGATCGGCGAATACGATCTCGATGCAAACGACAGCTTCACCATGACCGCCGAGTTCACCAACGGCGCCATGGGTGTGATCCATGCGAGCCGTTGGGCTACCGGCCACCTGAATGAGCTCAGGCTCCGGGTCCACGGCGACAAGGGCGCGCTGGAGGTCATCCATCGTCTCGACGGTTCGAAGCTGCGTGCCTGTCTGCAGGAGGATGTGGAAAAGGCTGTCTGGCGTGAAATCGAGGTCGATCCGGTGCAGACGAACTATCAGAAGTTCATCGCCGCCATCCAGTCCGGCTACACGCAGGAGCCGAGCTTCCGGCATGCGGCGAACCTGCAGAAGATCCTCGATCTCGCCATGCTCACCGAAGTGGAGCGTCGGGAACTCGTCGTCTGACATATGCAGGTTCGAACGAAAACGCCGCCCGAGGAGGTTCGGGCGGCGTTTCCATTCTGCGCCACCTTGCGGCAGCGCGGGAGCTCTTTCCGTCAGTAGCTGACGGTTACGGCGGACTTGTCTTTGGCCGACTTCACAGCGGCGTCAGCGAGGGCGAGCGCGATCAGGCCGTCTTCGGCAGACGGCGCCATCGGCGTGCCGTTGTCGAGCGCGTCGATGAAAGCGGAGATTTCAGCCGCGTAAGCTGCCGTATAGCGGGTCATGAAGAAGTCGTGCAGCGGCGGACGGGTGTAACCGTCTTTGTTGGCGACTTCGATCGAGACCGGGCGCTGGTTCTCGGCCGAGACCGACCCCAGCGAGCCATGCACTTCGATACGCTGGTCGTAGCCATAAGATGCGCGGCGCGAGTTGGAGATGATCGCCTGGCGGCCACTCTTCGTCGTCAGGATCAAGGACGCGCTGTCGTAATCGCCGAGTTCGCCGATCTTGGGATCGACCAGAACCGAAGCCGAAGCCTGGACCGTTTCGATCTCTTCGCCGAGCAGGAAGCGGGCCATGTCGAAGTCATGGATGGTCATGTCGCGGAAGATGCCGCCGGAGACCTTGATGTATTCGGCCGGCGGTGCGCCCGGGTCGCGGCTGGTGATCGTCACCATCTCGACCTTGCCGATCGAGCCCTTGTCGATTTCCTTGCGCACGGCCTGGAAATGCGGGTCGAAGCGGCGGTTGAAGCCGAGCATGACCTTGCCGCCGACGGCGCGGACAGTCTCCAAGCAGGCCTTGGCGCGTGCGACGTCCAGATCGATCGGCTTTTCGCAGAAGATCGCCTTGCCGGCCTTGGCGAAGCGCTCGATCAGGTCGGCATGGGTGTTGGTCGGCGTGCAGATGATGACGGCGTCGATATCCTTGTCGGCTTCGATCTCCTCGATCGTCTTCACCGCGCAGCCGGTCTGGGCGGCAATGGCGTTGGCGGCGTCGGCAAAGGCGTCGGCAACGGCGACCAGCTTGGCGCGCTTGTCTTCGGCAATAGCTTTTGCGTGAACCTTGCCGATACGGCCGGCGCCCAGAAGGGCCAGTCTCGTGACCATGATCATTCCTCCCTGTGCCCGGTCTAATTCGCAGACGAGGCGATTGTTGTATTGTCAGGCGCTCGCGGGCGCGCCCTGTCTCTGTTCCATTTCGCGCTGGCAAATGCGCTGATTTGGAATATATGTTCTATTTTGCTAGATCGTGACACTGTTCATGTCAAGCGAAGTTCAGGCAAACGGGGGCAGGATGAACGAGAGTGTCGGGCCACAGACGATCAAGGCCTTCGAGGACCGGCTGCTGGAGGTGTCGAGCACGCTGCCGAAGCGCCTGAAGCAGTGTGCCGACTATGTGGCTGCCAACAAGGATCGGATTGCGGTGTCGACCGTGGCGGAGATGGCGGAAGGGGCGGGCGTACAGCCCTCGGCCTTCATGCGCTTTTGCCAGATCATGGGTTTCACCGGCTTTTCCGAGATGCAGAAGCTCTTTCGCGAGAGCTTTGTCGGGGGCTGGCCGGATTATTCCACTCGGCTGCAGCACCTGCGCGAGATGCAGGAGGGTACGCCCTCGGCGCTTCTGGCGGAATTTGTCGAGGCCGGCCGTATGTCGCTGGAGAATCTCGTCAAAACCGTGGATCCGCAGGCGCTTGAGGTGGCTGTCGAGTTGCTCTCCAAGGCGCGGATGATCCATATCATTGGCCTTCGCCGCTCCTTTCCGGTGGCGAGCTACATGGCCTATGCCTTCGAGAAGATGGGCGTGCCGGCCATGCTGCACAGCGTTGTCGGGCGCCTCGACAATCACCATGCGATCCGAGAGGGCGACGCGCTGCTCGCCGTGACATTCTCGCCTTATTCCGCCGAGACGCTGGATCTGGTCGAAGATGTCGCGAGCAGGGGCATTCCGGTGGTTGCCGTCACCGATACGGTCGTCAGTCCGCTCCGGCGAATGAATGCTACTTTGCTGTCGGTCTCGGAAGTGGATTTCGGTGCCTTCAGGTCGCTCTCCGCGACGCTTTGTCTCGCCATTACACTGTCTGTTGCTGTGGGAACGGCGCGGCAGGAAGATTGAACGTCCGTATTGAAATTCTGAGAAATAGAATTTATAGTCCATTTTGAAGAGTGGCCGTTCCATTCCATGGAATGGCCGGTGGAGAGCGGGGCAGCTAGATCCCGCAGCAGGGAGGACAATTTGGCTTCGCTCGATCTGATCACGATCGGCCGCTCGTCCGTGGACCTTTACGGGGCCCAGGTCGGTGGTCGGCTGGAGGATATGGCCTCCTTCAACAAATATATCGGTGGTTCGCCGACCAATATTGCAGCCGGCACCGCGCGTCTTGGGCTGAAGTCGGCGCTGATCACCCGCGTTGGCGATGAGCATATGGGGCGCTTCATCCGCGAGCAGCTGGTGCGCGAGGGTGTCGATGTGCGCGGCGTGAAGACGGACAAGGAGCGCCTGACCGCTCTGGTGCTGCTCGGTATCCGGGACGAACACCAGTTTCCGCTGATCTTCTACCGCGAGAACTGCGCCGACATGGCGCTGTCGGAAGACGATATCGATCCGGATTTTGTCGCGGAAGCGCGCTGCGTCTGCGTCACCGGCACACATCTGTCCAATCCCCGTACCGAGCAGGCAGTGCTGAAGGCGCTGGCGATCTCGCGGGAATATGGCGGGCTCACCGCACTCGATATCGATTACCGCCCGAACCTCTGGGGCCTGGCCGGTCATGGCGATGGCGAAAGCCGCTTCGTTGAATCCGAGAAGGTCACGCGCAAGCTGCAGTCGACCCTGCATCTGTTCAACCTGATCGTCGGCACGGAAGAGGAGTTCCATATTGCCGGTGGTTCTACCGATACGATCGAGGCGCTGCGCGCCGTGCGCCAGGTTTCGCCGGCGACGCTCGTTTGCAAGCGCGGGCCGTTGGGCGCCGTCGTGTTCGAGGATGCCATTCCCGACAGTCTCGACGAGGGGCAGACCGGCGAAGGTTTCCCGATCGAGGTCTTCAATGTTCTCGGCGCCGGCGACGGCTTCATGTCCGGCCTGCTCAAGGGCTGGCTGACCGGCGAAGACTGGCCGACCTCGCTGAAGTTTGCCAATGCCTGCGGCGCCTTCGCCGTCTCCCGCCACGGCTGCACGCCGGCCTATCCGAGCTGGGAAGAGCTGCAGTATTTCTTTAAAGTCGGCATCAAGAACAAGGCGTTGCGCAAGGATGCGGCCCTCGAGCAAGTGCACTGGTCGACCAACCGCAAGGGTGACTGGTCGACCATGCGGGTCTTTGCCTTCGACCACCGCATGCAGCTCGAAGCAATGGCCAAAGAGGCCGGCGTTTCGGAGCATCGGATCGGTGCGTTCAAGAACCTCTGCCTGGATGCCGCCCTCAAAGTGTCCGATGGCAAGGCCGGTTACGGCCTGCTCTGCGACAGCCGGTTGGGTCGCGATGCGCTTTACCGCGCCGCCGGCACGGGTCTCTGGATCGGCCGTCCCGTCGAATGGCCGGGTTCGCGCCCGCTGACGCTGGAACCGGAGATCGGCCCCGATTTCGGCGGTCTTGTCGAATGGCCCATCGATCATGTCGTCAAGGTGCTCACCTTCTATCATCCTGACGATACCGCAGAGATGAAGGCCGAGCAGGAGCAGACGGTGCTCAGGCTCTTCCATGCGGCGCGCCGCAATCGCTTGGAGTTCCTGCTGGAGGTCATCCCCTCCAAGGTCGACGCCTGTGACGAGGAGACCACCGCCAAGATCATCGAGCGTTTCTACGAAATCGGCGTCTATCCCGACTGGTGGAAGCTGGAGCCGATGAAGACGACGGCGTCCTGGGCCAATGCCTGCAACGCGATCGAGCGCAATGATCCCTATACGCGCGGCATCGTGGTGCTCGGTCTCGATGCGCCGCAGGCGGAGCTCGAGGCAAGTTTCCAGCTTGCCGCCGGCTTTGATCTGGTCAAGGGTTTCGCCGTCGGCCGCACCATCTTCGGCGATGCCGCGCGCAAGTGGCTTGCCGGTTCGCTGAGCGATGCCGCTGCCGTGGAGGATATGGCCGCGCGTTACCAGAGCCTCTGTGCGATCTGGGACGCTGCGCGGCAGAAGGCGGTTTCCGCCAAGGGAGGAAAAGCATGAAGACGATCCGGCTGACCGCCGCCCAGGCGATGGTGCGTTACCTCGCCAACCAGCTTAACGAGGATGGTGTTCCCTATATCGCAGGCGTTTGGGCGATCTTCGGTCACGGCAATGTGGCCGGCATCGGCGAAGCGCTCTACGGCATCCGCGAGGAGTTGCCGACCTATCGCGGCCAGAACGAGCAGTCGATGGCGCATGCGGCGATCGCCTATGCCAAGCAGCTCGGCCGTCGCCGCGCCATGGCGGTGACCTCCTCCATCGGCCCCGGCGCGCTCAACATGGTGACGGCGGCGGCACTCGCCCATGTCAACCGCCTGCCGGTGCTCTTCATCCCCGGCGATGTCTTTGCAAATCGTGGCCCCGATCCGGTTCTGCAGCAGATCGAGGACTTCGGCGACGGAACGATGTCGGCCAACGACTGCTTCCGTCCTGTCTCGCGCTATTTCGACCGCATCATGCGACCGGAACAGCTGCTGACTGCCCTGCCACGCGCCATGCGCACGCTGACCGATCCCGCCGATTGCGGCCCGGTCACGCTTGCCTTCTGCCAGGACGTGCAAGCCGAGGCCTATGATTATCCGGAGAGCTTCTTTGCCAAGAAAACCTGGCGCTTCCGTCGTCCGGAGCCTGACGTCTTTGAATTCGAAGCAGCGGTTGCGGCGCTGAAGGCGGCGAAGAACCCTGTCATCGTCGCCGGTGGCGGCGTGCATTTTTCGGGTGCTACCGACACCCTCAAGGCGTTCGTCGAGAAGCACCAGATCCCCGTCGTCGAGACGCAGGCCGGCAAGTCGGCACTGGCCTGGGACCATGGCCTGAATTTCGGCCCTGTCGGTGTCACCGGTGCCGAAAGCGCCAATGTTGTCTCGGAAAAGGCCGACCTCGTCATCGGCGTCGGCACGCGTTTCCAGGATTTCACCACGGGGTCCTGGGCGCTGTTCAAGAACCCCAATCGGAAGATCCTGGCGCTGAACGTGCAGCCTTACGACAGCGCCAAGCATGATGCGATCCCGTTGGTGGCGGATGCCAAGATCGGGCTTAAAAGGCTCTCGGCAGCCCTTGGCGATCACACGTTCGCCGCACCGGATGCCGGTCTCAAGGCCTCCTGGTTTGCCAAGGCGGATGCCGTAACGGCTGCGCCCGTCGACAGCAATGCCCTGCCGACCGACATGCAGGTGATCGGCGCCGTGCAGCGCGCCTCGCGCGACAATACGGTCGTCATGTGCGCGGCCGGCACCATGCCGGGGGAACTGCATCAGCTGTGGAAGTCGAAGCTGCCGCTCTCCTATCACATGGAATACGGCTTCTCCTGCATGGGCTACGAGATCGCCGGCGGTCTCGGCATCAAGATGGCGGAACCGGACCGCGACGTCATCGTCATGGTCGGCGACGGCTCCTACATGATGATGAATTCCGAGCTGGCAACGGCTGTCGGCATGGGCGTCAAGATCACCGTCGTGATCACCGATAACCGCGGTTACGGCTGTATCAACCGGCTGCAGATGGGCACCGGGGGCGCGCAGTTCAACAACCTCTATGCTCATTCGAATGTCAGCCCCATCGCCATCGATTTTGCCGCCCATGCGGCATCGATGGGGGCGCGGTCGCACAAGGTGTCGTCGATTGCGGAGCTGGAAACAGCCCTCGATGCCGCCCGCGCGGCGACCGAGACGACGGTGATCGTCATCGACACCGATCCTTATCCGACCACCGGAGCCGGCGGCTACTGGTGGGATGTCGCGGTGCCGGAAGTTTCCGCCCGCGCCGAAGTCAATCAAGCCCGCACTGCCTATGAAGCGGCTCTGAAGGAAAGAACCTGATCATGATCCTTTTCGGAACCAACCCGATCGCCTGGTCGAACGATGATGACCGCCGTCTCGGTGCCCATATCAGCCTCGAACAGTGCCTGGACGAAACCGCCAAGATCGGTTTCGACGGCATCGAAAAGGGCCACAAGCTGCCGACCGATCCGGCTGGATTGAAGTCGGTGCTCGAGCCGCGCGGCCTGAAATTCGTCTCCGGCTGGCATTCGCTGAACCTGCTCACCAACACGATCGAGGAAGAAAAGGCTGCCATGCAGCCCTTCCTCGATGTGCTGAAGGCCATGGGCTGCAAGGTCATCATCGTCTGTGAAACCTCGAACGCCATTCATGGCGCCGATGATGTGGCGCTTGCCGACCGCCCGGTTCTGTCCGATGCCGAATGGGCAAAGTTCGGTGCCGGCGTCGAGGCGCTGGCCGAATTCTCGGCTTCCCAAGGCATCTCGCTGGTCTATCACCACCACATGGGGACGGTCGTCGAGACCGAAGCCGAGATCGACAAACTCATGGAGCACACCGGTCCGCATGCCAAGCTGCTGCTCGACACCGGCCATTGCTATTTCGGCGGCGGTAATCCGGAAGCGGTTGCGAAAAAATACATGCACCGCGTCGGTCATATCCACGCGAAGAATGTTCGTCCCGTCATCGCCGATCAGGTGCGGAGCGAGAAGCTCTCCTTCCTCGAAGGTGTGCGTCGCGGCGTGTTCACCGTTCCCGGCGATAGCGAAGGCGGCGTGAACTTCCCGCCGGTGCTGAAGATCGCGGCCGAGCATGGTTATGAAGGCTGGATCGTCATCGAGGCCGAGCAGGACCCGGATGTGCGCAATCCCTTCGAGTATCAGAGCCTCGGCCTGAAGTCGCTCAAGGGCTTTGCCAAGGAAGCCGGCCTGATCTGATATGCAAGCCGGGGCGGGGACTTATCTAAGCCCCGTGTTTTGACAGCACATGGATTTGGGCTCTATTGCAGGCGACCCATTCACAAGACTGCCGGGAGCAAAGCCTTGAAGTTCCAGATCCTCGATCCGACCCATCCCTTCTTCAAGCCGCTGTGGATCCGTATTCTCTGCACGGTGCTGCCGCTGGCCTGGGCCGGGGTGGAGTATTCGAACGGTGCGACCGGCTGGGCGATGATCTTTGCTGTCACCGGTCTCTACGCCGGTTACGAACTGCTGTTCATGTATGAAAACACAATGAAAAAGGCCGAAGCGAAGGCAGAGGCCGAACGGGCGCGGATTGCCGCCGAAGCCGAACGGGCTGACGCGGACTAGAGCAATTCCAGCAAAAGTGCGAAGCGGTTTTGCGTCCGGAATTGCGTGAAAACCAAGAGATAGAGCATTGAAGACGGCTCCGTTTTCGCCGGAAATGCTCTAGACGCCGAATATTTGGGAGACGAGACATGGCCGATCTGTTGCGCAAGCCTACGGGCACATCCGGCAAGGTGCATGACATCACGCCTGCCAGCGCCGGCTGGGGTTATGTCGGCTTCGGGCTCTACCGCCTGAAGACAGGTGAAAGCGCTGCCGAGCAGACCGGCGAGACGGAAGTCATCCTGGTTCTCGTCGAGGGCAAGGCGAAGATCAGCGGTTCCGGCAAGGATTTTGGCGAACTCGGTCAGCGCATGTCGGTCTTCGAGAAGACACCGCCGCATTGCGTCTATGTGCCGGCGGGTGCCGACTGGTCTGCCGTCGCGACGACCGACTGCGTGCTTGCGGTCTGCACGGCGCCCGCCATGCCCGGTCGCGAGGCACAGCAGATCGGGCCTGAGGGGATTTCGTTCGTCGAGCGCGGCAAGGGTGCCAATACAAGGCATATCTATCCGATCGCCATGGAAGACCGGGATGTCGCCGACAGCCTGCTGGTGACGGAAGTCTTCACGCCCTCGGGCAATTGGTCGTCCTATCCGCCGCATCGGCATGACGAGGACAATTTCCCCGAGATGACCTATCTCGAGGAGACCTATTATCACCGCCTCAATCCGGCCCAGGGCTTCGGCTTCCAGCGCGTGTTTACCGAAGACGGCTCGCTGGACGAAACCATGGCGGTGTCGGATGGTGACGTGGTTCTGGTGCCGAAGGGGCACCATCCTTGCGGCGTGCCGCATGGCTACGAGATGTATTATCTTAACGTCATGGCCGGTCCCTTGCGCAAATGGCGCTTCCAGAACCATCCGGATCACGACTGGATCTACCAGCGCGACAGCAAGTAAGCCCCTGGAAAACGCTTTCGTCTTCACGAAAGCGTTTTCTGGAACAATTCCAAATCCGCTTGCTGATCCTCTCCGTAGTGGCTGCACAAACGCGCCAACGATGGAGACGCTCCGATGCCGAAGTTCAGCCTTGCCCTTGTCGGGCTCGCCCTGAGCCTGCTGCCGTCCGCCGGACAGGCAGCAGACAAGTTTACCTTTGAAGACTATTTCGCCGGCCGCACCGAGGCGGTCGGTTCGTTCAGTGCCATCAATGGCGTGAAGCGGACCTTCACCGTCGATCTGACCGGAAAATGGGACGGCAAGACGCTGACGCTGCGCGAAGACTTCGTTTTCGACGACGGCACCAAGGACCGCAAGACCTGGCGGTTCACCAAGACCAGCCCGACCACCTATAGCGGCACCCGCGAGGACGTGATCGGCGAGACGACCGTGCGGCTCAATGGTGCCGTCGCGCGCTTCAACTACCTCGTCTATCTCAGCCCCGAGACCCAGGGCAACAAGGTGCGTTTCTGGGACAAGATGGTGCTGCGCCAGGACGGTACGGTGTTGAACACGGCGCTCGTCACCAAGTTCGGCATCCCGGTCGCCAAGACCACCGTCGAGTTCCGCAAGCCGGGTTATTCGCACAAGACGGCGAGCCGCTAGGCCTCAACCCTGTGACCGCTGAAGCCAGCGCTCTATGCCGTTGGCGGCGGCAATGCCGGTCGCAAAGCAGGCGGTCAGCAAATATCCGCCTGTTGGAGCTTCCCAGTCGAGCATTTCGCCGGCCACGAAGGTGCCGGGGTGTCCTTTCAGCATGAAGCCATCGTCGATCCCGTCGAGGGCGATCCCGCCTGCGGTGGAGATCGCCTCGGCGATCGGGCGCGGGCGTTTGACGTCAAGCGGCAGAGCCTTGATGAGGCTCGCGAGGCTAGCCGCGTCACGCTGGGTGGCCGAGGGATCGACTTCCCGCAGCAGGGCGATCTTTACGCCGTCGAGATTGGCGGCCTT
This sequence comes from Rhizobium glycinendophyticum, assembly GCF_006443685.1. Lineage (NCBI taxonomy): Bacteria > Pseudomonadati > Pseudomonadota > Alphaproteobacteria > Hyphomicrobiales > Rhizobiaceae > Peteryoungia > Peteryoungia glycinendophytica. Next base: position 212,897 of record NZ_VFYP01000003.1, on the reverse strand, counting down.
CTTCAACCGTGTCGAAAAGCTCGCCTTGCGATCTGGTCGGGCAAGGTCGGCGGCAAGCCTTTCGATGGTTCGTCCCGGTGCCAGATCGAGGATCAGCGCGGCCTGGCCGTCCCGGTCAAGCGCGTCTCGGAGCGCTGCCGAATGGGCATAGATCAGGCTGCCTTCGATGCCGCCCCGGCTGATGACGAATTCGCCCTGGGTGGTGCCGGCTGCCGAGGTGGCCTTGACCGACTTGATCGGCTGGCCAGGGAAACGCGTGTCGAAGCCTTCGGAAAAATCGCAGTCGAAGCCGCAATTGGCCGGGCGGAGCGGTGTGATAACGATGCCTTCGGCTTCCAGCAGCGGCTCCCAGGCGGCATCCGAGCCGAGCTTCGGCCAGCTGGCGCCGCCGAGCGCGAGCAATGTGGCGTCGGCAGTGATGTGCTTCTGACCCTCCGGAGTTTCGAAAAGCAGGGCATCACCGTCGAAACCAGTCCACCGATGGCGGGTGAGGATGGTCACGCCCATGCCTTCCAGCCGCTTCAGCCAGGAGCGCAACAGCGGCGAGGCTTTCATCACCTTTGGGAAGACACGGCCGGAAGAGCCGACAAAGGTTTCCGTGCCGAGGCCCGCTGCCCAGTCGCGGATGGCCTCCGGCGTCATCAGGTCGAGCACCGGGCGCAGCCGATCGTTCGCCCCGCCATAGCGGGTGACGAAACGGGCATAGTCCTCGGCATGGGTGATGTTGAGGCCAGACTTGCCGGCGAGAAGAAACTTGCGTCCGACCGTCGGCATGGCGTCGTAGACGGTCACGCAGTGGCCCTTGCCGGCGAGATGTTCCGCCGCCATCAGCCCCGCCGGGCCGCCGCCGATGATCGCCACGCTTTTCGTCATGTCCGGTCAGTCCAGGGTGAAGGTCGAGAGGCGGGCGACCAGACCTTCGATTGTTGCGCTATCGGCATTGGCAAAGGCAAAGCGCAGGTAGTCCTGGCAGTCGTCACCGAAATAGGCGCCGGGGATACATAGCACGCCCGCCTTCTTTGCCAGCCTTTCCGCGACAAAAGCGGAGTCCTGGCCCGCAAAGGGATGGCGGATGAAGGCGAAATAGGCGCCAAGAGACTCCATCTTCCAGGCGGGAAGTTTTGCCATCACGTCTTTAAGCGTCTCAACGCGCTTTAGGATCTCGATGCGGTTGTCCTCGCGCCAGGCCTTGAGTGCTGGGATCGCCTTGGCGACGGCCGCCTGGGGTGCGCGAGGCGCGCAGATCTGCAGATTGTCCATGACTTTGGCGATTTCGGAGACGGCGCGCGGACCGGCGGTGATTGCGCCGAGGCGATGACCGGGGATGCAGAAGGATTTGGAGAAGGAGTAGAGCAGGATGAGGTTCTCGTCCCAGCCCGGAATCGAGAGCAGGTCATGTGGACGATCGCCGCCGGGCAAAAAGTCGCGATAGGTCTCGTCCAGGATCAGGAAGGCACCCGCCTTGCGGCATGCCTCGAACGCCTGGCGCAGCAGGTCCGCCGGATAGATGGCGCCCGTCGGGTTGTTGGGGGAGACCAGCGCCACGGCCTTCACGCCCTTGGCCAGAGCCGCCTGGATGCCCTCCATCGTGGGGACAAAGCCGGTTGCGGGATCGAGCGGGATCAGTTCGCGGCGGATGCCCATCATCGCCAGCGTGGTTTCCTGGTTAAAGTAGAAGGGAGCGGTCAGTGCCACCGCGTCGCCGCTCGCCGCGATTGCCTGCACCGTTGCCATGAAGGCCTGGTTACAGCCGGCGGTAATATGAATGTTCTCAGCCTTGACCGCGGCGCCGTATACGGCAGCCACCTCTGCGGCATAGGCCGCGCGCAAGGGTGCCTCGCCCTCGATTAGGCCGTAGCCGGCATTGGCTCGGGCGGATGCGGCCTCGGCCAGCCAGCCGAAGAGATCGGGATGCGGTGGATAGCCGGGGACGGCCTGGCTCAGATCGATCATCGGGCCATTGGCACCGTCATACGCGCGTGCCCAGGCGAAGACGGATGGCACCGGCGGGGCCGAGAGGTCTGCAACGAGCGGGTTGAAAGGGGCGGCGGGCATGGCAGTTTTCCTCGGTGTTATCAGCTCTCTTCCCAGAGCATGGCATTGGTGTTGCGCTTGCGGGCGGATGGCAGGCCACGACCCGTCGAACGGCTCGCCGGACGGGGCTGGGCGGCCCGTTCCGTCTCAATCATGTCGAAGATCCAGTCGATGAAGACCTTGGCAATGGGAGCGGCGCGCACGTCGTTGCGGGCGGCAACGTAGAACGCATCCGGTGCGGGCACGGCGAGGTCGAAAGGGATCACCAGTTCGCCGGCGGCAATCAGGCTGGAGGCTGTAATGCTGTCACCGAGCGCCACGCCCTGGCCATGGCGGGCGGCTTCGGTCGAAAGGCGTGCATCTCCCATGAAGTGTTCGCGGGCTTTCGGCATGTCCAGCTGGTCGGCAGCGGCGAGCCAGCTTCGCCATTCCCGGCCGTCATCACCATGCAATAACACGTGGTCGCGCAGATCCCGGACAGAGCGCAGCGGACGCGTGTTGAGCAGGGTCGGGCTGACGACGGGAAAGAGATCGAACGTGCTCCAGAGCCGTGTCCAGCAGTCCTTCCAACCGCCCGGGCCATAGAGGATCGCGATGTCGATGTCGGGGGAATAGATCAGGCTGGAATCGTTGCTGGAGGTGAGCGTCAGGCTGATTTCGGGATAACGATCGACGAAGGAGCCGAGGCGGGGTACGAGCCAGAGCGAGAGTAGCGCCGGTACGCAGGAAATGCGCAGGCTGCCGCTGGTCGAGGGGCGGTTCATCAACGCGGTTGCCGCCGCAATGCCGTCAAAGGCCTGGGTGACGGCGGGCAGCAGAAGGGCGCCCTGCGGCGTCAGTTTTAGCCGCTTGCCACCGCGCTCGAAAAGCACCGTTCTCAGTGTCTCTTCAAGGGTCTTGATCTGATGCGAGATGGCGCCGTGGGTCACGCTCAATTCCCGCGCGGCAGCCGAGATCGAGCCACGACGTGCCGCCGCCTCGAAGGCGCGCAGGGGGTTGAGCGGTGGCAGGCGGCTCGCCATAGCGGGTTTGGGCTCCGTGAATTTTTCTCACATCGATTGCTATAACATCGTGAATTGATTTTCCAAGTGCGTTGCAGGTTAATGCCCACAATAATGGCAGGCGCGCAGGGTGCCGCAAAAATGGACGATCATTATGTGGTCGTTCACCAACAGGGAACGAGACATGCCTTTCGATGAGAAGCGCCTTCAGGCGCTGCGCGAGAAATACGGGAACGACAAGGCCGGCGAGATCTTCGATCCGAAGTTCGCCAAGGTCGGCGAAAAGATTTTCTCGAACGGCACTCGCGCCGCGCCCTATGCCGGTGTGCCGACTTTTGTCTCGGCTCCCTATCGACAGGTAGACCAACGCAATCCTGATGTCAGCGATCTCGATGTTGCAATCGTCGGTGTGCCGATGGATCTCGGCGTCACGAACCGCCCTGGCTCGCGCTTCGGGCCTCGCGCCCTGCGCGCCATCGATCGCATCGGGCCCTACAATCATGTGCTCGAATGCGCGCCGGTCTTCGATCTCAAGGTGGCCGATATCGGCGACGTTCCGTTCTCTAGTCGCTATCGCCTGGAGATGAGCCATGAGGACATTGAGGCCTATCACACCAAGCTGGTCGCCCAAGGCGTGCTGCCGCTGTCCGTGGGGGGGGACCATTCGATCACCCATCCGATCATGAAGGCGATCGCGAAGAAGCATGGCCCTGTCGGCATGATCCACATCGACGCCCATTGCGATACCGGCGGCGCCTTCGACCAGACGAAATTCCATCATGGAGGACCCTTCCGCAATGCCGTGCTCGACGGCGTGCTCGATCCGACGCGCACGATCCAGATCGGTATTCGCGGGCCGGCCGAATATCTGTGGGAGTTCTCATACGAGTCTGGCATGACCGTCATTCATGCCGAAGAGATCAATGGTCTCGGCATCCCGGCGATCATCGAAAAGGCCAAGGCCGTGATCGGCGACGGCCCGACTTATCTCTCCTTCGACATCGACAGCCTCGATCCGAGCGTGGCGCCGGGTACCGGGACGCCTGAAGTCGGTGGTCTCACCTCACGTGAGGCCTTGGAATTGATCCGTGGCTTCAAGGGAGTCAATCTTATCGGCGGCGACGTCGTCGAAGTCGCGCCGCAATACGATGCGAACCACAATACGGCGCATGTCGGCGCACAAATCCTCTTCGAAATCCTCAGCTTGATGGTCTACAGTCCGGCCATCAAGGCCCGCTGAGGGCGCTTATCCCGGAGGGCTTTGCCGTCCGGTCACACGATAAAGACGAACGGGCGAGAACGCCTCAACCACAACAAGGGAACAGGACCATGAAAGACATTCTCTCCACTTCCGTCAGCCGCCGCGGCGTGCTTGCCGGCTCGGCCGCCATTGCTGGCGCGCTTGCCATGCCGTCGATCCTGCGCGCCCAGGACAAGTCGATCAAGATCGGCGTCTATGGCGGCTACTTCAAGGACAGCTTCGACAAGAACATCTTCCCGGAATTCACCAAGGCAACCGGCATTGCGGTTGAATCCATTGCCGAACCGACCGGTGAAGCCTGGCTCGTGCAGCTGGAACAGGCCGCCAAAGCGGGACAGGCTCCTGCCGACCTTTCGATGATGTCGCAGGTCGCCATGCTGAAGGGTCAGGCGACCGAGCTCTGGGCGCCGATCGACATGGCGAAGATCAAGAACGCCTCGGGTCTGATCGACCGTTTCGTCAACAAGTATCCGGATGGCCGCGTCGCTGGCGTTGGTGCCGTTGCCTGGTACATCACGCTGGTCACCAATACCGATGTCTACAAGGAGGCGCCGACCTCGTGGGAAGCGCTGTGGGATCCGGCAAACGCCGACAAGCTCGGCCTGCTCGCCCTCGTCTCCAACTCCTTCCTGCTTGAGGTCACGGCGAAGACCTATTTCGGCGGCACCAATGCACTTGATACGGAAGAGGGTATTCTCAAGGCTTTCGACAAGCTTGCCGAAGTGAAGCCGAACGTGCGCCTCTGGTATCGTGACGAAGCCCAGTTCGAACAGTCGCTGAAGTCGGGCGAAATCCCGATGGGCCAGTATTACCACGACGTAACGGGTCTCGCCGCAGCCGACGGCCAGCCTGTTCGTTCGACCTTCCCGAAGGAAGGCGGCATCCAGGACTCGGGTTGCTGGGCGCTGTCGCGCGCGTCAACGAAGACCGAGGAAGCACACATCTTCATCGACTACATGTGCCAGCCGTCGATCCAGGCGACCCTGTCGCGCAAGGTCGGCACGGCCCCGACGGTGAAGCGCGAGCTTCTTGACCTGACGGCCGAAGAGTTTGCTGCGGTCTCGTCCGATATCGAGCCGATCACGCCGCGTTATGATCTCTACCAGACGAAGTCCGACTGGCTGAACCAGAAGTGGACCGAGCTGATCGTCGGTTGATTTTGCTCGAGGGGCGGCATTGCCCCTCATCCGCCCTGCCGGGCACCTTCTCCCCGCAAGCGGGGAGAAGTTAGGGTGAGGGGCATTTGCAGTAGGCTTTTGCGGCATCTTAGGGCACGTGATAGTATCGCCGAAGGCATCTCAGCGGAGACAATCTCATGGCAACGGTCAGCGTGCGCGATGTGAATACCGATCTTTCCGAGCTGGTGGACGAGGTGATCAAGGGCGGCAGTGTGACCATTACGCGGGATGGCAAGCCGGTGGCGACGCTGATGGCAGTTGAAAGCGATGAAACGCAGGACCAATCGCGGAGACCCAATCTGGTCGATTTCCTCAAAACTTTCCCTGAACCTGGAATGGTCTTTGAGCGAAATCCTTCGCCGAGCCGGGACGTGGATCTTTGAAGGGATATCTGCTCGACACAAATGCGGTCTCGCTGCTTTACGACGGAAGAGCCTCGGAGGCGTTCGAAGACTGGTTGCGGCAGCGCTTTGGGGAAAAATCTCTTTATTTATCGACGATCACTGTGCTTGAAATACAGAAGGGTGCAACGAAGCTCGAACTGGTCAAGAATGGTAACCCCACTCGGGCGCGGCAATTGCACCTCTGGCTGCAAAGGCTCATCGAGCAGTATGCGGACAGCATTCTGGTCGTTGATACGGAAACGGCGCTTGCCGCCGGAACCCTTGATGGGGCTATGCGCTCACGCGGTCACAACGGCCAGCTCGCCGACATCCTCATCGCCGCGACCGCCCAAACCCACGGCCTCACAGTCGTGACCGCCAACACAAGAGACTTCGAGCCCTTGGGCGTCGACTGTCTCGCACCGTTTTGAACAACACTCGTCCGATTGGAAGCCTATGTCCGGCCTCGCCCTCAATTCCATCACCAAGCAGTTCGGTCCGTTCACGGCGGTCGACAATGTCCAGCTCTCGGTGCCGCATGGCACCTTCGTCTGCCTGCTCGGCCCCTCCGGCTGCGGCAAGACCACACTGCTCCGGATGATTGCCGGCCTCGACAGTCCGACGGATGGTGCGATCGTTCTCGATGGCAAGGACATTACCCAGGTGCCGACGCACAAGCGCGAGCTTGGCATGGTCTTTCAATCGCTGGCGCTGTTTCCGCATCTGACTGTTGGTGAGAACATCGCCTATCCCTTGCGCATCCGTGGCATCGGCCCTGAGGAGCAGGTGAAGCGGGTGGACGAGCTGCTCGCGATGATCCACCTCACCGGATATGCCGACCGTCCGGTGCACAAGCTTTCCGGCGGCCAGCGGCAGCGTGTCGCGATTGCCCGAGCGCTCGCCATCTCCCCGAAGCTGTTCCTGCTCGACGAGCCTCTGTCGGCCCTCGATGCCAAGCTGCGCGAAGCGATGCAGGTGGAGTTGCGCAAGCTGCAACAGCAGCTCGGCATCACCACCATTGTCGTTACCCACGATCAGCGCGAGGCGATGACCATGGCGGATACGGTCGTCGTGATGAGCGGCGGCAAGATCCGTCAGGCGGCGAGCCCGATCGAGATCTATCGCAAGCCGGCCGATCGCTTTGTTGCCGATTTCATCGGTTCGACCAACCTCCTGCCGCTGACGGCGCAGGGGGGATCGGCGCTTGTGCTGGGCCATAGCGTCGCCGGCATCTCGGCGCCGGCAGGGCAGGGGCAGGCCAGCCTCTCGGTTCGCCCGGAGGATGTTAAGCTCGGAGCCCCCGGCGAAGGCCGCATCACCGGCAAGGTCACCTTCATCCGCGATCTCGGCGGCACGATCGAAACCTTCCTCGATGTCTCCGGCACCGAAGTCGTCGCCGTCTCGACCCCGCGCGAGCGGCCAGTTGTTACCGTCGGCCAGGATGTCGGCATCGTCATCGATCCCGAAACCGCCGTGGTGCTGTCGGCATGAGACGCGAACCTCCAAAAACCGCGCTCGACTATGCGCCGCTCGCGTTTCCGGCGGGCATGCTGATCCTGTTCTTCGTCGTGCCCTTTGCGACGATGATCGCCGTCTCCTTCTTCAAGCGCGATCCGACCGGTTTCTATTCGCCGGATTTCGTCTTCGACAACTACGCCCGCTTCCTGTCGTTCTTCTTCGGGGGCGTGCTCAGCTTTTCGCTTGGTCTTGCAATAGCGGTTGCCGTTGTCTGCGTGACGCTGGCTCTGCCCTTCACCTATCTGCTGGCGCGCATGTCGCGTAAGGCGCAGGTGCTGTGGCTGGTGGCGCTCCTTTCAATCTTGTCTCTTTCCGAAGTCATCATCGGCTTTGCCTGGTCCACGCTGTTTTCCCGCACCGCCGGCATCACCAACCTGCTGGTCATGATCGGTCTCATGGAAAAGCCTGTGGCGCTCATGCCGAATTTTGGCGCGGTGTTGACCGGCATGGCCTATCAGGCGCTGCCCTATACGGTGCTGGTGCTTTATCCTGCTCTCGTGCGGCTCGACCCGACGCTCACCGAAGCGGCGCGTACGCTCGGGGCCTCGCCGATCAAAGCCTTCTTTACCGTGGTCGTGCCGGCGCTGCGCAACACGCTGATTGCGACGCTGATCATGGTCTTCATCTTCGCGCTTGGCTCCTATCTCTTGCCGCAGATCCTCGGTCGCCCCTCGCATTGGACGCTGTCCGTGCTCATCACCGACCAGGCGATCTACCAGTCCAACATGCCGTTCGCCGCCGCCATGGCCGTGTTCCTCGTGCTGGTCACGCTCGGCATGGTGGCCCTGACGCTGCTGATCGGCCGCAAGGGAGAGGCAGCATGAACAAGGCTCTGACCCGTCTCTACTTCACCCTCATCGGCATCTTTCTCGCCGCGCCCATCGCCGTGGTCGCCGGGGTTTCGGTGAATGCCAAGCAGAGCCTGAACTTCCCGCCGCAGGGTTTTTCGCTGTCTTGGTACGGCGCGATCTTCACCGATCCCGGCTGGCGGGCGGCTCTGTTCGCCTCTGTCATTCTCGCGCTCTGTGCAGCCGCTCTTGCGGTTGCCATCGCCCTGCCGCTCGCCTGGTTCCTGTGGCGGCGTCTTGCGCCCTGGGCGCAGGTGTTCCAGCTGCTCGGCATTGCGCCGTTCACGCTGCCGCCGGTCATTACGGCGCTGGGCTTACTCACTTTCTGGGCTGCGACCGGCTTCTACGGCCAGCCCTGGACGGCGGTCATCAGCCACGCAATCTTCTTCGTCACGCTGCCTCTGGTGACGCTGTCGCTCGGTTTTTCGGCAATCGACCGCTCGTTGGTCGAGGCGGCGGCCACCATGGGTGCCGATGACCGGACCATCTTCCGCACGGTCGTTCTGCCGCTGATCGCGCCCTATCTCGTCTCCGGTTATGCCTTCGCCTTCGTGCTCTCGCTCAACGAATACATCGTCGCTTATATGACGGTCGGTTTCGTGATGGAGACGCTGCCGATCAAGATCTTCAACGCGCTGCGCTACGGCTATACGCCGGTCATGGCCTCGGTGACGATCCTGTTCGTGGCGGTGGCTGCCACCGTCTTCGGTCTGGTTGCCCGCTTCGGCGATCTGCCGAAGCTGCTCGGGGCGAATGCAGACGACCGAAGCTGATGAATGGCGTCAGCGGTGATCCTCAAGGATCATCGCGGCCGCCTTTTCGGCAATCATCAGGGTCGGCGAATTGGTGTTGCCCGAGGTGATGGTCGGCATCACCGAGGCATCGGCAATGCGCAGGCCCTTCAAGGCGCGCAGCCGGAGGCGCGGATCGACGACGCTGTCCGGATCCGCCCCCATGCGGCAGGTGCCGACAGGGTGGAAGATCGTGGTGCCGATATCGCCAGCCGCCTTTTCTAGCTCCGCATCGCTTTCGAGATCAGGTCCGGGGCGGTACTCCTCCGGGTGATAGCGGGCGAAGGCGGGCTGGGACGCGATGCGGCGGGTGAGGCGGATTGAGCGCACAGCGACGTCGCGGTCACCCGGCGTCGAGAGGTAGTTCGGCGCGATTTTCGGCTGGGCGGCGAAGTCCGGCCCCGCAATATGCACCGAGCCCCGGCTTTCGGGTCTCAGATTGCAGACACTCGCCGTCATCGCCGGGAAGGGATGAACGGGATCGCCGAATTTGTCGAGTGAGACCGGCTGGACATGGTATTCGAGGTCGGCGGTTTCCTTATCCGGGCCGGAGCGGGTGAAGATGCCGAGCTGGCTCGGCGCCATGGACATCGGGCCTGAGCGGCGCAGAGCGTATTCCAGCCCGATCATCGCTTTGCCGTAGAGGCTGGAGGCGCGTTCGTTCAGCGTCGGCACGCCCTTGACCTTGAAGACGAGGCGGAGCTGCAGGTGGTCCTGCAGGTTTTCGCCGACGGCCGGCACCTCGCGAACGGTTTCGACGCCAGCATTTTGCAGGACATCTCCACGACCAATACCGGAGAGTTCGAGGATCTGCGGCGAGCCGATGGCACCGGCTGACAGCACCACCTCGCGGCGGGCGGCGAAGCGCTTCAGTTCGCCGTCATGATGCACCTCGGCGCCGGTCACGCGGTCGTCTTCGATGGTCAGCCGCTTGACATGGGCGCGGGTGAGGATGGTCAGGTTCTTCCGGTGCCGGATCGGCTTCAGAAAGGCCTTCGCCGTGTTCCAGCGGATGCCGGAGCGCTGATTGACCTCGAAAAAGCCGGATCCTTCATTGTCGCCGCGATTGAAGTCGTCGGTCTCCGGAATGCCCGCCTGTTTGGCCGCCTCGCGAAAGGCTTCCAGCACGTCCCAGCGAAGCCTGGCCTTCTCCACCCGCCATTCGCCACCGGCGCCATGTTTGTCGTCGGATCCTCGGTGAAAATCTTCCGTCTTCTTGAAGAGGGGCAGCACGTCATCCCAGCCCCAGCCTTCACAACCCATCTGGCGCCACTGGTCGTAGTCGCGCGCCTGTCCGCGCATATAGATCATGCCGTTGATCGAGGAGCAGCCGCCAAGCACCTTGCCGCGCGGATAGCCGATGGCGCGACCGTTCAGGCCCGGCTCGGCCTCCGTCTTGAAGCACCAGTCGGTGCGCGGGTTGTTGATGCAGTAGAGATAACCGACCGGGATATGGATCCAGTGATAGTTGTCGCTGCCGCCGGCTTCCAGAAGCAGCACACGGCGTGTGGGATCGGCGGAGAGCCGGTTGGCGAGCAGGCAGCCGGCAGTGCCGGCACCGATGACGATGTAATCGTAGGTCTCCATGCTCCTCCCCGAGCCGTCAGCCTCAACTGTTTCGCAGGCGACCTTCCAGGAGGTCAAGCACGGAGCGCGCGGCGTCCATGACATTCGTGCCCGGGCCGAAGACGGCGGAGACGCCATGCTCCAGCAGGAAGTCATAATCCTGGCGCGGAATGACGCCGCCGACGACGACGATCACGTCGTGCGCGCCCTTCGCCTTCAGTGCTTCGACCAGCTGCGGGGCAAGCGTCTTGTGGCCGGCTGCAAGCGACGACATGCCGACGACCTGCACCTTGTTGGCGACGGCGAGGTCTGCGGCTTCCTCCGGCGTCTGGAAGAGCGGGCCTGCCACGACATCGAAGCCGATATCGCCAAAGGCCGACGCGATCACCTTGGCACCCCGGTCATGGCCATCCTGGCCGAGCTTGGCGATCAGGATACGTGGCTTGGAGGCCGCCTTGCCATAGTCCTTGAGGCGGGTCGTCAGCGTCTCCATTTCCGGATCACCCTCATAGGCCTTGCCATAGATGTCATGCACGACTTCGGGCACGGCAACGTGATCGCCGAAAACGGCGCGCATGGCATCCGAGATCTCGCCGACGGTCGCGCGAGCGCGGGCGGCGTCGACGGCGGCTTCGAGCAGGTTACCCACGCCTGTGCGGGCGATTTCGGTAAGGCGGGCGAGTGTGGTTTCCACCCGCTTCGGGTCACGCTGCCGGCGCGTCTGTTCGATGCGCCTGATCTGCGACAGGCGAACGGCGGTGTTGTCGATTTCGAGGATGTCGATCGGTTCTTCATTTTCCAGACGGAACTTGTTGACCCCGACGATCACCTCCTCGCCCCGGTCGATGGCGGCCTGGCGGCGGGTCGCGGCTTCCTCGATCAGGCGCTTCGGCAGGCCGTCATCGACAGCCTTGGTCATGCCACCCAGGCTTTCGACCTCCTCGATCAGCGCCCAGGCTTTTTCCGCCAGTTCGTTGGTCAGGCTCTCCACGTAATAGGAGCCGGCGAGCGGATCTACGACCTTGGTCACGCCCGTTTCGTTCTGCAGGATCAGCTGGGTGTTGCGGGCGATGCGGGCGGAAAATTCCGTCGGCAGGGCAATCGCCTCGTCAAAGGAATTGGTGTGCAGCGACTGCGTGCCGCCGAGCGCTGCCGACATGGCTTCAAAGGCGGTGCGGATGATGTTGTTGTAGGGGTCCTGTTCGGCCAGCGACACGCCCGAAGTCTGGCAATGGGTGCGCAGCATCAGGGAGGACGCCTTCTTCGGCTCGAATTCCTGCATGATGCGGGTCCAGAGCAGGCGTGCGGCGCGCAGCTTGGCGGCCTCCATGAAGAAGTTCATGCCGATGGCAAAGAAGAAGGAGAGGCGGCCGGCAAACTCGTCGACATTGAGGCCCTTGGCGATGGCCGCGCGGACATATTCGCGCCCGTCGGCCAGGGTGAAGGCAAGCTCCTGCACCAGCGTGGCACCCGCTTCCTGCATGTGATAACCGGAGATCGAGATCGAGTTGAACTTCGGCATTTCCTTCGCCGTGTATTCGATGATGTCGGCGATGATCCGCATCGAGGGCTCGGGCGGATAGATATAGGTGTTGCGGACCATGAACTCCTTGAGGATGTCGTTCTGGATGGTCCCAGACAGTTTTTCGCGCGATACCCCTTGCTCCTCACCCGTAGCAATGAAGTTCGCCAGGATTGGGATGACCGCACCGTTCATCGTCATCGAGACGGAGATGTCCTGCAACGGAATGCCGTCGAACAGGATCTTCATGTCCTCGACCGAGTCGATCGCCACACCCGCCTTCCCGACATCGCCCTCTACACGCGGGTGATCCGAGTCATAACCGCGATGGGTGGCAAGGTCGAAGGCGACGGAGACGCCCTGCTGACCGGCAAGAAGCGCCTTGCGGTAGAAGGCATTGCTCTCCTCCGCCGTCGAGAAACCGGCATATTGCCGGATGGTCCAGGGGCGGCCGGCATACATGGTGGCACGCGGGCCTCGCACGAAGGGGGCAAAACCCGGCAGGCTGTCGAGATGGTCGATGCCAGCAATATCCTCTGCCGTATAAAGCGGCTTCACCGGAATGCCCTCCGGCGTGTTCCAGACAAGGCTCTCGGCCGGACGCTTCAATTCCTTCTCGGCAAGCGCCTGCCAGTCGGCGATGGTTTTCTTGGTCATCGATGCGATCCTTATCTGAAGGCTGCGCGGTTCGGCGTTTCGCCGAGGGAGCTCAGTTTGACGGGGTTTCCGGTCGGGGCTATTCTTTGAGGCTCAACCGGAGCGCCTTGCCATGACCGTGAAAGCCTCTGTCTCGCTCTCGCCGCAGCAGGAAGAATTCGCCCGCAAGCTGGTCGAGGACGGCCACTTCCCGAGCCTCGCAGCTGTCGTCGAGCGAGGGCTTGATCTGGTGCGCGAAGAGACGGAGATGCGGGAAGAGGATGTCGAGGCGTTGCGGTCGCTAATTCAGCGTCGGCGCAAGGGGCCATTTCTCTCTGAGGCTGAAAGCCATGAGCGGATCGAGGCGATGATTGCGGCAAAGAAGGCTGAGTATGGTCTTTGAGGTCGAACTTTCGGAAGAAAGCGAGATCGATCTCAATCAGATCTTCGATCATCTTGTTCAGTCCTACACCCAGTTGGGTGAACCTCTCGAAGATGCCTTTGATCAAGCATCCGAACGCGTTCGCCGAATCCGCCGCGATATCTTTGGCCTTGGGAAAGCGCCCTATCAGGGGACATTGTCGAAGGAGATTGGCGACGGTCTGCGTCACGTCACCAAAAACCGCGCAGTCATCTATTTCGACGTTTACGAGGCGACGCAGACCATTCAAGTCATTGCCGTCTTCTTCGGCGGACAGGATCATCAGCGGCATATGCTGAAGCGCCTGTCCTAGGCGGTTTTGAATCGTCTGCTGACGTGTCGCGCGGATACCCCCCTCTGTCCTGCCGGCGTTCGGCATTGCAATCGATTCACTGGATCGATTGCCCGGCTTCGCCGGCCATGCCTCACCCCCCACAAGGGGGGAGAGCCGGGTGGGCCCGACCTGCCGTCCCGCCATCGACGCTGAATTTGTGAGGCAGGCGCAACGCGAGCGGCCACTCTCCCCCCTTGTGGGGGAGATGTCGGCGGAGCCGACAGAGGGGGGTATCACCGACAGCAGCCAGCCCGCACGTCTCACCCTTCGAACTCCATGATCAGTTCATCAACCGCCAGGCTCTGGCCCGGCTTAACGACGATCTTCTTCACGGTGCCGCGGCGTTCGGCCTTCAGGATGTTTTCCATCTTCATCGCCTCGACGGTGGCGAGCGCCTGGCCGGCTTCCACGGTCTCGCCTTCCTTGACCGCAACCCCGGTGATGACGCCCGGCATGGGGCAGAGCAGCATCTTGGAGGTATCTGGCGGCAGTTTTTCGGGCATCAGTTTGGCAAGCGCCGCAACACGCGGCGAGCGGACGCGGGCGGTTAAATCCATGCCGCGCCAGCGAAGCCGTATGGCGGGTCCCTTGAGGTCGACCTTCACCGCAAGCGTCTCTCCGCCGATGTCCACGGTTGCCAGTGTCTGTCCTGGTTGCCAGTCTGTCGCGAGCACCAGCTCTGTGCCGGAGGCGAGCGAGACACGCGTGTTGCCGGTGCCTTCGGTGACGGCCAGCGCGTGGTCGCTACCGGCCAGATTGACGACCCAATCCTTGCCGAGCTTGCGGGTGTGGTTGCCGATCGTTCCCGAAATCTGGATAGCGCGCGCCTGCAGGCGATGATGGATGACGGCAGCGACCGCCGCGAGCTTTTCGGCGGACGCGGCATCCGGCGTGACGCCGGTGAAGCCGTCCCTGAACTCCTCGGCGATATAGGCCGTGGTGATCTTGCCGGAGCGGAAGCGCTCCTGGTTCATCACCGCCGAGAGAAAGGGCAGGTTGTGGCCAATGCCTTCGACCTCGAAACTGTCGAGCGCTTCGCTCATCGCATCGATGGCGGTCAGACGATCCGGCGCCCAGGTGCAGAGCTTGGCGATCATCGGGTCGTAATACATCGAGATTTCGCCGCCTTCGAAGACGCCGGTGTCGTTGCGGACTACGGTGCCTTCTGCGGTCGTGCCCTCTGCCGGCGGGCGGTAGCGGGTGAGGCGGCCGATCGAGGGCAGGAAGTTGCGATAGGGGTCTTCGGCGTAGAGACGGCTCTCGATGGCCCAGCCGTTCAGCTTCACGTCGTCCTGGCCGAAGCTAAGTTTCTCGCCCGCCGCCACGCGGATCATCTGCTCGACGAGATCGAGACCGGTCACCAGCTCGGTGACGGGATGTTCGACCTGCAGGCGGGTGTTCATCTCGAGGAAGTAGAACTTGTTCTCTTCGCCATCGACGATGAATTCGACGGTGCCGGCCGAATGGTAACCGACGGCTTTTGCCAAGGCGACTGCCTGTTCGCCCATGGCCTTGCGGGTGGCGGCATCGAGGAAGGGCGAGGGAGCCTCTTCGATGACCTTCTGGTTTCGCCGCTGGATCGAGCATTCGCGCTCGCCGAGATAAAGCACGGTTCCGTGCTTGTCGCCGAGCACCTGGATTTCGATATGGCGCGGCTCGGTGACGAATTTCTCGATGAAGATGCGGTCGTCGCCGAAGGAGTTCTTCGCCTCGTTCTTCGATGACTGGAAGCCTTCGCGGGCTTCTTCGGCATTCCACGCAATGCGCATGCCCTTGCCGCCGCCGCCGGCCGAGGCCTTGATCATCACGGGATAGCCGATCTGATCGGAGATCTTCACCGCCTCGTCGGCATCGGCGATCAGGCCCATATGCCCGGGCACGGTCGAAACACCGGCTTCGGCGGCCAGCTTCTTCGAGGTGATCTTGTCGCCCATGGCCTGGATTGCGCCCACAGGCGGGCCGATGAAGGTGACGCCTGCCTTTTCCAGCGCTTCGGCAAAGGCCTCGTTTTCCGACAGGAAGCCGTAGCCGGGATGGACGGCGTCTGCTCCGGTCTGCTTGATGGCATCAAGGATCTTGTCGATGACGATATAGGACTGGTTCGACGGCGCCGGGCCGATATGCACCGCCTCATCGGCCATCTCGACATGCAGCGCGTTGCGATCGGCATCGGAATAGACGGCGACGGTCTTGATGCCGAGCTTCTTCGCGGTCTTGATGACCCGGCAGGCGATTTCGCCCCTGTTAGCGATGAGGATTTTCTGGATCATTGTTGTCACTCGGCAGCTTGAGCAGGTGGGACGGCGCCGGGAGCGGCGCCTCCGATGATGAGCGCCTTGGCGCTGATATATTCGTCGATCTCTTCCCAGCCGACGGCGTCACCAAAGGGGAGAACTTCGCCCTTGGCACGCTGCTCGGGAGAGGCCTTGGCGAGGCGCGGATACCACCAGAGCGGCGCCACGATCCTGCGTCCATCGATCATGTCGAAGATGATGCTGTCGTCCGTGACGTCCACGGAGCGGACTTGCAGTTGCCGCTCATCAATGTCCAAAGTGGTCATTCCACGCCTCCTCGAAACCCTGCCGGTGTTCCGCGACAACCTTGAGGATAGCAATCACCTCATGGGCCGCGAAGCCTGCGTTGCGGGCGACACGGAGATCCCGCAACCACACTTTCAACTGCTTTCCGTCCTTCAGGACGTGGATATGTGGCGGCTCGCCGATCTCCTTCGAGTAGAAAAGAAAACGATGTCCTTTCCAGAGAAGGAGTGTCGGCATCTCCGCTAATCCCGCGCCTGTTTCTTCAATCCCTTCGCCACGCTCTGCTCGTTCTTCACCTCGCCAAAGGCTTCCGGAAAATTCTTCCGTGCCAGCGGTTCATTGAGCTTCAGCTTGGCAAAGTAGGATTGCGGATCGAAGCCGCGTTCAGCGGCAATCAGCTCGCGTCCGAACAGCCGGCAAAGGCGTTCGCCGTCGAGATTGCCGCGCTCGAAAGGTTCGGTGCCGAAGAACTGCCAGAGCGCCTGGATGAAGCCGAGGTCGGCCAGCGCCACCGTCTGGTCCATGGTGCGGTGGCGCGGCCAGTTTGTCACCGGCGTCACCTTGGGGTTCGGCCGGCGGATCGTGTATTGCCACTGCGTTCCCGGCAGACCCGGCGGGAAGCCCTGGTGCTTCGGCATGAGCGGATCCTTGGCCATGGCATCAGACCTCGAACACGTCTTCGAAGGATTCCGGAAAGTTCTTGCGCGCGACCTTCTCGTCGATCCTGAGCAGGGCATCGTAGGAGGTCGGGTCGAAGGGACTTTCCGCCGGCACGACCTCGCGACCGAACAGGAGGTTCAGCCGTCCGGCATCGAGGTTGCCACGCTCGAAGGGCTCTGGCCCAAAATGGTGCCAGAGCGCATGAAGGAAGGCCGCGTCGACCTTCTGTTCGATGGTGCCGGGGCGGGCAAGACGCTGCAGGGGTTTCAGCGGTGTCGCGCCCTTTTCATTGGCGCGACGGATGGTGAAGTGATGGCCATGGCCCGGCAGCCCCGAGGGGAAGCCGCGATGCTTGGTCATTTCGGGCGGTCTGGCCATCGTGGTCTCCTCTCAAGCCTGGGTCAGCTTGTCCTGGGTCTTCGTGTCGAAGTCCGCGGCGTCGTGACGTTCGTGCAACTGTTCGGAGAGCGGACCCGAGGTCTTGTTGACCATGACACCGCGCTTCAAAGCCGGACGCTCGGCAAGTTGCTTCGCCCACCGTACGACATGGGTGTATTCATGGGTCGACAGGAAGGTCCCGGCATCCGGATAGGACTGGTCGAGCGCCAGGCGTCCATACCAGGGCCAGATGGCCATATCGGCGATGGTGTAGTCCTTGCCGGCGACGAATTCGGTCTCCGCGAGCTGACGGTTCAGGACGTCGAGCTGGCGCTTGGTCTCCATGGCGTAGCGGTCGATCGCATACTGGATCTTGACGGGTGCATAGGAGAAGAAGTGCCCGAAGCCGCCGCCGACGAAGGGGGCGGAGCCCATCTGCCAGAACAGCCAGTTGAGCGTTTCGGCGCGGGCGCGCGGGTCGGTCGGCAGGAAGGCGCCGAATTTTTCCGCCAGATAAGTCATGATCGAGGCTGACTCGAACAGCCGGATCGGCTTCCCGCCATCAACAGGGGCATGGTCTGCCAGTGCGGGGATCTTGGAGTTCGGGTTCACACCGACAAAACCAGAGCCGAACTGGTCGCCCTTGCCGATATTGATCAACCACGCATCGTATTCGGCGCCGGTGTGGCCGGCGGCCAGCAGCTCTTCGAGCAGGATCGTCACCTTCTGGCCGTTCGGGGTGGCGAGAGAATAAAGCTGCAGCGGATGTTTGCCGACCTTCAGCTCCACGTCCGTCTGCGCACCTGCCGTCGGACGGTTGATGCTGGCGAACTGACCGCCATTGCCAGGCTCCCAGGTCCAGACCTTTGGCGGCACGTAGCCGGCGGGCAGGTTCTTTTCTGGCGGGAATTTTTCGTCGGTCATGAAATCGGATCCTTTCTCGGTGAAGCGCCTCGGGCGCGCCGAGAGTTATATAGGCCTTCCATGTTGTCCTTGCCCACTCTGATTCCGCAGTTATAAGGGGCCGCTCCTCACAACGGGATTGTGTCGTGCTTCTTCCAATGCGTGCCGACCTGCTTGTTCCGGAGGCTCGCAAAGGCCTTGGCAATCCGGCGGCGCGAGGAATGCGGCATGATCACTTCGTCGATGAAGCCGCGCTCTGCGGCCTTGAAGGGGTTGGCGAAGTTGACTTCGTACTCCTTCGTTCGCTCGGCGATCTTTTCGGCATCGCCGAGTTCCGAGCGATAGAGGATTTCGGCGGCGCCCTTGGCGCCCATCACGGCGATTTCGGCGGTTGGCCAGGCATAGTTGACGTCGGCGCCGATATGTTTGGAGGCCATGACGTCGTAGGCGCCGCCATAGGCCTTGCGGGTGATGAGGGTCACCATCGGCACGGTTGCCTGGCTGTAGGCGAAGAGGAGTTTTGCGCCATGTTTGATGACCCCGCCATATTCCTGGGCGGTGCCGGGCAGGAAGCCGGGCACGTCGACCAGCGTCAGGATCGGGATCGAGAAGGCGTCGCAGAAGCGGACGAAGCGGGCGGCCTTGCGCGATGAATCGATGTCGAGGCAGCCGGCGAGCACCATCGGTTGGTTGGCGACGACGCCGACCGTCTGGCCTTCCATGCGGATGAAGCCGGTGATGATGTTCTTCGCAAAGGCTTCCTGGATCTCGAAGAAATCGCCTTCGTCTGCCAGCGCGTAGATCAGCTCCTTCATGTCGTAGGGCTTGTTGGAGCTGTCAGGGATCAGCGTGTCCAGCCGCATTTCGATGCGGGCCGGATCGTCATGGAAGGGGCGGACCGGAGGCTTTTCGCGGTTGTTGAGCGGCAGGAAGTCGAAGAGTAGGCGGACCTGTTCCAGAGCTTCGATGTCGTTCTCATAGGCGCCATCGGCGACGGAGGATTTCTTCGTGTGCGTGGAGGCGCCGCCGAGCTCTTCCGCCGTGACGATCTCGTTGGTGACGGTCTTCACGACATCGGGGCCGGTGACGAACATGTAGGAGCTGTCGCGCACCATGAAGATGAAATCGGTCATGGCGGGCGAATAGACCGCACCACCGGCGCAGGGGCCCATGATCACGGAGATCTGCGGGATCACGCCTGACGCATCGACATTGCGCTTGAAGACGTCGGCATAACCGGCAAGCGAAGCGACACCTTCCTGGATGCGGGCGCCGCCGGAATCGTTGAGGCCGATCACGGGCGCGCCGACCTTCATCGCCATGTCCATGATCTTGCAGATCTTCTGGGCATGGGTTTCCGACAGCGAACCGCCGAGCACGGTGAAATCCTGGGAGAAGACATAGACCTGGCGGCCGTTGATCGTGCCCCAGCCGGTGACCACGCCATCGCCCGGCACCTTCTGGTCTGCCATGCCGAAATCGACGGCGCGATGGGTGACATACATGTCGTATTCTTCGAAGGAGCCTTCGTCGAGCAGGACCTCAATGCGCTCGCGGGCGGTCAGCTTGCCCTTGCCGTGCTGGGTGGCAATGCGCTTTTCGCCGCCGCCGAGGCGGGCCTCCGCGCGGCGCGCTTCGAGCTGGTCCAGGATCGTCGACATGCTTCCTCCCGAATGGTCTTGATGGCTTCAAGCCTTGTGACACCTATTCCACTGTGCCGCAGAAGAAAACGGTTGAACAGGTGCATCTGTGGATTTATGAATTTGCAAATTGAAAATTGCGAATTTGCGAAATGGCCATCGGGAAACTCTTCATCGGCCGCAAGGTCCGCGACATCCGCCAGGCAAACGGGGCCACCCAGGCGCAGTTTGCCGATAGGATCGGCATTTCCACCAGCTATCTCAACCAGATCGAAAACAACCAGCGCCCGGTCTCGGCATCTGTGCTGCTGTCGCTGGCGGAAAAATTCGGTATCGACATCACCGAGCTTTCCTCGGGGCAGAACGACCGGCTGATGTCGGCGCTCACGGAGGCGCTTTCCGATCCCTTGTTCGAGACCTATTCGCCGAGCCTGCAGGAATTAAAGCTGGTCACGCAGAACGCGCCGGGTTTTGCCCATGCGCTGATTGCTGCCCACCAGGCCTACAGGCGCGGCAACGAGCAGCTGGCGAGCCTCGACGACCGGCTGGGTGCGGCCCCCAGCCAGGAGGTGACGCCCTATGACGAGGTGCGCGACTTCTTCCATTTCGTCGACAATTACATCCACGATCTCGACCTTGCCGCCGAGCAGCTGGCGACAGAGCTGAAGCTCGGGGAGGGGGAGAATTACGCGGCCCTTTCAGGCCATCTCGAAGCGCGCCACGGCGTGCGCGTGGTGCGCGGCGAGGCGGGCGACGAGGCCATCCGCCGCTTCGATCCGGTCGGGCGGATCCTGACCGTCAGTCGTTATGCCTCTGCCCCCACCCGCGATTTCCAGATTGCCATCCAGATCGCCCAGCTCGCCGCCGCCACCAAGATCGATCATGTGCTGAAACAGGCGAATTTCCGCAGCGAAGAGGCGGTCGAGATCTGTCGCATGGGTCTCTACAACTATTTCGCCGGCGCGCTGATCCTGCCCTATCGCAGTTTCCTCACCGCCGCCCGCGACCTTCGCCACGACATCGAGCTGCTCGCCGCCCGTTTCGAGGCTTCGCTCGAACAGGTCTGCCACCGTCTCTCGACCCTGCAGCGGCCGGGCCTGAAAGGCGTGCCGATCTTCTTTGCCCGCATCGACCGGGCCGGCAATATCACCAAGCGGCACAGTGCGGCCCGCCTGCAATTCGCCCGCTTTGGCGCGGCCTGTCCGCTGTGGAATGCCCATCAGGCCTTCGAGACGCCGGGGCGGATCATTCGCCAGATGGCGGAAACGCCCGATGGCGTGCGCTATCTCTGCATCGCGACGCAAGTGTCAAAAGGCTCCGCCGGCTTCCGCGCGGCGAGCCCGCGTTACGCCTTGGCGCTTGGCTGCGAGATCTCCTATGCCGGCGCCTTCGTCTATGCCGACGACCTCGACCTCTCCAACCGCGGCGCCTTCGACCCCATCGGCATCTCCTGCCGCATCTGCGAGCGTATCAAATGCACCAGCCGCGCCGTGCCGCCGCTGAAACGGAAGCTGGTGGTGGATCATCGGGTGCGGAACCCGATGCCGTATGAGATTGAGTGAGGGGGGGCTGTGGTTGGGGCAGGGCACATCGCCGGCTGCATTCGGCCCAAGCTGCCATCAGAAACCCGCCGATTGCCTCGACTTGAACTTATGCATCAGTCAGACACAGACGTCTGCGCCCCGACGGGTCTTCCTGTGATGAAGGATTCCATTTCTTCTGCTGACGTCGCACTTAGTCCTTCGTTGAAAACCTGCTTCTGAAAATCAAGTAGTGCTTCGATCATGGTCGGCTTGCCATAATGTGGACCTACAACAGTAGTCCAAAGCTCAAGCTCTCTTTCCGTGGTCTGCGTTTGACGATTAAGGATCTGAGCGGTGGCGAGAATGGAGATTGCTAATTTGGGATCAATAGCCTCACTCGGTTCACTCCACCGACCGGCGCTGCCGTATGAGTCTGTGTAAAAAGATAACTGCTTTACGTTGTCCAGCATGGCCGTGTGATCGCCTCCCGGATCAGCCGCCGACCGCACTTCAGTGAACGTTCTTGCCCCCTCTGCAGCAAGCTTGGGAAGTATCCATTGAACATTCTTGGCCCTGTGATTTCTATAATCTCGCCAAGCCTCTTTCAGCTTCTTTGCATCGCTTTGTCGCACGATTATCTTGATAGCCTGGACCTTGCCGAGTTCCTCAATAGCTAAGATCGCCAATGCAGTGGCGGAGGCGTACCTGTTGTTCTCCACTAGCAATTGCGCATCGGCAATTAGCCGTGCCGCATTTGCTCGTGCCAGGGATATGCCCTCGGATGCTTGGGCTGGCGTTAGCGGTCCTTTGTATTGAGTGAGATTGGACTCCATTGTCTACTCGTATGTCGAATCGAGGACATTCTGCAAGTGGCGGCTGTACGACCTCGGCCGAGCTCTTCTTAGGCGTCGATCAATTGGCTCAGCTCAAAGCTGCCGTTCGCCAGTACATGGATTCGCATCAGTCGGTCGCGAACTCTAGGCCTCTCAGCCCCTACCCAAACAACCGCTCATCCCTTTCCCCAAAAAACGTCTCAACACTCTCCGGCGCCACATCCTCCAGTGTTGCCGGCGACCCTTTCGGGTTCCTATCCTTGTCAATGATCGCCGCGTGGAATGTCTTCATGTCTTTCCGCAAGGGCCAATGAAAATCATTAGCGTTGACTCATCGAATAGTCCGCGCTAATGATTTTCCATGATCGAAACAGCAGCCGTCAACACCGTCATGCGCGCACTTGCCGATCCCACCCGGCGGGGCATTTATGAGCGCATTGCCGCTACGAATGAAATCTCCGTGGTCGAGCTAACGCGGGGCAGCGGGGTCACGCAAGGCGCGATCTCCCAACATCTCAAGACGTTGAAGCAGGCCGGGCTCGTCGTCGAGCGTCCGGAAGGGCGGAGCACCTTTTACCGTGTCCGGCCGGAAGGTCTCGAACCCCTGTTCGACTGGATGAGCCACTACGGCATCTTCTGGCGAGAACGCTTCGGCAACCTTCGCACCCTTCTCAAGGACATCGACCCATGACCGACGCCGCGCACGTTTCTTCCCGACAGCAGATCGTCGTCGACGAGGTTTTCCCGCATGCGCCGGAGGTGATCTGGCGTGCCCTGACCACGGGGGAGATCATGGCGCGCTGGTTGATGGAGCCTAGAGGTTTCGAGCCGGTTGTCGGCAATCGCTTTACCTACCAGACCAAGCCGGCGGGTGCCTGGGACGGCACCATCCACTGCGAAGTGCTGGAGGTGGTTGAATATCGGCGTTTTTCCCATGCCTGGCGCGGCGGCGATGCCTCCAACACGGGCTATGGATCGAAGCTGGATACGGTCGTGACCTGGACGCTGGAGCCGGTGGCAGAGGGCACGCGTGTTCGATTGGTCCATTCCGGTTTCGAGCTTCCGAAGAACGAGGTCGCCTTCCGCAATATGGGAGACGGCTGGAAGGTGGTCGTGCCACGCCTCGAAGCGACAATCCGGCAACCCGATTAGGGCGTGGCCCTACGCAAACTGCGTCATCAAACTAGGAGTACAGCGATGTCCAAGCCCTTTCGTGGCGGATGCGCCTGCGAAGCCGTGCGTTATGAAGTGACCGGCGAACCGGTCGCGATGGTCGATTGCCAGTGCCGGCAATGCCAGCGCGCAAGCGGCACGGGTCATGCCTCGCATATGGTCTTTGCCGGTGCCGAGGTGGTGGTGACCGGTGAAGCACGCACCTTCGACATGATCGGCGATGGAGGCACTTTGAAACGCAAGGCCTTCTGCCCCACCTGCGGCTCGCCCGTCTATATGACCTTTCCGGATGTGCCGGCGATCTTCATTGCCAGAGCTGCAAGTCTCGATGAGCCTGCGCGCTATGCGCCGCAATTCGTCACCTGGACAGTCGCGGCGCAATCCTGGGATTGCATTGATCCAACGCTGACGAGCTTCGAGCGCATGCCGCCGAGTTCTTAAAGTGCCGGCAGCTGTCGGCTAGTCGAACAACCGCTCATCCCGCGCCACAAAAAACGCCTCGACACTGTCAGGCGCCACATCCTCCAGCGTCGCCGGGGACCATTTCGGGTTCCTGTCCTTGTCGATGATCGCAGCCCGGATGCCTTCGTAGAAGTCGGGCACCTTCACGACCTGCAGCGTGCCCGCGAATTCGCGTTCGAGGCAAGTTTCGAGGTCCCTGGAGTGGCGGGCCTCGCGCAGCATCCTGAGCGTCACCTTCAGACTGGTCGGGGACTTGGCGCGCATGGCGATGAGCGTCTTGGCGGCGAGGTCGCTCTGTTCCTTGTCGAGGGCGGCGATGATCTCCTCGACCGTGTCGAAGGCGAAGCAGCGGTCGATCATGTCTCGGCCTTCGGAGAAGATGCCCTTCGGGCCGTCCACCGTGTAATCGCGGATCGTCGAGGCGATCGATTGGCCCAGCGCCGGGGCGGGGAGGGCGGCGATCCGCTCCAGGAGTTCGGCTACACGGTCCTGCGGAACGTACCAGTCGGCAAAGCCGGCGGTGATGGCATCCGCGCCGTTCACCGCCTCGCCTGATAGCCCCATCCAGGTGCCGAGTTCGCCGGATGCGCGGGAGAGCAGCCAGGTGGCGCCGATATCGGGGAAGAAGCCGATGCCGGTTTCGGGCATGGCGAGTTTCGTGGTTTCGGTGACGATGCGGTGGCTGCCATGGCTGGAGACTCCAACGCCGCCGCCCATGGTGATGCCGTCCATCACGACGACATAGGGCTTTTTGAAGCGGGCGATACGGGCGTTCAGGCGGTATTCGGCCTTGAGGAAGTGGGAGGCCTTGCCATCGCCAGCCTTGCCGCTTTCATAGAACATCCTGATGTCGCCGCCGGCGCAAAGCCCACGTTCGCCCTCGCCGGTGACGAGGACGGCTGCCACTTGCGGGTCGGCCTCGAAGGCATCGAGCGCCTTGCCGAAATCCAGGATCATGTCGTGGGAGAGGCTGTTCAGCACCCGTGGCCGGTTGAGCGCGATCAGGCCGATTGCGCCCTTTTTTGCTGTCAGGATTTCCGCGCCCTGATAGTACGCCTCCAGATAACGCATCCCGTCCTCCCTTGTCTTTTGAGAGAGTTAGATATGCGTCGTGGCGAAAGGGCAAGGGCTGCGATGGCAGGATCAGGTCACGAGATTGCGCGGCTTGCCCAAAAGAAAGAGCTCGATGTTCTCGATCAGCTGGTCGGCCAGCGTCTGGATCGCCTCGCGGCTTGCCCAGGCAACATGCGGGGTGAGGATGACGTTTTCGCGTGACGCGATCCGCATCATCGGGCTGTCTGCGACGGGCGGTTCGCCATCGGTGACATCGAAGCCGGCGCCGGAGATCTGGCCGGCATCGAGGGCCTTTTCGAGTGCCAGTTCATCGACGAGGCCGCCGCGGCCGGTGTTGATCAGCAGCGGCTTGCGTTCCATCAGGGCGAATTCGCGCGCACCGATCACGCCGCGCGTTTCCGGTGTCAGCGGGCAGTGCAGGGTGATCACGTCAGAGCGTTTCAACACTTCATCGAAGGCGGTCTGGCCGGGTTTCAGCCCGGTCGCGCCGCGACGACCGGCGGCGAGCACCGTCATGCCGAAGGCCTCGGCGATCTTGCCCACCGATTGGCCAAGCGTGCCATGGCCGATGATGCCGAGCGTCGAGCCGCCGAGATCTGCGATGGGGTAATCGAAATAGCAGAATTGCGCGGCCTGCTGCCAGCGGCCCTCGATGGCCGACTGGCGATAGGGCAGGATCGAGCGGCGCAGCGCCAGCATCAGCGCGAAGGTGTGTTCGGGCACCGTGTGTTTGGCGTAGTTCCTGATATTGCAGACGGCGATGCCACGCGCCTTGGCCTCCACGAGATCGACGATATCGGTGCCGGTGGCGGAGACGGCGATCAGCTTGAGCTTCGTGGCGCCAGCAAGGGCTTCGGCGCGGACCGGGGCCTTGTTGGTGATCACCACATCGGCGTCGCGGATGCGTTCAGCCACTTCATGCGGGGCGGTGCGGGCATGGACCACCATCTCATGCGGCACGGCGGGCGCGCGGACCAAGGTTTCCGGCGACAGCGTGTCCCGGTCGAGAAAGACGATGCGGATCATGGCGGACCTCCCTGCGTTGCAATTGACCTAGCCGAGCGGCTTTCGGCCAGCAAGGCAGGTCAGTGATAATCCGGTACGCCGGGCATGGTGATGAAGCCAGGAAGTGCGCGGAAACGGCGCAGCCAGCGGCGAAGGGCCGGGTATTCGTCATGGTCGATGCCGCAGTCACGCGACAGCGCAAAGCTCGGCAGGAGGGCCAGGTCGGCCAGCGTCGGGCTGTTGCCGACGAACCAGTCCAAGCCTTCGATCTGCCGCAGCGTCATGTGGTCGTTCATGATGCGGAAGGCTTTGCGGGCTGCGTTCAGGTCTGCTTCACTTGCGCCCTCGGAGGTGAAGAGTGCCGCCTCGCGGGCGTCGACGGCGGGTTTCAACTCGCGGGTGGAGAAGCCGAGCCATTGTTGGACGCGGCCGAAGTCCGCTGCGTCGGTCGGCAGCCAGGCGCTGTCAGGCGCATGGGCCCGGACGAGATAAGCGAGGATCGCAGCCGTGCCGAAGAGCCTGACATCGCCGTCTTCAAGGATCGGCAGCGTGCCGGTCGGGTTGAGCGCCAGCATATGCGGCTTTTCCTGCTCGCGCCCCGGCGCCTTGTCAATGGCGACCGTCTCGAAGGAGAGGCCGAGCATGGATAGAAGAAGGCGGACGCGGAAGCCGTTTTCGTCGAGATGGTAATCGTAGAGCCTGATCATCACGCTGCCTCCACCATCTGGCCTTCGAGGCGGTTGCGCAGGTCCGTGGCCCAGAGCGCGAGGCTGCGGCGGGTGGTGGTCGAGATTTCGCCGGTGACGGTCATGTGGAGTGCGGTGCGCTCGGCGTCACGGGGCTGAGCGGCGATCAGCACGGTCGTGCCGTTTCCTTGCAGGGTCACTGTTGCGGCCGAGGTTGCGTTCACGCTGTAGCCTTCCGGCAGTGCTGTCGTTACCGCCGAAAGAGCCGCTTCTGCCGTCATGTCGAGGAAGAGGCTGCGAACTGGTTCGGCTGCCTCATGAAGTGCCGAAAGCTCAGCCGCATCCGCCCCTTCCGGTGCCATCCAGACGATGCCGGCGCGTTCGGTTGCGGCGAAGGTCGGAACCTTGATAGTCTGGGGCACGTCGAGATCCGGATGGGCCGGAATGTAGCGACATTGCCCTGACGTATCGTAGCGCCAGCCGTGATAGAGGCAGGCGATGTGGTCGCCGCGCACGAAGCCGAAGCTCATGCGCATGCCGCGATGCGGACAGCGATCCTCCCAGACATGGATCGCGCCCTTGTCGTCACGCCAGACGACGCGCTCCTCGGCGTTGACGAGCGTTCCGGCAGAGGTGCCGGCTTCGATGTCGGCGGAAAGAGCAACGGGGATCCAGGGAGAGGCTGATGTCATGATGCGGCCTTTGCGGGCAGGTCTTCGTCGGTTTGAAATCTCGTCACGTCGAGCACGATACTGTCATAGGGGCCGAGGCTGACCGCCATTTCGAAGGCGTCGATCAGGGCATCCGGGCCCGACAGCGTCAGGCGACAGCGGTCCCTGTCGCAGGAGGCAATGTTCAGGCCGAGTGACAGGCGGGCCGCGCGATGTTCGGCGAACGCGATGAAGCCCTCAGGCTCCAGCATTCCGGAAAAGGTGAAGCCGACGGTCATCTGGTCGGCTTTCGCCGTCATCGGGTGGGGATCAGTGTTGCCTTGCAATTGTGCGCGCTCTAATTTTTGGGCAATCTAGCGGCGGGCGCGATCGGGTTTCAAGCGGTTTCTCCCATGCTCCAGAGGAAAGACAGACTATGCAGAACGGTATCGACAAGGCGTCGCTTGATCAGTGGTATGTTCTCGATACCGAGGCGGTGATCCCGGTGGGCCGATCGCAGAACCGGTTGCTCGGGACGGATCTCACCGTCGTCAAGCAGGCGGATGGGGCGATCGAGGTCTTTGCCGAGGGGCGCGCCGAGCCGCTGCCGCTGCGCCATCGCTTCGGTTTTCTCTGGGCGACGCTGGGTGAGCCCGAGCGCGAGATTTTCCCGCTGCCGGAGGCCGACGAGCCTGATCGCCGCTATGTGCCCTGCGGTGTCGTTACCGTGAAGGCATCAGGACTTCGCATCGTCGAGAATTTTCTCGACATGGCGCATTTCCCCTTCGTGCATACGGATGTTTTAGGCGCCGAGCCGCATACGGAAGTGCAGAGCTACGACGTCGAGATCCGGCGCGAGGAAGACGAGGTCTGGGCGACCAACTGCACCTTCTTCCAGCCACAGGCCGCGCTGTCTGCGACTGATGGCATCACCACGCAATACATGTACCGGGTGATGACGCCGTTCACGACGATCCTCTACAAGACCTGTCCGAATGCGGCCAATCGCTGGGATGTCATCGGGCTCTTGGTCCAGCCGCTCGATCCCGGCCGCTGCCGGGCGCATCCGATCATGTATCTGATCGACGATGTCTCGACGACGACGGAACTCATCCATTTCCAGCAGATGATCTTCCTGCAGGACCGGATCATTCTGGAAAACCAGCGACCGGCGCTTCTGCCGCTCGAGCCGCGCAAGGAAATCCCGACCCGGGCGGATGCCTCGTCGATCGCCTATCGCCGCTGGCTGAAGGAAAAGGGCGTGACCTACGGGGCGACGACGGTGGCCGCCTGACGTCCGGCAACAAAAAACCCGGAAGCGGGGGGCTTCCGGGTTTCTGGTATCCTAAAACCTAGTGGTCTTAGTTGCGGGTCATCCAGTCGTCGATCTCGCGATCGGCTTCTTCCTGGGTCTTGCCATAGGCAGCCTGGATCTTGCCCGACAGTTCCTTGCGCTTGCCGGCGATGACGTCGAGATCGTCACCGGTCAGCTTGCCCCACTGGCTCTGGGCCTTGCCCTTGAACTGCTCCCAATTGCCTTCGATCTGATTCCAATTCATCGGATATCTCCCGTGTCTGGTGTTGGTCGAGGCTCGGTGTCCTCGGGTCCGGAAACGAGAACTCGCATCGGAAGTTCCATCATCATCATCTTCTTCTTCCGCGTCGGGATGAGCCGTGGCCATGGGGTCGGACGAGGGAATGGTCGCTTCCAAGAATTGAGGTCCTGATGGAACACTCTCGATTGTCTGGCGTTCTGGAAGCGAACCCGATGATCAATCAATCAATGGAGAGCAATCATGGCTCAGGTACCGAGCGCTTCGAACAACAAGATCAAGAGCGGCGCAGACGAGATTGCCGATCGCATCGATGCTGCCGCCTCGGCGAGCTCCAGCGCAAATTCGCCGGCAACCGGAAGCGATGTCCAGGCTGAGATTGCGAACCTTCGCAGCGACATTGCTGCCCTGACGCAGACGGTCGCCTCCTTCAGCAGCGGCAAGATCCGTCAGGCTGGCGAGACCTCGCAGCAGTATATGGATAGCGCCCGCGAAACGATTGCAAACGCCGAAGAAGATCTGGAGGCGTATGTGCGCGCCAAGCCGCTGCAGTCGCTGGCCATGGCTGCAGGTGTCGGCTACGTACTCGCCCTGCTCAGCCGGCGCTGATCATGCTGCCATTGTTTCAGCAAATTGGCGTCCTCGCCTTTGGTAAGGTTAAGCCGACCGCCCGCCGCTTCACCCGACTTCTCGTCGGTGGGGCGGTGGTCGCGGTCCTGGGGCTGACGGCCTATGTGGGGCTTCTCATTGCAGCCGGTCTTTATCTTGCCGAAATGCTCGGTGGGCCCTTGGCTGCACTCATCATTGCCGGCGTCACGGGTGTCTGCGCACTCATCGTCATCGCCGTAATCCAGGCGAAGAACCATCGGACCGAGTTGAAGGCAGAAGCACGCCAAAGAGCAGCCAAGGCCAGGCTCCCCGATCCGATGACGCTTCAGCTACTGGCTGGCGTGCCGGCCCTGATCAAGGGGCGTTCACTTCTCGGCGCGGCAACGATCGCGGCGCTCGTCTACGGCGTGACCCGCATGCAAAATTCCGGTCGCGACTACCGCGACTGAGCGCCAAATCATGAAGGATCAGACCCAGCGGTCTGGTCCTTTCTCGTTGGCGCTTATTTCTTTGCTTTTATTTCCGCCTCTTGGAGGCGTTCAAGCAGGTCTAGCAGATGGGTGGGTGTGCCTTCTTCAATGATGCCGTCGTAGTAACCGCGAAGTTTGGTGGCGATGAGGGCATTGGCATTCTGGCGCTGTGTGTCGGAGCGTGTTTTCGATTTTTCCGGTCTGTCCGGAGGGGTGCCAGCCATGTTCTTCACGTTCCATTGTTTCGCGGTTCGAGATTGTGTCTATCACGATTAGCCTGTTAAGTTTGATCATGCAAAAAAGTTCCGACAGGCGGAACTCTTTTTTGAATGGCGCGTTTTCAGCCGAGTCCGCACCTTATTCCACTTCGATTGGAGAACTGCATGTCCCTTACTGCCCGTGTCGCCGTCCACCTTCCTTACCTGCGGCGATATGCTCGCGCCGTCACCGGTTCGCAGACATCTGGGGACGCTTATGTCGCAGCGGTTCTGGAGGCATTGATCGCTGACATCTCTATCTTTCCTGACACGGGAGACGATCGTGTGGCGCTCTACCGGCTGTTCGTGACGATCTATGATTCCACCAAGGTCGAGCTGCCGCAGATCGTTTCGCCCTTTGCATGGGAAAAGCGGGCGGCAGCCAATCTGGCGACTGTGCCGACACGCGCGCGTCACGCCTTCCTGCTCATCACCGTGGAAGGTTTCTCGACGTCCGAAGCAGCCAGCGTGCTGCGCGTGACGGAAGCCGAATTCAATGCTCTGTTCAATGAGGCCTCCATGGAAATCTCCCGCCAGGTGGCGACGGATATCATGATCATCGAGGACGAGCCTCTGATCGCGCTCGATATCGAGCAGATGGTCGAAGATCTCGGCCACAGGGTCACCGGTATCGCCCGCACGCATGCCGAAGCCGTCGACCTCTACAAGCGGACCAACCCAAAAATGGTTCTCGCCGATATCCAGCTCGCCGATGGCAGCTCCGGTATCGACGCGGTCAACGACATTCTCAAAGTAGACACCATCCCGGTCATCTTCATCACGGCCTTCCCGGAACGACTTCTGACCGGCGAACGGCCGGAGCCCGCCTTTCTCGTCACGAAGCCGTTTAACCCGGACATGGTCAAGGCACTCATCAGCCAGGCATTATTTTTCAACGAACGGGTAGCGGAACAGGCATAAGGCGCGCGATCACATAGAGTTCGGCCAGTCTGCGGTTCATGCGAGCCGCAGCAAGCCGAAGTGCCGACAAACGGCGGAGCATTTCACTTGGTACATCGGTTGACATGGTTTGAACCTCAGCGCGGCGAGGATCAGCTGCGTGAGTTCTTCATAACCGCACTGATCGACATGGGTGCGAGCCTCATTCTGCAGGATCGGGATGGGACCTATGTCTGCATCACGACGCTGCCGCCGCGTTGGAAGCTGAAGCCGGGAACGCCGCCCACTGACGATTCGGTGTTCGGCAAGGAGATCGGCGAGCGACTGGCCGAGATGAAGGCAGGTCTCTCTCGGCCCGGTGACCGGGCGGAGCTGGAAATCGAAGCAGGTGACGACACCTTCTTCGAGTTCCGCTGCCGGTTGGTGGAGATGGACGATCATGACCTCCACCTCATCACCGTCGTCATTGATCGGACCGAAGACCGGCGCCGGGAGAGGCTTCTGCGCGCCTTGTTGCGCGAGGTCAGCCACCGGTCGAAAAACCTGCTCGCCATCATCCAGAGTATCGCATCTCAAACCGCCCGGTATTCCGGGACTTTGCAGATGTTCCTCGGCAAGTTCCGTGGTCGATTGCATGCGCTATCCCAGTCGCAGGATCTGATTACCGATTCCAGCTGGCGGGGTGCTTATTTCCGGGATTTGCTAAAGCAGCAGGTCGAGCGGTATGTCCAGGAAAATGCGGAACTCGTGCAGGTGTCAGGCGACGATGTGCTGCTGACGCCGAACGCGTCTCTTCACATTGGTCTGGCGCTGCACGAGCTGGTGGTGAATGCCGTAAGCCATGGCGATTTCCTGCAGCGGCGTCTGCCGATCGAAGTGTCGTGCCGGCGTCATGAGTTACCGGATGGCCCAGTCGTTGCCATCACCTGGAAGGAGCCATTTGCCGGCCAGGATGACACTAAGGACGTCAAGGCAAGCCGGTTCGGCAGCACGGTGCTTGAGCGGGTCGTGCCTTCATCGGTCAATGGCCAAGCCTGGCATGAACTGAAAAATGGCCTTGTGCGATACGAGCTGACCTTCCCGCTCGAGACCTTCGACTGACGTTCCCTCGCCATCGCGGCGCCTTGCTCACCTGTGAGATCTCCCATGCGCCTGTTTACCTGCAGCAACTGCACGAATGTCGTCCACTTCGAAAACACGGGATGCGTCACCTGTGGCGCCCGCCTTGCCTTCCGGCCAGCGGCGCTTGAGATGATCGCGCTCGATCCCGAAGGCACGCCCATTCTCACGTTTGGTCAATCGGCGATTGGGGCCGTCATGCCTTGTGCCAATTCCGCCATTGGAGGCTGCAACTGGCTGGTCGATGACGGCGACCCATCGGGCTTCTGTGTCGCGTGCCGCCACAATGTCACCATTCCCGATCTCACGCTGCCCGATAACCAGTTGAACTGGCAAAAGATCGAGCTTGCCAAGCGCGGTCTCTTCTACTCGCTTCTGCGCTTCCGCCTGCCTCTCGTGACCCGCACGGAGGATCCGGAGACCGGCTTAGGCTTTGCTTTCCTCGCCGATGATCCGGAAGCGGAGGGTGAGGAGGGGCATGTGCTGACCGGGCATGCGGAGGGGCTTATCACGCTCAACATCGCCGAGGCGTCGGATCCGGAACGGGAAGCGCGGCGGGTAGCGCTTGGTGAGCCGTTCCGCACCCTGCTTGGGCACTTCCGCCACGAGGTTGCCCATTACTACTGGAACGTCCTCGTGCGCGATCGCGGCGCTTTCGAAGATTTTCGCCGCGTCTTCGGCGACGAACGGCTCGATTACGGCGGGGCCCTGGAGCGGCATTATGCCGAGGGCCCTGGTCTCGGCTGGGAGCAGAGCTTCATTTCCGCCTATGCGGCAAGCCATCCCTGGGAAGACTTCGCGGAGACGTTCGCGCATTATTTCCACATCGTGGACGCGCTCGATACGGCAGACGCATTCGGGTTGCGAACCAATCCGGATGTGGAGACGGATGCGGTCGGAATCGAACTTCGGCGCACCTTCGACAGTTACGGCAGCGGGACGATCGAATCGCTGATCCGTGCATGGGTGCCGTTGACACTTGCCATCAACAGCATCAACCGCAGCATGGGCCAGCCGGACCTCTATCCCTTTGTGCTGTCAGAGCCGGTCTTCGACAAGCTCAGATATATCCACTCTCTGATCCGCTCCTCGGCGCTTGCCATTCCTTCCTGAGCCTTAGATCTCAACGTTTACCGGAACATTCGACCGTTATCTCGCGTTAACATTTCAGTAACGTGGAGACCGGTCATGAACAGTATGGCAGCCCTAATGATCATCGTCGCCTGCCACCCGCAGGATGCGACGTGTCTGGAAGAGCCGGTCGCCGTTATTTCTTACCAGAACGACGACGCCTGCTTTGCGGCCCTCAGCAAAGAATTGGCCCATGCGAGAACAATGACCAAATTGGTCTATGGTGATTGCGTGCCGGTGAGTTCTGATCTGGTGGCCGGCAAGACCATCCGTCAGGAGATCGATCCTGCCAAGCTTGTTGCTCTTAACGAGACCGCTCCCGTCGCTCGTCCTGTCGAGGCGCAGGCCTTGGTCATGCCGACGCGCATTCCGGTACCGGTCGAACGTTTTCAGGATGTCCGATGAGCAAGTTTGATCCGGCAGGAAATTCCCGTCCGGCGACTCGGGACGATCCATCTACCGGCACGCAGACGGTCGATGCACGTAATAGAGCGATCGCTCAAGAAGCAGGTCTCGACCGCGATCTTGAATCTCAGGTCCCACCGGTCTACGGGCGCTTCACCACGCTGATGATCGCTGCTCTGGCCGCTGTGGCGGTTGTGCTGCTGTTGAAGATCTTGGTCTAGGGCTCTACTCCACATTTTTTCGCCGCGCGAAAAGTGAAAGAGGAGGCCGTGCCCTGGGCAGCGGCCTCCTCTTTTCTCTCGTGTTTTGCGATCAGGCCTGCCGGAACAGGCGCATTGCAAGCGAGACGAGGAAGAGAATGATGAAGATGGCGAAAAGGATCTTGGCAATACCAGCGGATGCGCCTGCAATACCACCAAATCCAAGAACGCCCGCGATCAGGGCGACGACGAGAAAGACAAGAGCGTAGTAGAGCATAGGGGTTTCTCCTGTTGCGACGTCGGCACAACGTTCCCACTCGACCTTTGTTCCATCTCGCTCGCGTTCGTTCACAATTGCGAGGGCCGACGAAATAACTGATTTTTGTCGGAACATAGTTGCGCGATGCGCGTTACCTGCCGACAATCGCTCAAACCCGTTGGACCACATGACAGATAACTCCAAGAAAGTGACAGTGTCGGAGGGGCTGCCTGGAATGGCTGCCTTTCATCCCGGCGTGTCGGCCCAGTTGCGCGAATTCTACCAGTCGGTCCAGGAAGAGGGGATTCCGCAACGGTTCCTCGAACTGCTTGAACGTCTGGATATGGCAGAGCGCCGTGCAGAGGAAGGCATCCAAAACAGGGAAGTCGCTCGATGACCGTTGACGCCAAGTCGACTGACCACTCGTTCAAGCGCGACCTTCTGGCGGCGCTGCCAAACCTGCGAGCATTCGCCGTGTCATTGACCGGGCGCCACCATGTGGCAGATGACCTGGTCCAGGATACCATCATGAAGGCTTGGGCGAAGCAGGATCATTTCGAGCCAGGCACCAATATGAAGGCCTGGCTGTTCACCATTCTGCGCAACGAGTTCTATTCGCAAATGCGCAAGCGTGGCCGCGAAGTCTCCGACACGGATGGCATCTTCACGTCGCAGCTTTCGACGCATCCCCAGCAATATGGCTCGCTCGACCTGCAGGATTTCAAGCGCGCTCTGGACCAGTTGCCGAGTGACCAGCGCGAAGCCATCATTCTGGTCGGCGCCTCGGGCTTCGCCTATGAAGAAGCAGCCGAAATCTGCGGCTGTGCCGTTGGCACCATCAAGAGTCGTATCAACCGCGCCCGCAACAAGCTTCAGGAGATCCTGGGCGTGAGCGGTGAGGGGGACTACGGGCCCGATGCGAACAGTTCAGCGGTCATCAAGAAAGCCTTTGCCGTCTGAGCCTCGTTGGCTGGCCGCCTGCTCGACAGCGGCGGCCAGCGGCTCCGGCAGAGGTGGCTTTGCAACAATCGGATAGGAGGAAGCGCCGGTATTTTGTCCGGGATGGTAACCGTAGGACGACAGGAACACCGGCTCGGCGCCTGTGGCGCGGATCGCTTCGGCTCTTGCCATGTTGATCTCATCGCTGCCGGCAGCGTCGAGGATGACGACGTCGTAGGCGGTCGCGGAAAGGTCCTGCTCCATGCGTAGGAGCGGCGTGATCGTCACCTCGCAGGCTATCATCTCGCAAAGGATGCGCTCGACTTCCATAGCGATCAGGTACTGATTTTCCGCGATCAGGATGCGCAGAGGTGATGTGGGCATGAAAGTTCCTTGTGTGGACCGCTTTATGGTCCGGGGTAGAGTGCCCGTCATTTAAATAAGACATGTCGGTGGCTTTGTTCCATGGTGATCAGAGCGACCATAGTTCGAGGTCCCCCATGGTATCGGAACCGCGCCAAAATCCGGTTCGCGTCAGTTGTTATGAATGCCCCTTGCGCAGCATAGGCCAATTTCGCCCCTTCACCAATGAGGAGCTTGATTTCGTCGCGCAATTCAAGCGAGGCGAGCTCCAGGCTGACCCCGGCACGACGGTGCTGGTCGAGGGCGCGCGCAGCGCGCACCTCTATACGGTGCTGTCGGGCTGGGGCTTCCGCTACAAGATCCTCGAAGACGGGCGGCGGCAGATTCTCAATTACGTCGTTCCAGGCGACATGGTGGGGCTGCAGGGCGCCGTCATGGACGAGATGCAGCATTCGGTCGAGGCACTGACACCGATGACACTCTGCGTATTCGAGCGCAGCAGGTTGTTCTCGCTTTTCGAGCGCCACGCGGGATTGGGTTTCGACCTGACCTGGCTCGCCGCGCGTGAAGAGGTCATCCTCGACGAGCATCTTCTCAGCATTGGACGACGATCGGCGCTGGAGCGCGCGTCCTACCTGCTGGCGTTTCTGTTCGATCGCGGGACCCTGGCGGGACTGCTGGACGACAACCGCCGGCACATTCCAGTGACGCAGATGCATTTTGCCGACACGCTTGGCCTTTCCATCGTGCATACCAACAAGACGCTGAAGAAGCTGGCTGATCGGGAGCTGATTCGCTGGCGCGATCGCGGCTGTGAGGTGATGGACCCTGAAGGCCTGCGGGCGATCGCGGGTTGGACGCCGGGCGACGCGCGCATCCGCCCCTTCATCTGACCGGGCCATCCTCAAAAATGAAGGGCTCGCACCACCGGGCGGGCCCTTTGTCTTGACGTGATTGTTCCTGCTCAGGCGACGACGATCACGCCTGTGAACAGGGCGATGATGATGATGATCAGCACGACGAAGATGAGGATCTTGGCGATGCCGGCGGATGCGCCAGCGACGCCGCGAAAACCGAGAAGGCTGGCGACGGCGGCGATCAGGAGGAAAATCAGGATCCAGTGCAGCATGGGGTTCTCCCTTCAGGTGTGTTCCACGCGAGAAACAGGCGAGCTGCCGCAATTGTTCCACTGACGGATCCAACCACCGCTCGCATTGGATGCGGTGCAACAAAAATCGTTTTAAGTTCTTCTGCCGCTGCAGAACCGGACACTTGGCGCGGAATGCGGACTGGACAGGCGGGCCCGCTTCTGCTCGTGTCCGCTGCGGAGAGTCCCCTGCTTTTTGCCGCGGGATTGAATGTGTTGGAGTGAGGATCGAGGGAGATGGGATTGAAGATCGGATCGCCGAAGGAGATTTACGCAGGCGAAGCGCGTGTCGGGATGACGCCCGACAGCGCCGCTCAACTGCAGAAGCTCGGATACGAGTGTTTGATTGAAGCGGGCGCCGGCAAGGCTGCCGGTCTTTCGGATGACGCTTACCGCGCCGCCGGCGTGACGGTGGTAGAGACGGCCGCCGCGCTCTACGAGACGGCCGACATCATCGCCAAGGTGCGTCCGCCGGAGACGACCGAGGTCGACCGGCTCGGCCCCGGCAAGACGCTGATCTCCTTCTTCTACCCCGCGCAGAACACCGCCCTGCTCGAGCAGGCGAAGGCCAAGGGCGCAACGGTCGTGGCCATGGACATGGTGCCGCGAATTTCGCGTGCCCAGAAGATGGACGCCCTGTCGTCTATGGCCAATATCGCCGGTTATCGCGCGGTGATCGAGGCCGGCAACAATTTCGGCCGCTTCTTCACCGGTCAGGTGACCGCCGCGGGCAAGATCCCGCCGGCCAAGGTACTGGTCATCGGCGCCGGCGTCGCCGGACTTGCGGCGATCGGAACGAGTGTTTCGCTCGGCGCGATCACCTATGCCTTCGACGTGCGCCCCGAAGTCGCCGAACAGATCGAGAGCATGGGTGCCGAATTCGTCTTCCTCGAATTCGAAGCGACCCAGGATGGCGCCGCGACCGGTGGCTATGCCGCTCCCTCGTCGCCGGAATTCCGCGAAAAGCAGCTCGCCAAGTTCCGCGAGCTGGCGCCCGAGATCGATATCGTCATCACCACAGCGCTGATCCCGGGCCGTGACGCGCCGAAGCTCTGGCTCGCCGACATGGTCGCCGCGATGAAGCCCGGCTCCGTCGTCGTCGACCTCGCCGCCGAGCGTGGCGGCAATTGCGATCTGACCGTCGCGGACCAGAAAATCGTCTCCGACAACGGCGTGACCATCGTCGGCTACACCGACTTCCCGAGCCGCATGGCCGCGCAGTCGTCGACGCTCTATGCCACCAATATCCGCCACATGATGACGGACCTGACGCCGGCCAAGGACGGCGTCGTCGTGCACAACATGGAAGACGACGTCATCCGCGGCGCGACCGTCACCAAGGACGGTGAGATCACCTATCCGCCGCCGCCGCCGAAGATCCAGGCCATCGCGGCAGCCAAGCCCAAGGAAAAGGTGAAGGAGCTGACGCCCGAGGAAAAGCGGGCGCAGGAAATCGCCGCCTTCAAGACGCAGACCCGCAATCAGGTGGCTCTTCTCGCCGCCGGCGGCGCGCTGATCCTGCTTGCCGGTCTTTATGCACCCGCCAGCTTCATGAGCCATTTCATCGTCTTCGTGCTTGCCTGCTTCGTCGGCTTCCAGGTCATCTGGAATGTCAGCCATTCGCTGCACACGCCGTTGATGGCGATCACCAATGCCATCTCCTCGATCATCATTCTGGGTGCCCTGATGCAGATCGGATCGGGCAACTTCCTGGTGATCATCCTCGCCGCGCTGTCGGTCCTGATGGCCGGCATCAACATCTTCGGTGGCTTCATGGTCACCCGGCGCATGCTCGCCATGTTCCAGAAGTCTTGAGTTAGGGGAGGGGACACACTCATGGAATACGGATTCACCACAGCGGCCTATGTCGTCGCAGCCGTTCTCTTCATCCTGTCGCTCGGCGGCCTCTCGGGCCAGGAAAGCGCCAAGCGCGCCGTCTGGTACGGTATCGTCGGCATGGGGCTCGCGGTCGTCGCGACGCTTTACGGCCCCGGTGCCGGCAACTGGTTCGTCTCGGTCGTGATGATCGCGATCGGTGGCGCAATCGGCTGGGTCGTGGCTAAGCGCGTTCAGATGACCGAGATGCCGCAACTCGTTGCCGCCATGCATTCGCTGGTGGGCCTCGCCGCCGTCTTCATCGGTTTCAACGCCCATATCGAAGCCGTCGACGTCGCTGGCCTGGATGAGGCGGCCCGCTCGGCGCTCACAGGCTTTGCCGCCATTCTCGCGCACAAGACGCCGGTCGAACTGACCATCCTCAGGGTCGAAATCTTCCTCGGCGTCTTCATCGGTGCCGTAACCTTCACCGGTTCGGTCATCGCCTTCGGCAAACTTGCTGGCAGGGTCGACGGCAAGGCAACGAAACTGCCGGGCGGGCATCTGCTGAATGCCGGTGCAGCGCTGGGCTCGCTCGTCCTGCTCTTCCTCTATGTCGGCGGGGCGGGCGTCTGGACGCTCATCCTGATGACGCTCTTGGCCTTCTTCATCGGCTATCACCTGATCATGGGTATCGGCGGTGCCGACATGCCGGTCGTCGTTTCGATGCTGAACAGCTATTCCGGCTGGGCGGCAGCCGCCATCGGTTTTTCGCTGTCGAACGATCTTCTGATCGTCGTCGGCGCGCTGGTCGGCTCTTCGGGTGCGATCCTCTCCTATATCATGTGCAAGGCGATGAACCGCAGCTTCATCTCGGTCATCCTCGGCGGCTTTGGCGGCTCGACCGGGCCGCAGATGGAAGTAACCGGCGAACAGATCGCGATCGATGGCGAAGGTGTCGCCAATGCGCTGAATGATGCAGACTCGGTCATCATCATCCCAGGCTACGGTATGGCTGTTGCCCAGGCACAGCAGTCTGTCTCGGAACTGACCCGCAAGCTGCGCGCCGCAGGCAAGACCGTGCGCTTTGCCATCCACCCGGTCGCGGGCCGTCTGCCGGGCCACATGAACGTGTTGCTGGCCGAGGCCAAGGTGCCCTACGACATCGTTCTGGAAATGGACGAGATCAACGAGGACTTTCCCGAAACGGATGTGGCGATCGTCATCGGCTCGAACGACATCGTTAACCCGGCCGCCCAGGAAGACCCGAACTCGCCCATCGCCGGCATGCCGGTTCTGGAAGTGTGGAAGGCCAAGCAGGTCTTCGTCTCCAAGCGCGGCCAGGGCACCGGCTATTCCGGCATCGAGAACCCGCTATTCTACAAGGAGAACACGCGGATGTTCTACGGCGACGCGAAGAAGTCGATCGACAGTATTCTGCCGTTGATCAAGTAAGGCGGTTGCCGCACTTATGAATGAAGAAGCCGGGTGGAGACGCCCGGCTTTTTTGTTGGATCTTGTGTATCTGTTTTGATACATTGCCAATATGAAGCTGATCCAGTGGCTGGGAAGTAGCAGAGCCGATGTTTGCGCGTTTCCCGAAGGCGCCCGGATCGATGCGGGCTGGCAGTTGGAACTGGTTCAACGGGGCGAAGATCCTGAGGACTGGAAGCCCATGCCGACCATTGGACCCGGTGTCCGAGAGATCAGGATTAGAGAAGCGTCAGGCGCGTTTCGCGTCGTCTATCTGGCAACGCTTGAGGACCGGGTCCTGGTGCTGCATGCCTTCCAGAAGAAGACGCAGGCGACACCGAAGAAAGATATTGAGCTGGCCATACGGAGGCTGAAGCGATGGAAGCAGGAACCATGAGCGAAGAAGTTTACGGCAGTGTTTGGGACGCCCTGGGTGATACCGAGCAGGAAGCGGCCAATCTCAAGGCGCGTTCCGCTTTGCTCTTCGAGATCCGCAAGGCTGTTCTGGGGTGGGGGCTCTCGCAGGATGAGGCTGCAAAGCGGCTTAAGCTGACGCGTCCGCGTACCAACGATCTGCTGCGTGGGAAGCTTGCGAAGTTTTCACTCGATGCATTGGTGAATATCGCTGCGGCGGCGCGGCTTGAGATCGAGATCCGGGTGAAGGATGCGGCCTAGCTCTGGATCGCCTTTGACGGGCTGAAGCCAGTTTTGGCTTCCTCGGCTTGCAAGGCACGGATTGTCGTGCCTTCAGTACCCCGCTTCCCGTTGGTGGCGGAAAGCGAGAATATAGACAGTGTCTCGCGGAATTTCGTGTCGATAGAGCGCGACATAGCCTGAATTGCCAAACGGAATGCTCAATTCCCGGAGCTCGGGCGTGCGTTGCATTGGTCTTCCGATGTCCGGTTGGGTCGCCAGCAGCCTGAATTGTCGATTGATTTGCTTGGCTGCTTTCTGAGCTGCCTCCGCCGACTTCGCCTCAAGGAAGCGGCGGCATCGTTCCAAGCCAATCGCCGCTCCTTCCGTAACGATTACTCGTGGCACTCTGACACCGGCTTCTCGTCAGTTGTGCCCCAGGTTTCGAGCCAGTCGCTCACCTCGTCAAGCGTCAGGTGGCGACCCGTTTCCTTGTAAGCGGTCCAGGATGCCAGTGCCTCGCGCGTGAAGCTTTCACGCGCCTCTTCCCGCTCCACATATTGCTCAATCGCTTCCAGCATCAGTCCATGCGCCGAGCGTTTGCGCTCGTTGGCCAGTTGCTGCACCCGCTCTTTCAATGCGTCATCGATTTTCAGCGAGGTCGCCATGGTCGCTCCAGACTACCGGGTGATACCTGCTGACAAGATAGTGGGAGGGCCTGGACAAGTCTACATGGACAAGCGCCACAGATATCTGGCCCCACGCATGGCGGTGCACGTAAAACCCCGCCACAAGGGCGGGGTCAATAACCGGGCTAGGCGATGGCCTCAGACATCCGCCTTGAATGTCTGCTTCTGCGTGCCAAGCCCCTCAATGCCGAGCTCGACCACGTCGCCGGCCTTCAAAAACTGCGGCGGCTTCATGCCGAGGCCGACGCCAGGAGGCGTGCCGGTCGAAATGACATCGCCGGGATGAAGGCTCATGAACTGGCTGAGATAGGAAACGAGGTGGGCGACGCCGTAGACCATGGTCTTGGACGAGCCGTCCTGCATCGTCTTCCCGTTGACCGAGAGCCACATCTTCAGGTTTTGCGGATCTGCGATTTCATCCTTGGTGACGAGCCAGGGGCCGATCGGGCCGAAGGTGTCGCAGGACTTGCCCTTGGTCCACTGGCCCGCGCGCTCCGTCTGAAAGGCGCGTTCCGAGACGTCGTGGCTGACGCAGTAGCCGGCGACATAGTCCATGGCGTCGGCTTCCGAGACGTATTTCGCGGTCTTGCCGATCACGACGCCGAGCTCGACTTCCCAGTCGGTCTTTTCCGAAGTGCGCGGGATCAGAACGTCGTCGTTCGGGCCGCAGATGGCCGAGGTCGCCTTCATGAAGATGACCGGTTCCGGCGGCACGGCAGCACCCGTTTCGGCGGCATGGTCGGAATAGTTCAGGCCAATGCAGATGAACTTGCCGGTGCCGGCAACGCAGGCGCCGATGCGGTCGACTGCGATTTCCGGCAGCGAGGCCGGATCGATGGCGGCGATCTTGGCGAGGCCTTCCGGCGAGATGGCCGCACCGCCGATGTCGGCCACATGGCCAGAGAGGTCACGGACCTTGCCGTCCTTGTCGAGGATCGCGGGCTTTTCCTGGCCCAGCGGGCCGACGCGCATGAGTTTCATGATTTTATTCCTTCCTGAGAATTAGATGGTCCAACCGCCATCGATGGCGAAGGCCTGGCCCGAGGTATAGGTGGCGCCGGCGATGTAGACGGCGAGGTCGGCAATTTCTTCCGGGGTGCCAAGGCGCCCCATGGGTTGGCGGGCAATGAAGGCGGCGCGGGCGGCGTCGTAGTCGCCCTGGGCGCGCATGCGGTCCTGCAGCGACGGGCTCTCGACGGTGCCAGGGCAGATCGCGTTGCAGCGGATGCCTTGTGTCACGTAATCGGCGGCTACCGACTTGGTCAAGCCGATGACGGCGGCCTTGGTCACGGTATAGGCGAAGCGGTTGGGCACGCCTTTGATCGAGCTTGCCACCGAGGCCATGTTGATGATCGCGCCGTCGCCGCGCTCCAGCATGGATGGAAGAACTGCCCGGATGGTGCGGATCATGGCGCGGACATTGAGGTCGAAGGCGAAGTCGAGGTCCTTGTCGGCCATGTCCAGAACGGTGCCGCCATGCACGACCCCGGCGCAGTTGAAGAGCACGTCGAAGGGACCGGTCTCTGCGACCACGGCCCTGACCGCCTCGTCGTTCAGCACGTCGAGCTTGCGGGTGATGATGCCGTCTTCGGCATCAAGTGTCGCTAAAGCCTCTGTGTTGATGTCGGTTGCGACAACCGTTGCACCGGCGCGGGCAAAGGCAATCGCGCTGGCGCGACCGATACC
Organism: Rhizobium glycinendophyticum; assembly: GCF_006443685.1. Taxonomy (NCBI): domain Bacteria; kingdom Pseudomonadati; phylum Pseudomonadota; class Alphaproteobacteria; order Hyphomicrobiales; family Rhizobiaceae; genus Peteryoungia; species Peteryoungia glycinendophytica. The sequence goes on along the minus strand of NZ_VFYP01000003.1, from coordinate 170,229 downwards.
CTGGCCGGCGGCGGTTACCAGCACATGCTTGTTTTTCAGGTTCATGACTCCCACTCCTCCAGGTCTTCAGGCGTTGCCGGCAAAAGCGTGTGAACAGTGTCAATGCTGACGACCGGCCGTCCCGTTGTGGCGAGTCCATCCTTCGTCGCCACTTGATCCTATGACTTGCATAAAAGCTGGCATAATGCGAGCATCATTCATATAGAAAATCATTATTCATATATCATCAGCTTGTGGCTGATATGGAGATGAAAGAGTGACTGAGGCTGACCCGGATCGGTACCGCGCTCCGGCGCTCGACAAGGGGCTCGATATCCTCGAGCTGCTAGCCGGCGTGGACGGCGGTCTGACGCAGGCCGAGATCGCGAAACGGCTCGACCGCAGCCCGAACGAATTCTATCGAATGCTCGACCGGCTGGTTCGGCGCGGTTATGTCTCCCGGCTGGAAGGCGACCGCTACATGCTGACGCTGAAGCTGTTCGGGCTTGCGCAGATGCATGCGCCGACACGAAGGCTTTCCTCCTTCGCCACGCCGTTGATGCGCGAACTCGGGGAGAAGACCCAGCAAGCCAATCATATTGTTGTCTACGACCGGGGCCATCCGGTGGTGATCGCTCAGCAGGAGGCGCCGGGATATTGGGGCATCTCTATCCGTGTCGGGTCTCGCATGGGTCTGTTCGATACAGGCTCGGGCCATGTGCTCCTCGCCTTCCGTAGTCCGGATTTGCGTGCGATGATGGTCGCAGAGCATGTCGGAAGCGGCGGTCCGGACGGACGCATGACCGAGGCCTTCGAAGCGCGGCTGGAAGAGATCCGTCAGCGCGGCTACGAGATGATGCCAAGCGCCCAGACACCCGGTGTAATCAACCTTTCAGCGCCGATCGTCAGCGCCGATGGCAGCGCGATTGGAGCCCTGACGGTCCCCTATATCGCACTTATCAATACGCCTGGGGCCGCTGATGTCACCACCACGATCGCCAGCCTTTGCGACACCGCACGGCGTCTGTCAGATCTTGCCGGCGCGGGTCTTGGTGCCGATTCCGCAGCAGACTGAGCAGAGACTTTCACTTCACGGCCTTGGGAGGGGCCCTTCATGATTATCGATACCCATCTCCACCTGATTTACCGTGACCGGCTGACCTATCCCTGGCTGAAGAGTGAACCGGCGCTCGACGCAGATTTCACCTATGAGCGCTATAGTCGCGAGGCGAGGCGGCTCGGCATCTCCTCGGTGCTTCATATGGAGGTGGATGTCGCGGTTACGGACATCTCAGCTGAAACCCAGATGGTGCAAAATCTGTCACGCGAAGAAAGCAGCCTGCTTCGCGGCGTGATCGCCGCCTGCCGACCCGAAGATCCGGGCTTTGCCGCTTATCTCGAAATGCAGCGGGCCAACCCCTTCGTCAAAGGCTTCCGCCGGGTGCTCCATGTCGTGCCCGATGATGTCTCGGAGGGCGCGCTGTTTCGCGAGAATATCAAGCGTCTGTCGGGCACTGGCCTCACCTTTGACCTCTGCATGTTGCCGCACCAGATCGACAAGGCAAAGGCGCTGCTCGACCTAGCGCCTGACGTTACCTTCATCCTCGACCACTGCGGTGTTCCGGATATCAAGGGGCATGGCTATGCGAGCTGGAAAACAGGCATTTCCGAGATCGCGAAACGAGACAATGTTCGTGTCAAGATCTCTGGTATCCCCGCCTATGGCGATCTCGACAATTGGACCCTGGAAGACCTGAAACCCTATTTCGAGCATACGATCGGAACCTTTGGGTTTAATCGTGCGATCTGGGGCTCCGACTGGCCTGTCTGCACGCTGGGGGGTGGGCTCTCCACCTGGGTCGCGACGACGCAGGCGCTCCTTCATGGCTGCACCGTCGAGGAAAAGGAGAAGCTCTTCTCGAAAAATGCCAAGCGCATCTGGCAGCTGGATTAGCGGCCCTTTTCGCGCTCGGCCATCAGACGGCGGAAGTAGCCTCGCATGGCAATAATCAGGGCTTCGATGTCGTCATTGGAGGCTGAGAGATCCTGCAGGGCGTAGCTCTGGAGGATGATGCCGTCTATGCCGATCAGCATCTGGCGCGCCACTGAACGCCCGATGCGGCGCAGTTCATCATCCTTGTCATCCTCGAAGACGAGATGGCCGTAGAAATCGATATAGGCGTTGTACTGGCGGGCGGCGAGCCACTCGGAGCCTTTGGTGCGTAATGCATAGAGCGTCAGTTCCGTCTGGGCGATCTGCTTGTCGCGGGTGCGCTGGATATAGCGCCAGCTGGCCCTGATCAGCGCCTCGACCCGATCCTCGGGCGCCTTGGGCAGGGCCACGTCCTGGCGATAGGCTTCTTCCATATCGGCGATCAGGTCTTCGAGGACCGCGAGGAGAAGGCCTTCCTTGCTGTCGAAGTAGTAATGCAGCGTTGCCAGCTTGACCTTGGCGGAAGCAGCAATGCGGCGCGTGGTCAGCGCTTCCATTCCCCCTTGCTCCAAAGCTTCCCGCGCACCCTTGATGATGCGATTGCGCGTTTCCACGCCCTTGCGCGTCGCGCCCGCCGCCAGTTTTACGCCTGCGGGCCTGGCTCTCTCAACGGTCTCTGTCTTCGCTGTGCCCATCGCTTCTATTCTATCTCGTGGGTGATCCTGCCGTCGCAGACAGTCAGAACAACGTTCAGGCGGGCGATAGCTTCGCTCTCAACAGACGCGATGTCACCCGACAGGACGACGACGTCGGCGTAATAGCCCGGCTTTAGCATGCCCTTGCGGTCCTCCATGAACTCCACCCATGCGCTGGTCTTGGTATAGGCGGCGAGCGTTTCGTCGAGGCTCAGGCGGTGATCCGGCATGTCGTCGGCCCAGGCTCTACGCGTCATGGCGTCGTGGATGCAGTGGAGCGGCGGCAGCGGCGAGACCGGCCAGTCTGTGGCAAAGACGATCTTTGCACCGGCATCGACCAGGGTCTTCCAGGCAAAGGCATAAGGCCAGCGCTCTCGGCCGATGAAGGTGAGATAGGGTTCGAGCGGCAGGCCGGCGGAGCCCGGCGGATGGGTCGGCTGCATCGAGGCGACAGTGCCGGTCGTTGCAAATCGCTTGATGTCGTCGGGATGAACCACCTCGATATGTTCGATGCGGTTGCGGTTGTCGCGCGGGCCATTGGCGTCAATCGATGCCTGGTAGCCGTCGAGCACCATTCGCACCGCCCCGTCGCCGATGGCGTGGACGGCGACGGGAAGGCCGAGTCTGTTGGCTTCTATGGCGACCTGATTGAAGTGCTGAGCGGAAAAGAGCGGTTCGCCCTTCCAACCGGGCTTATGGGCATAGTCATCGACGAAGACGGCGGTCTCGCCTTCGGTAACGCCGTCCATGAACAATTTGACGAAGTTGCAGCGCAGCTTGTCGCTGTCGAAGCGCGCCCGCCAGGCGGCCGCCTTGTCTGTAAGGTCGGAAAGCGGCATGAAATTCTTCATGTGGAAGGGCATGCGCACGCGCACCGGCAGACCTTCGGTCTCTTCGATCTCCTGCAGCATCTCGAGCTGGTAGAGGTTGCCGTCCATGTTCTGGAAAGAGGTGATGCCGAGCGAGGCGCAGTAGGCGAGGCCGTTCTTCAGGACAGCGATGTCGCGTGCGCGTTCCTCCGCCGTTACCTCATCGGGTTCGCCGCCCGTCCCGACGCCGAGGCCTTCGCGCCCGCCGGTGATGCTCATCGTGGCAACGGGGCGCATGGCGTTCGTTTCACGCAGTTCGCCGGTGGCGAGGCCGTCTTCGCCCATGACGATCTCATTCCCGACGCCGACATCACGACCTTCCAGGATGCCGGCCATTTTCAGCGCTATGGTATTCGCCCAGCCGGTATGGCGATCTGGGGCGACGAGCAGCAGGGGACGGTCGGAGATGATCCGGTCGAGATGATGGCGCGTGACACGCTCTTCTTCGGAGAGGATGGTGTAATCGGTCGACTGGCCGACCAGCAGCGGCAGATCCGGGTTCTCGGCGGCATAGGCCGTCACGGCCGCCGACAACGCGTCGAAGCCCTTGACGCCGAAGAGCGAGAGTTCGCCGAGCGCCACCGAGCCGCCGAAGATGTGCATGTGGGCCTCGTTGAAGCCCGGCATGACCGTGCCGCCCTTGGCATCTATACGGCGGGTGGAGGTGCCGGCGAGGGTGGCAATCTCGGCATCTGTGCCGACGGCCAGGATGCGGTTGCCCGCCAGCGCCACGGCCTGGGCCTCGGGGCGGCTGTCGTCCATGGTGCGGACGCGGCCGTTGAAGATGATGATGTCTGCTGTCGCGGTCATCGGACGTTTCCTCTGCTGCCGGCTCTCAGGCCTGCTCTTGTGCCTTATAGGTGATCTTGCCGTCGCAGATGGTCACTGCGGCGCGCACCGTCTCCATGATCTGGTCGAGTGCCACGGCTTCGATATCGGTATTGAGGATGACGATGTCGGCGAGGAAACCTTGCTTCAGCTTGCCTTTGCGATCTTCCATGAATTCAACCCAGGCACCGATTGATGTGTAGGCCTCCAGCGATTCCTGCAGCGTGAAGCGCTCATCGGGCAGCCCGTCTTTCCACGGCTTGCGGGTGACGGCGTCCTGGATGCATTGGAAGGGCGAGACGGGGGAGACAGGCCAGTCCGAGGCAAAGACGACCGTGGCGCCTGCGTTCTTCATCGTGCGCCAGGCATAGGAATAGGCCCAGCGGTCTTCGCCAATCTTGGCCGTCGTCGGCTCGGCGGGGAAGCATGTGCCGCCGGGATAGTGGACCGGCTGCATGGAGGCGACCACGCCAAGGGTGGCAAAGCGTGGGATGTCGTCGGGGTGGATCACCTCGATATGTTCGATGCGGTGGCGGTTGTCCTTCTTGCCATTCGCCTTCAGGGCGGTCTCATAGCCGTCGAGCGTCTGGCGGATCGCGGCACTGCCGATGGCATGCACGGCAACCTGCAGGCCGAGCGCGTCCGCCTTGGTCGCGATCGCGTTGAAGGCTTCCGGCGTGAACAGCGGCTCATAGGTGTAGCCGGGGCGGTCGCCGTAGCCGTCGAGCATATAGGCCGTCTGGCTGTCGATGACGCCGTCCATGAAGACCTTGACGAAATCGCCGCGCAACATGTCGGTGGCAAATTCCGCCTTCCAGCTTGCAGCTTTGTCGAGATCCGAAAGCGCCATGAAATTCTTCATGTGATAGGGAATGCGGATGCGGCAGGAGAGCTCGCCAGACAGCTCAAGATCGCGCATCAGGCGGAGCTGGTAGTGGTTGCCGTCGAAATTCTGGATCGAGGTTACGCCCCAGGAGGCGCAGTAATCGAGACCGGCCTTCAGGATGGCGCGGTCGAGCGCGAACTGCTCTGCAGTTACGTTTTCCGGGTCCATGCCGGTAACCATGCCGAGCTCTTCGCGCCCGCCAGTTGACGCCAGCGCCGAGACCGGGCCGAAAGCATTGCCCTCGCGAAGTTCGCCGTTTGCCAGGCCATCCTCTCCCATGACGATCTCGTTGCCGACGCCGACGTCCTTGCCCTTGAGGATGCCGGCTTTTTTCAAGGCCGCAGTGTTGGCCCAGGCGGTGTGGTGATCAGGCGCAAACATCATAAATGGGCGGTCGGGCAGGATGGCGTCTAGGTGATGGCGGGTGCAGGGCTCGGTCAGCGAGATGATCGAATAGTCGGCAGAAAAGCCCATCAGCAGCGGCTCGTCGGGGTTCTTTTCCGCATAGTCGAGAATGGCGGCCTTGAGCGCCTCGAAGCCTTGGATGCCATGCAGGTTCAGCTGGCGCAGCGACACCGAACCGGGGAAGATGTGCATATGGGCTTCGTTGAATCCGGGCATGACGGTGGCGCCCGCGGCATCGAGCTTGCGGGTGGCGGGGCCTGCCAAGGCTTCGACCTCGGATGTCGTGCCGACTGCGAAGATGCGGTTGCCGGCCACAGCGACGGCTTCGGCCGTCGGGTGATCCGTATCCATGGTGAGGACACGGGCATTGGTGATGATCAGGTCTGCGGTCTGGGACATGGTCTTTTCCATTAGGAGAAATGCGTTAGAGATCCAGCGCTGAGAGCGCGCGGAAGAAGGCGAAGTTGTCGTGTTTCAGCTCGTCGTCGAGCGGATTGGGTTGCGAGGAGAGCTTGACGACCACGGTTTCGGTCGAGGGGTCGACATAGAGCCATTGGCCGTGGATCCCGATCGCTGCGAATGCGCCGTCGGCTTCGCCGGACTGGTACCACTGGCTGCGATAGCGGCCATTCGGGAAGAAATTGGGATGGCCATCGACCCAGGCCTGATGATCGCCCGCCGTCAGCATGTCGCCAATCCAGACCTTGGGAACGATACGCTTGCCGTCGACCATGCCGTCCTGGCGCAGCATTTCGCCGACACGGGCAAGGTCGCGGGCGGTGACCGAAATGCCGCCTGCAGCCCGCGCCGAGCCTTCGGCGTCGACGGTAATGCTCGCATGATGATAGGCGCCGAGCGGCTTCCAAAGGCGCTCCGACATGACGTCTGCATAGCGTTCGCCGGTGGCGCGTTCGATCAGGATGCCGAGCAGGTCGGAATTGGGTGAGGCGTAGAAGTGCGGACCGCCATGGGCGTGGTCCGCCTTCTTAAGGGTCAGCAGGAAGGATAGCAGCGTCTCTGCCGGCTGGCCCGCGACGGCCGGGTTCCAGAGCGTTGCCCGACGATAGCGGGCATAGGCGCCGTCGGTGTTGAGATAGGCCTCGTCGAAGGCAAGGCTGACGCGCATGTCGAGCACGTCGCGGATGGTGCAGTCGCCGTAAGCCGAGCCTGCGGCTTCCGGCAACAGGCTGGTGACCGGTGCCTGCGGGTCCATCAGTCCATCGTTTTCCAGCGTGGCGATGACGAGAGCCGTCAGCGACTTGCTGATCGAAAAGACGATGTGGCGCTGGTTGATGTCCGACTGCGGGGCGTAATGCTCGGCGACGACCGCGCCCCTCTTCATCAGCACGAAGGCATCGGTATGGGCGTAATCGAGAAACGCGCCGATCGACGGCTTCCCGGCAAGGCCATCACTCAAGCTGCGCGACAGGAGATCCGTCGCGTCCACCGGTCTCTCAGGTCTTTCGACGGTTGCCGGGATCAGGGCACTCGGAACGATCTCGTCCGCATGGCTAAAGCTCCAGCGGCTATAGGGCGCCGTTCGCCAGGTGGCGAGCGTCACATCCGAGCGTTCAAAGCCGTAGTTCGCCTGGAAGCGGGTGGTCATGGCAAAAGGCTCCCGTGCGGGAGAGCCGGTAGAGCTCTCCCGTTCATGTCAGGTCTTGCTGTTAGGTCGGCGTTACTTCTGAACTTCGGTCCAGATCTTCGAGTAAAGTTGCTGAACGTCCGGCTCGCAGGTGAGCAGGAATTCCCCGGCCTTTTCCAGTTCAGGTGGCGCGACGAGTTCTGGCGCATCCTTCATGGCGGCGTCCATGAACTCTTCCGAGCCCTTGATGCCGTTCGCATATTTGGCGAAATTTGACAGCATGGCCGCATTTTCCGGGGCCATGATGAAGTTCAGGAAGGCCTTGGCGTTGTCGACGTTCTTGGCGTCCTTGAGGATCGCGGCACTATCCATGAAGACCGGATAGCCTTCCTTCGGATAGCCGAACTTGACCTCCGGGTTCTGCAGGCGCGAGCGCATGATGGCGCCGTTCCAGTAGTAGACGCCGGCGTAGTCGCCCGTGGGCAGCTTATCGGTGACGCTGTAATCCATGGCGAGCCACTTGGCCTTGGCTTCGACCAGCTTGTCACGCACCTTGCGCAGGAGGTCCTTGTCGGTCGTGCACCAGCTGCCGCCGAAATATTTGATCGTGGCGAAGAGCACGTCGTTCATTTCCGGCGTGACGTTGAGCTTGCCGACCAGTTCTTCCGGCGGATCGAGGAAGATGGCGGAGGTGTTGATGTCACCCTTGTAGAACTTGGTGTTGACGCCGATGCCGGTCACGCCCCACTGCCACGGAACGGAATAGTGGCGGCCCGGATCCCACGCGACATCGACCCAGCGGGCGTCGACATTCTTGAAATTTTCCATCTGGTCGGGACGGGATTCGAGCAGCAGGCCCTCGTTGATCCAGATCGGCATGTAGTTGGCGGAGGGTACGACGATGTCGAAGCCATGGCCACCGGCGCGAACCTTGGCGAGTGCCGTGTCGTTGGAATCGTAGTCGGTGATCGTTACCTTGACGTCGAACTGCTCTTCGAACTTCTTGATCAGTTCGGGGCTGGTATAGTCGCCCCAGTTGTAGATGTTGAGTTCACCTGCGGCCGATGCGGCGCCGGCAACGGTCAGCAGCGTGAGCGTGGCGATCGCCGTCGTGCTCATCCATTTCATTGTCATTCTCCGTTCCTCTCTGTTTTTGATTGATGTCAGGCTTGCGGCTTGCGCCGGTTGATGAAGAAGAAGACCACGATCAGCACGGTCGACAGCGCCAGGAAGATGCTGGCGATCGCGTTGATTTCGGGTGTCGTTTCCCGGCGGATCTGGCCGAGCATGTAGGTTGGCAAAGTGTCCTGCCCGCCGGATTTGACGAATTCGGTGATGACGACGTCATCGAGCGAAATGACGAAGGCGAGCATGAAGCCGGCAATGATGGCGGGACGCAGAAGCGGCAGCGTCACATAGCGGAAGGCGCGCCAGGGTGTTGCATAGAGATCGGCCGCGGCTCTTTCGAGCGTCAGGTCCATACTCTCCAACCGTGCCCGGATGGGCAGGTATGCGAAGGGAATGCAAAACGCGGTATGGGCTGCGATCAGGTAGCCGAGGCCGGAATAACCGGTCCAGACCTTGATCCGCGAGAAGACGATCAAGAGGGCCACGGCGGTGACGATTTCCGGGACCATCAGTGGCTGGTTGATCGCGGCGTATTTCAGCGTCAGGCCGCGATAGCCTTCCGTGCGCGTGGTGGCCAGCGCTGCCATGGTGGCGGTGATGGTAGCAAGGCCCGCCGCCCAAAGCGCAATGATCAGCGAGCGGATCGCCGCATCCTGGACGGCGAGATTGTGCGAGGCGGCGACGAACCAGCGGAACGAGAAGCCGCCCCAGACGGAAAGGCTGTCGCTCGCATTGAAGGAATACGCGACGAGGGCTGCGATCGGCAGGTAGAGCGCGAAGAAGGTGATCATTGCGATCAGGCCGAAGCCGGGCTGGCTCTGGATGTCGAAACGGCGATTAGACATGGCCGGCTCCCGACTTCGAGGCATTGCGGACATAGAAGACCAGGGCCAGCGTGACCAGGATCATCAGCGTGATAGACATGGCAGCACCCAGCGGCCAGTTGCGGCCGGCGCCGAATTGCATCTCGATCAGGTTTCCGAGCATCATGTTCTTGCCGCCGCCGAGCACGCGGGGAATGACATAAGCACCAAGCGAGGGGATGAAGACGAGGATGGAACCGGCGATCAGGCCGGGCTTCACCAGCGGGATGACGATGCGCCACAGCACCTGCAAGCGGCTGGCATAGAGATCATATCCGGCCTCGACCAGACGGAAGTCGAGTTTCTCGATCGAAGCATACAGTGGCAGCACCATCAGCGGCAGGTAGACATAGGCCATGCCCAAGAGGGTCGCCGTATCGGTGTAGATGATCTGCAGCGGGCTCTTGATGACGCCGAGCCACGTCAAGAGATTGTTGACGATGCCTTCGTTGCGGATGACCTGCTGCATGGCAAAGGTGCGGATCAGCAAGTTGGTCCAGAACGGGATTGTGATCAGGAAGACCCAGATTTCGCGGGTCTTCTGCGGCCGCGTCGCGATGAAATAGGCGGTGGGGAAGCCGAGGATCAAGGTGAGGATGGTCGTGTAGAAGGAGAGCTTCAGCGACCGCCAGATGATCGACAGATGGGCGCTCGCGAGTCCGAACGTATCATCGAAGATGTCTCGCTCGAAGAAGACCGAAAACCAGCCTTCGGTGGAGAATTCCCAGGGCTTCACATCGCCGTAATCGCCCTTGGCAAGGAATGAATAGACCAGCATCACGAAGAGCGGGCCAATGGCGGCGACAAAGATGATGAGGAGGGCCGGGAAGCTCAGGAGCCAGCGGTTTCGGATGTCGCGCGATTTGGCATGTTCGGGGGCCGTCTGGATCGCGCTCATGGTCAATCCTTCAGGATCTGCGCGACGTCGTCGCTGACGAGAATGCCGACCGTTTGGCCTTCCGCATAGGAAGAGACGCCGCTGCGGCTGTTCTGCTGGCGGACGGTGAAGAGGGAGCCCCCCTCCAGGCGCACGTTGATGTTCGTATCGGTGCCGAGATAGACCACGCTCTCGATGGTTCCGGTGAGCGTGGCCTCCGGTGACGGTGCAACGATCTCGGCGTGTTCCGGGCGGATCACGATGGTGACCTTGCCCGAGGGCGTGGTCTTGTCTGGGAAGGTGGCGGGAATCTCGCGGCCAGACCGCATGCGCACGCTCGCCCGGTCGCCGGTAACCGAAGCCACTTCGACCTCGAGGAAGTTCGTCTCGCCGATGAAATCGGCGACGAAGCGCTCGGCCGGACGGTCGTATATGTCCCATGGCGAGCCGACCTGGCGGAGACTCCCGGTCGACATGACCGCGATGCGGTCGGACATCGTGAGCGCTTCTTCCTGGTCATGGGTCACGAAGATGAAGGTGATGCCGGTTTCGGCCTGCACGCGCTTCAGCTCGATCTGCATTTCCTTGCGGAGTTTATAGTCGAGCGCCGACAGTGGTTCGTCGAGCAAGAGAACCTTCGGCTTCGGGGCCAGTGCGCGGGCAAGCGCCACCCGCTGCTGCTGGCCGCCGGAAATCTGGCTGACCTGCCGGTCACGCATCTTGGTCATGTGGACGAGTTCCAGCATCTCGTCGACACGTGATTTGATCTCCGCTGCCGGCTTGCCGAGCATCTTGAGGCCGAATCCGATGTTTTCGGCGACCGTCATGTGCGGGAAGAGCGCGTAGGACTGGAAGACCGTATTGACCGGCCGCTTGAAGGGCGGAAGCGGCGCTATATCCTCGCCGTAGAGCAGGATCTCGCCCGTCGTCGGAAAATCGAAGCCGGCGATCAACCGCAGCAGCGTGGTCTTGCCGCAACCGGAGGGTCCCAGCAGCGTGAAGAACTCGTTTTCTTTGATGGTGAGGAATATCCCGTCGAGCGCGGTGACCTTGTCGTGCCCGGATCCGTAGACGCGGCTGACGCCGCGGATCTCGATGGCTGCCTTATCAGATGCGGAACTCAAGTGGTGCCCCCTGGCGTTCGTTTATGCGTGATGTGTTTCAGCTCGAACCAAGAGCGACGGGTGCCCCAGCCGCTCGCATGACGTCACTTTCGTCACGCAAGTCGTGTGCCAGCTCAATTGCATGCGAAGCCTCTCCCTTTCGGGCCGGGGAAATAGTCCGCAAATCCCGGATTCCCGCTGACGCCCTTACTTCCGACCGGTGTTCCCTTTGTCTTCGGTGTCGCGAGCGGCCGGGATCGCGCACCTGATTTTGGAGCATGTTGCCTCTAAATTGGTCGGTTGACCATTTTTATTTTGCACAGTCAGACATTTTGTTCCGGCCGCATGGCAGGGCTGCGGCAGGCGCTTGGCCCGGCGCTTGACAGGGCTTGCTCTCGGGTCCCATCGTTGGATGACCAGATCGCGCGCCCGCGCCATCCCCTTCGCTGATCCGGAGTTTCCCGTGACCGATCCCACCCGTCTCGGCGTTGCCGCGCTTTCCGCCGCTCTGCAAAGCGGCTCTTTCTCGGGCGAGGCGTTGATGGCCGCGTACCTGGCGCGCATCGCCCGGATCAATCCGCAGATCAACGCTCTGGTGAGCCTTCGACCTGATGACGAACTGCTGGCCGAGGCCCGGCTGCGCGACCGCGAACGGGCTGAAGGGCGGGTGCTTGGGCCGCTCCATGGGGTGCCGATCGCCATCAAGGATCTGAGCGAGGTCAAGGGCATCCGCTGCACCTACGGCTCGCCGCTCTACCGCGATTTCGTAGCGGATTTCGATGATATTCAGGTGGAGCGCATCCGGGCGGCGGGTGCGATCATCATCGGCAAGACCAATACGCCGGAATGGGGCTTCGGCTCGCACAGTTACAATCCCGTCTTCGGCGTCACTCGCAATCCCTACGATCTGGCGCGCTCGGCCGGTGGATCGAGCGGCGGGGCAGGGGCAGCGCTCGCGGCCCGGCTCGTGCCGGTTGCCGATGGCAGCGACATGATGGGGTCGCTTCGCAATCCGGCTGCTTTCAACAATGTCGTCGGCTTTCGGCCGAGCTTCGGGCGCATCCCGGCACTCCCGGGACGCGATGCCTATCTCAACCAACTCGCGACGCTTGGCCCGATGGGCCGCAGCGTCGAAGATGTCGTGTTGCTTCTCAACATCCAGTCGGGCTTCGATTTGCGAGATCCAACCTCATTCGAGAGTGCACCCGTCGCCATTGATCCTACGATTGCCGCCCCGGGCGGTCGGATCGGCTGGCTCGGCGACTTCTCTTGTCATCTGCCCTTTGAGCATGGTGTTCTGGCGTTGACGGAAAAGGCGCTGGGCGTCTTTGCGCGCATGGGTTTTGTGGTCGAGCCGGCGGTGCCGAACTTCGACATGGAGCGGCTGTGGTGGGCGTGGACCACGCTACGCAGTGTCCTCACCGCCGGCAGCATGCGCGACAGTTACGAAGATCCCGCTCGGCGAGGGTCGCTGAAACCTGAGATCCTCTATGAGGTCCGATCCGGCTTGCGCGTCACCTCGGCCGACGTCTACGAGGCATCGGCCGTGCGCACGGCCTGGTATCAGGTAATGCTGAAGCTTTTCGAGCGCTTCGACTATCTGGTGGCGCCGGCTGCCCAGGTTTTTCCCTTCGATGCCGACATCCCGTGGCCGCGCGACATTGCCGGGCGGCACATGGATACCTACCATCGCTGGATGGAGGTGGTGATCGGGCCGAGCATGGCGGGGCTTCCGGTCGCAGCCTTGCCGGCCGGCTTTTCGGAAAGTGGTCTACCGAACGGATTCCAGTTGATCGGACCGCCGCGCACGGATGCGAAGGTGCTTTCTGTAGCTGCCGCCTATGAGGCTGCGACCGATTGGCTTGGGCAGATGCCAGCCATCGCGCAGGTTGGCATGGAGTAAATTTTTTTCACCCTTGAATGCAGAGGGGATTTGGTCCTACGATTTAAATGATGGCCAAGCCACTGTTTATGCGATCCAGTCCCCGGTCTCGGGGACTGGATGACCCTCCTTGACGAAACAGAGTTACGGAATTCATTTTCATGGACTTGATCTTCGATGGCCACAACGACGTTCTCCTTCGCCTCTGGCGCGGGCGAAAGGACGGCACGGATCCGGTCCGCGAATTCATCAACGGCACCAGCAGTGGCCACATCGACGGCCCGCGTGCCAAGCGTGGCGGATTGGGCGGCGGCCTCTGCGCCGTCTACGTTCCATCGCCGCATGATTTCGTCCTGAAAGAGCCGGATGCGAACGGCCATTATACAACGCCGCTCGATCCGCCACTGGAACGCCCGTTCTCGCTCGACATCGCGCTGGAGATGATCTCCATCGCGCATCAGCTGGATCAGGCGCGGGCATGGACGTTGTGCCAGAGCACCACCCAGATCCGCCAGGTCATGGCCGATGGTGGGTTTGCTGCCGTTCTGCATATGGAAGGTTGCGAGGCGATTGACGCCAATCTCGATGCGCTTGAGGTCTTTTACGCGGCGGGCCTGCGCTCCCTCGGTCCCGTCTGGAGTCGTCACAACATCTTCGGCCACGGCGTGCCCTTCGCCTTTCCGAGTTCGCCGGATACCGGCCCCGGTCTCACCGATCTCGGTCGCGAACTGGTTCGCCGCTGCAACAAGCTCGGCATCCTGATCGATCTCGCGCATATCACCGAACAGGGCTTCTGGGACGTGACCAAGCTCAGTGACCAGCCGCTGATTGCCAGCCATTCCAACGTGCACGCGCTGACCCCAGTTGCCCGCAACCTGACCGACAAGCAGCTCGACGCGATCCGTGAAAGCCGCGGTCTCGTGGGGCTGAACTACGCCGTTACCATGCTGCGGCCCGATGGGCGCGACAACGCCGACACGCCGCTCTCGCTGATGGTCCGGCACATTGATTATCTGGTCGAGCGCATGGGGATCGATTGTGTGGCTCTGGGCTCTGATTTCGATGGCGCCACGATCCCGGCTGCCATTGCGGATGCCGCCGGCAACCAGCGTCTGGTCGAAGCGCTCCGGACTGCGGGCTACAGTGCCGACGACCTGCGCAAGATCTGCCGCGACAACTGGCTGCGCGTGCTGGCTTCCGCCTGGCACGAATAAGTTCATACTTGCCTGTCCATAAAAACCAAGAAGGGAACCGTTACGATGACAATGTTCGACAAGCGCCTCAAACTTCTGGCGACCAGCGCCATGCTGGTGCTCACGGTCGCGGCAGCGCCGCAGGCCTATGCGGCGACCCCGGCCGACACACTCGTCCAGGCCTGGGCGATCGACGACATCATCTCGCTTGATCCGGGCGAAGCCTTCGAAATCTCGACGGCCGAAGTGACGGCCAACACGTACAGCAAGCTGGTGGCGCTCGATCCGGCCGATACGTCGAAGATCGTCAGCGACATTGCGGAAAGCTGGGATGTTTCCGAGGATGGCCTCACCTATACCTTCAAGCTGAAGCCGAACCTCACCTTCGCGTCGGGCAATCCGATCACCGCCGAAGACGTCGCTTTCTCCTTTGAGCGCGTCATCAAGCTCGACAAGTCGCCTGCCTTCCTGCTCACCCAGTTCGGCCTGACCGGCGACAACGTAACGGAAAAGGCCAAGGCTGCCGACGAGTCCACTTTTGTACTGACCGTCGACAAGCCCTATGCACCGAGCTTCGTTCTCAACGTTCTAACCGCGACGGTCGCCTCCGTCGTCGACAAGAAGCTGGTGATGGAAAATGCCAAGCCGGTCACGCCGAGCGAGGAATACAAATACGACACCGATTTCGGCAACGAGTTCCTGAAGACCGGCTATGCCGGCTCCGGCCCGTTCAAGATCCGCGAATGGCGCGCCAATGAAGTGGTGGTGCTGGAGCGCAACGACAACTACTATGGCGAAAAGGCCAAGCTCGCGCGCGTCATCTATCGCTACATGAAGGAAAGCTCCGGCCAGCGCCTGGCGCTTGAAAACGGTGACATCGACGTCGCGCGCAACCTCGACCCGAACGATTTCGACGCCGTTGCCAAGAAGGACGGCATTGCCACCACGTCGGCCCCGAAGGGTACGCTCTACTATTTCAGCCTCAACCAGAAGAACCCGAACCTCGCCAAGCCCGAGGTCATCGAGGCCTTCAAGTACCTCGTTGACTATGACGCGCTGGGTGAGACCCTGATCAAGGGCATCGGCTCGATCCACCAGACCTTCCTGCCGTCCGGCCAGCTCGGCGCGCTCGAAGAGAACCCCTACAAGCTCGACGTTGCCAAGGCGAAGGAACTGCTGGCCAAGGCCGGTCTGCCTGACGGCTTCACCGTCACCATGGACGTGCGCAACACGCAGCCCGTGACCGGTATTGCCGAAAACGTCCAGCAGACGCTCGCCCAGGCCGGCATCAAGCTGGAAATCATCCCGGGCGACGGCAAGCAGACGCTGACCAAGTATCGTGCGCGCCAGCATGACATCTATATCGGCCAGTGGGGATCGGACTATTTCGACCCGAATTCGAACGCCGAGACCTTCACCTTCAATCCTGACAACTCCGACGAGGGCACCAACAAGACGCTCGCCTGGCGCAATGCCTGGGACCCGAAGGAACTGTCGGCCAAGACGGCGGCTGCGTTGCTCGAAAAGGACACCGCCAAGCGTGCGGCCATCTATGAAGACCTGCAGAAGCAGGTACTCGCTTCCGGCCCATTCGTGGTGATCTTCCAGCAGACGGAAATTGCCGGCTATTCGAGCAAGGTGCAGAACTACAAGCTCGGCCCGAGCTTCGACACCAACTATGTCAACACGGTCTCCAAGGAATAGTCGTCCTTGACCTCCGTGGATAATCAGGTCGACCGGAGGCGCGCGTCGCAGCGCGCCTCCGCGATCGCCATCGCCGTCGGCAAATTTCTGTTGACGGTGGTGACCACCTATCTCGGCCTTCTTGCCGTGACCTTTTTCATCGGCCGCGTCGTGCCGATCGACCCCGCGCTCGCAATCGTTGGAGACCGTGCGCCGGCGCATGTCGTGGAGCGTGTGCGTGAACAGCTCGGGCTCAATCTGCCGCTCTGGCAGCAGTTCATCATCTATGTCCGCCAGGCGCTGTCGGGAGATTTCGGGGTGTCCGTTCTCACCACCAATCCCGTGATGAAGGACATCGCTCGCGTCTTCCCGGCAACCATCGAACTCGCAACGGTCGGCACCATTATCGGGGCCGTGCTTGGCGTGCCACTCGGGGTGCTGGCTGCGGTCAAGCGGGGTTCTCTTGCCGACCAGATCGTGCGCGTCGTCGGGCTGATCGGCTATTCCGTGCCGATCTTCTGGCTCGGCCTTTTGGCGCTGCTGCTCTTCTATGCCAAGCTCAACTGGGTCGCCTATCCCGGCCGCGTCGACATCGTCTACGAATACAGTTTCACGCCCGTCACCGGCTTTTTCCTGATCGATGCGGCCATGCAGCGGCAATGGGATGTGCTTTGGGATCTGTTCCGCCACATCATTCTGCCCGGCGGTCTGCTGGGCTATTTCTCCATGGCCTATATCAGCCGCATGACGCGTTCCTTCATGCTCAACGAACTGGCACAGGAATATATCGTCGCCGCTCGTGCCAAGGGGCTGAGCGAAACGCGGATCATCTGGTTCCATGCGCTGCGCAATGCCGCCGTGCCGCTGGTGACCGTCATCGCGCTGTCCTATGCCGGCCTTCTCGAAGGCTCGGTACTAACAGAGACGATCTTCTCCTGGCCGGGGCTCGGCCTCTACATCACCAATTCGCTACAGAATGCCGACTTGAACGCCGTGCTCGGCGGGACGATCGTGATCGGATCCGTCTTCATCGGCATCAATCTCTTGTCGGATATTCTCTATCGTACGCTGGATCCGAGGACGCGCAGCCGATGACCACACCCGTCTCCGCTTCCGACCAAAGCTGGAAAGGCTGGCTCACCTCCGACCGGCCGCAATCCCGTCTGCAGGCACGTTGTGGCCGGGCCTATATCATCTGGCAGCGCTTTGCCGAAAACCGGCTGGCGCTGGCGGGGCTTGGGATCCTGCTCGCCCTGCTGTTCGTCGCTGCCTTTGCCGACGTGCTGGCGCCGCACTCGCCGGTTCAGGGGGACCTGCGCAATGCCCGCCTTCTGCCCCCCGGCAGCGCCGGTTATCTGCTTGGCACCGACGATCAGGGCCGGGATATTCTCTCGCGCCTGATCCACGGATCACGACTCACCCTCTTCGTCGTGGCGCTTGTCGCGGTCATCGCCGCACCCGTCGGGCTGATCGTCGGCACGGTCGCCGGCTATGCCGGTGGTTGGGTCGATGCCGTGCTGATGCGGATTACTGACATCTTCCTGGCCTTCCCGAAGCTGGTCCTGGCACTGGCACTCGTCGCGGCCCTCGGACCCGGGATCGAGAATGCGGTTCTCGCCATCGCCATCACCTCCTGGCCGCCCTACGCCCGTATCGCGCGGGCCGAGACGCTGACCTTCCGCAACTCGGATTTCATCGCGGCGGTGCAATTGATGGGCGCCTCGCCGCTCCGGATCGTGCTATCGCATATCGTGCCGCTGTGTCTGTCCTCGGTCATCGTGCGCGTGACGCTGGATATGGCCGGCATCATCCTGACGGCTGCAGGCCTCGGCTTCCTTGGTCTGGGCGCACAACCGCCGCTGCCGGAATGGGGTGCCATGATTGCGTCGGGCCGTCGCTTCATTCTCGACCAGTGGTGGGTCGCGGCCATGCCGGGCTTTGCCATCCTCATCGTCTCGCTCGGCTTTAACCTGCTGGGTGACGGGCTGCGCGATGCGCTCGATCCGAAGGAGGCCGGTCAATGAGCGCGCTTCTGACGGTAGACAATCTCCGCGTCAGCTTCCCGACCCGCACTGGCCTCGTCGAGGCCGTGCGCGGCGTTTCCTTCACGCTCGGGCGCGAGCGGCTCGGCATCGTCGGCGAATCCGGGTCCGGCAAGTCGCAGACGGGGCGGGCCATCATGGGTCTGACCTCGCCGCAGGCCAGGATCACGGCCGACCGGCTGCAGTTCGGCGACACCGATCTTCTGAAAGCGAGCCCCGCCCGTCGCCGTTCGCTGCGCGGGAAGCAGTTGGCGATGATCCTGCAGGATCCGAAATACTCGTTGAATCCCGTCATGACCGTCGGGCGCCAGATTATGGAAACGCTTCGCACCCATGAAAAGGTGTCGTCCAGCGAGGCGCGCAAACGGGCGCTCGCCATGCTCGAAGCCGTGCAGATTCGCAATCCGGAACGCGTCTTCGATCTCTATCCGCACGAAGTTTCCGGCGGCATGGGGCAGCGCGTGATGATCGCGATGATGCTGATCTGCGGGCCTGAGCTGCTGATCGCCGACGAGCCGACCTCGGCCCTCGATGTGACGGTCCAGCTCGAAGTGCTCGCCATCCTCGATGCGCTCGTCCGGGATCGTGGCATGGGCCTCATCTTCATCAGCCACGACCTGAGATTGGTCTCGTCCTTCTGCGACCGCGTGCTGGTGATGTATGCCGGCCGGGTGGTTGAGGAAATCGAGGCGACGCGCCTTCGCGAGGCGCAACATCCCTATACGAGAGGGCTTCTCGAATGCCTCCCGCAGATCGCCGCCGACCGTCATCCTCTGCCGGTCCTTTCGCGCCAGGCGGAGTGGAAGCTATGAGGCTGGTTCTTGCCATCAAAGACATGGTCGTCAGCTTCGACGGCTACCGGGCGCTGGACAGCGTCAGCGTGGACGTGGAAGACGGCGCCTCCTTCGGCATTGTCGGGGAATCCGGCTCGGGGAAGTCGACGCTGCTGCGCGCGGTCGCCGGGCTGAATTCCTTCAGCAGTGGCATCCTGTCGGTCAATGGCAGGCTCTATGAGGGCCGCAAACGGGACAAGGAATTCTATCGCCAGGTGCAGATGGTCTTCCAGGACCCCTATGGTTCGCTGCATCCGCGCCAGACGGTGGACCGGCTGTTGCGCGAGCCGCTGACCATCCATGGCTTTGCCGATGCCGAGGCACGCATTGCACGCGCACTGGACGAAGTGGGTCTTGGCGCCGGCTTCCGCTTCCGTTTCTCGCACCAGCTGTCCGGCGGCCAGCGCCAGCGCATTGCGATTGCCCGTGCGCTGATCCTCGAGCCGAAGGTGCTCTTGCTCGACGAGCCGACTTCGGCGCTCGATGCCTCGATCCAGGCGGAAATCCTCAACCTGCTCGAACAGGTGCGCAAGGATCGCGGGCTTACCTTTGTGATGGTCAGCCACGATCTCGCGGTGATCACCCACATGTGCGAGCATCTGGCTGTGATGAAATCCGGCAAAATCGTCGAAACGCTGAGTGTCGAGCAATTGCGCGACGGCGATTTCTCGACCGATTACACCCGCCAGCTAATGACGGCGAGTGAAGGCTTTCGGAGCGTCTGACGGTGATCAGGCGACGCGATGGCCTGAGCGCCAGGCGGATTTCAAGAAGGGATGACCGTCCTGCAGGTCGACGCGGATGATGTCGGCCTTCAGCCCCGTCTGTATAGCGCCGCGATCCGGGAGATTGCCGGCGAGCGCGGGGCTGCGGGTGACGAGGGCAACCGCGCTCGGCAGATCATAGTCGAGACCGGGATCGGCTGAAATCATGAAGGCGGCATCGAGCATCGAGCGTGGCACGTAATCCGACGCCAGGATGTCGACGAGTCTTGTCGCCAACAAGTCGCGCACGGCGATGTTGCCGGACTGGGAGCCACCCCTCACGAGGTTCGGCGCGCCGGCCACGATCTTCATGCCGGCATGGCGTGCGGCCTCTGCGGCCTCGATCGAACACGGAAACTCGGAAATCGAGACGCCTTCGGCCACGCCCGCTTCGATATGGGCCACATCGGTGTCGTCGTGGCTCATCAGGGGTATGGAACGAGCGCGGGCAAGCGCCACGATGTCAGGCCGGGTCATCGCGGCGATATGGCTCTTCTCGGCCACGAGAACCTTGATTTTTTCGCGCACACGGTCTGGGCTTTCGCCGGTCGATTTGCAGGCTCTGACGACATAGGCCTCGATGTCGCGGCTCTGGCGAATGCCGGGCAGATGCTCCATCACCGAGAGGACGCGGACGATCTGCCGGTCGATATGTTCGGCGGTGAGTTGCGGCGCCACCGGGTCCGTCAGTTCACAGCGCAGGTGGACGAGATGCTCGGCCCTGAACATGCCAGCGCCTTGCGCCTGTTCCAGTGCCTCGATCATCGGTTTCAGGATCTCGGCGCGTTCCGGATTGTCGGTGGTGGCACCGACGCAGAGGCTGTCGAAAACGGTGGTGACGCCGCCGCCAATGATCTGGGCGTCGTGGGCAAGTGCTGCGCGTATGAAATCCCAGCGCACATGGGCGCGGGGATAGAGATGTTTCTCGAAATGGTCTGTGTGTATATCGACGAGGCCGGGCAGGAGATAGTCGCCGCGAAAATCAACCGCTTCCCGATGTCTTGACGGTCCTTCGTGAATTTCCGCAATGCGGCCATCCTCGATCACCACCGAGCCATGCAGCACATGGTCTGGCGTGACGACACGGGCGTCGGAGAGGATGAGCCGGTTGCCGCCAGCCGAATTCTGGGCTTCTCCCGTCGCATCCGTCTGTCTCAGCATGGTCGCGCCTCCATCCGTTTCGTCGAGGCGTCTCTAAGCCTGTTTCATGACGCTTTGGTGTCAGCGCTCGGGGATGGTGTCAGCCGACGAGCCTCAGACAGTCGTCTGCGATCACCTGCTCCTCGTCCGTGGCAATGACGCGGACCTTCACCCGGCATTCCTCGGGCGAAATGACGGCGTCGTTCCGGTCGTTTTTATCGCTGTCCAGCAGCGTGCCCAGGAAACGCAGCCGCTCGACCACCGAGCGGCGGATGGCAGGCTGGTTCTCGCCGATCCCGGCCGTGAAGACGAGGGTCTCGAGGCCACCGAGCGAGGCGGCGAGCCGCGCCACTTCTCCGGCGATGCGGAACGTGAACACATCGAGCGCCTCGCAGGCTTCCTTCGAGGGTGTCTCCAGCAGGACGCGGCTGTCGGCGCTGATGCCGGACAAGCCCAGCAGGCCGGACTGCTTGTAGATCATGTCCTCGACCGCTTTCACGCTCAGACCATGCGCCTCGACGAGATGGAAGAACACGCCGGGATCGATGGCACCGGAGCGGGTCGCCATGGGCACGCCGTCGATGGTGGAAAAGCCCATGGAGGTGTCGCGGCTCACGCCATGGTCAAGCGCGCAAAGGCTGGCGCCGGAACCAAGATGGGCAACGATTGCGCGGCCTCCGGCGGTTTCTGGTTCCAATGTTTTCAGGGCGCGGGCGATATAGGTGTAGGACAGTCCGTGAAAGCCGTAGCGCTTCACGCCCTTGTCGAACCAGTCGCGCGGGATGGCGAAGCGTCTGACGACATCGGGCTGGGTGCGGTGAAAGGCGGTGTCGAACGAGGCGGTCTGTGGCAGGCCGGGCTTCAGCTCCGCAATCGCCCTGATCAGGCGCAGGTTCTGCGGCTGGTGCAGCGGAGCGAGCGTCACGAGGCTTTCGATGCCTGCTAGGCTCTCTTCGTCGACCTTTACCGCGTCGTCAAACAGGTCGCCGCCATGCACGACGCGGTGGCCAACGGCGGACACGGCATTTAGATCGTAATGTTCGGCAAGCCAGTCGAAGACCTCTTCCAGCACGTCGTGCAGCAGGTCGTCGGTCTTAGCCACCAGCGGTACGTCGAAGATGGCCGGGCCTTCGATCAGGTGGAAGGTCAACGGCTCGGCGCGGAAGTCGATGACGCCCTTGCCGATGCGCCTGGCGAAGCCGGCCTCGCGGTCGAAAATGCCGATCTTTACCGTTGAAGAGCCGGCATTGAAGGTAAGCAGCAGTTTCTGGCTCATGCCAGAGGTCCCAGGGATGCGGCCTTTTTGGCGGCGACGAGTTTGGCAAGCGCGGCCGAGGCAATGCGCACACGCAGGCTGTCCGAACGGCTGGTGAGGATCACAGGCACACGGGCGCCGAGAACGAGGCCTGCGGCATCGGCATTGGCGAAATAGAGCAGTTGCTTGGCGAGCATGTTGCCGGCTTCCAGATCCGGCACCAGCAGGATATCGGCATCGCCGGCCACGGGGGAGATGATGCCCTTGGTGCGGGCGGCCTCCATGCTGATCGCGTTGTCGAAGGCGAGCGGGCCGTCGACCCTGGCACCCCGGATCTGGCCACGGGCCGCCATGACGGTCAGAGCTGCCGCTTCCAGCGTCGCCGGCATCTTGTCATTGACCGTCTCGACGGCCGCAAGCACCGCGACCTTGGGCTCAGGTACGCCGAGCATGTGCATCAGGTCGATCGCGTTCTGGCAGATGTCGCGCTTGTGTTCGAGGGTGGGAGCGATGTTGATGGCGGCATCGGTCACGATCAGGAGTTTCGAATAGGCCGGCACGTCCATGACATAAACATGGCTGACGCGGCGTTCGGTGCGAAGGCCCGAGCCGCTGCCGACGACGGCACCCAGCAGTTCGTCCGAGTGCAGGCTGCCCTTCATCACGGAGCCGACCTTGCCGGCAACCGCGAGTTCGACGGCAAGGGCCGCCGCTGCATGGCTGTGTTCGGTGTGTAGGATTTCAAGCCCAGCGATGGAGATGCCGGCCTTTTCGGCAGCCGCGCGAATCTTTGCCTCGGGGCCGATCAGGATCGGCTCAAGCAGACCTTCGTCGCGAATTTCGACAGCGGCTTCAATCGCTTCCGACGAGCAGGGGTGGGCAAGGGCGGTCTTGACCATCGGCAGGCTGCGGGCCTCAGCGACGATGGCATCGAAGCGGTCATGGCGCTGCAGGGAAACATCAGGGGGCAGGTTTTCCGACCAGCTGATGCGCTCGGTGGGTGCCCGCACACGGGCCTTGCCGGCCAGCACCGGCTCGCCATTCTGGTTCACACACCGCGTGTCGAAGACCAGCGTGCGGCCGTCGCTTTCTTTCTTCATCAGCGTCACCGTCGCGGTGATCCGGTCGCCGGTTGCGATCTCCTTCCAGAATTCCAGATCCTGGCCGAGGTAAACCGTGCCGGGGCCGGGCAGGCGGGTGTCGAGCACGGCCGAGATCATGCCCGCCGGGATCAGCGACTGGCCGAGCGGCACCGGATTGCTGTCGCCGGAGAGGGCGGCGAAGAGTTCAATATCGTCCGGGCCGATGGTGCGGGTGAGGCTCGCCGCATCGCCAAGCTTCAGTTCGTCAAAGGTACGGTTGGTGAGAACGGGTCTTTCCATGTCGCTTTCGTCTTCCATTGTCGAACCGTCCTCCCCCGATCCGTATCATCCTGCAGCCGGTCTGCGTCAAAGACGTGACCAGGCTTGGCGAACAATCTCAGTGGTGGAGGGCGGGTTGTCCTTGACTTGGGTCAAGGCTGGATGAGGCGAAAGTGGAGGCTCTTAGGGGGCGCATAATCCGTTTGTTCGTTTGCCGCGCGACACCCCCTTTGTCGGCTACGCCGACATCTCCCCCTCAAGGGGAGAGATTGCCAGCCGGTGCTGTGCCTAGCTAAAAACCAGACCTTCTTTCAGATGACCGGCACGTGGCGGCGGGTTGAAGCGATGCGGTTATCCGATCTCCCCCTTGAGGGGAGATGCCCGGCAGGGCAGAGGGGGGGTACCAAGCGGACAAAGCTTAGCGCTTATCTTACCCACTGATCCCGCCAGGCCGGCTGCGCATCAGCGTAAGGCAACGCCACCGCCTCGAACACCCCGCGCGCAATGGCACGCGCCGTCACCAGCGTTGCCAGGTGGCAGAGTTCCATCAGGTCCGCGACACCATTGCTCTCACGCTTGCCCGTCGACGCGGCAAACATGGTGTCGCCGTCGAATGGCAGATGCGCCGGCAGCACGGCGCGGGCCAAACCATCATGGGCGGCGATCGACAGGCGGTGCAGTTCGGCTTTGGAGAGCGCGCAGTCGGTGACCACGGCGCCAATGGTCGTCGCGGTCAGGCGGAGGCCCTTGATGCGCATGGCCCGGTCCTCGGCGGTGACGCGGCTCGGCTGGCCAAGACCGCCGAATTCCTGTCCCTCCTCGAAGGGGGCTGCCCAGAAATGCGGCCCGTCGCCCACGGTCACCGAGCCCATGGCATTGACGGCCAGCAGTGCTGCTATCGTGTGACCTGATGACGATATGGCGCTGGCGGAGCCGATGCCGCCCTTGAAATTGGCCGTGGTGGCACCGGTGCCGGCGCCCACTGTGCCGAGTGGGAAGGCGCCTTTGGTGGCGTTCGCATAGGCCTCGTAGCCGAGGTCGCGATAGGGCGCATGCAGGCCCCAATCCTTGTCGCCGCCATTCAGCAGATCCATCAGGATCGCCTGTGGCACGATCGGCACGCGTACTGAGCCGACGGCAAAGCCGCGCCCGGCTGCCCTGAGACCCGACTGCACGCCGCCTGCCGCATCGAGCCCGAAGGCCGAGCCGCCCGAGAGCACGAAGGCATCGACCTGTTGCACCGTCATTGCGGGATCAAGCAGCGTCACGTCGCGTCCCCCCGGCGCGCCGCCGAGCACCGTGCCTGAGGCTGTCGCCGGTTCGTCGAAGACGATCACGGTCACGCCCGAGCCGAGTGCACGATCGGTTGCGTGGCCGACGGAGAGGCCTTGGACATCGGTCAGCAGGTTGAGGGGGCCGTGGGGCATGGGGTGTGTCTCCGGATGGGTGGGCGGAGAGTGGCGGGGGTGGAGGAGAAGATCAAGGTGGCTTTGGTCACGTTGTGGACAGACGGATTACGCTGGCAAAAGCCGCGCGCTCGCCCGAGCGGCACTTCACCTTCCTGCACAAAGGAAGCTTCGATAAGTATATGGAACAACTCCGATCCGCCCACATTTGACTTTTGCCCGGTGGTTGACGCCGCCGCCCTCCGACGCGATGTAGCCGACATAGTCTCGATCAGGAACTCGCCCATGCAGCGTATCAAGCACCATATCACGCGTATCGCTTCTTCGACGGAAAGGCGGGTCTGGATGACGGCACTGGTTGCCGCGCTGGTCGCCTATTTTCTCTTCGAGCTGACGGGCGAGGTGCTGGAGGGCGAGACGCGGGCCTTCGACGAGGGCGTGCTTTTGATGCTGCGCGACACGACAGATCTCGGCATGCCCGTCGGACCGGCCTGGCTCACCAAGATGATGGTCGATATCACCGCACTCGGCGGTGTGACCGTGCTGACGTTGCTCGTGACCCTGGTCGTCGTGTATCTCGCGCTGCGCCGCAAGTTTCGCACGGCTATCTTCGTGACTGCCTCGATCCTTGGCGGCTGGGGCTTGAGCAGCGCCATGAAGATCGGCATTGCCAGGCCGCGGCCGGAGGTGGTGCAGCATCTCGTCGAGGTCACCGACATGAGTTTTCCGAGCGGCCATGCGATGTTGTCGGCCATCACCTACCTGACGCTCGGCGCCATGCTGTCCCGCATTGAGGAGCAGCCAGCGCTGCGCTACTTCTTCCCCATCGTTGCCGTGCTCCTGACGCTGCTGATCGGCCTCAGCCGCATCTATCTCGGCGTGCATTACCCGACTGATGTTGTTGGCGGCTGGGCGGCCGGCATGGTCTGGGCCTGCGGTAGCTGGTTTGCAGCGCGGTGGCTGCTCGGACGGTAGGGTTCAGTCCTTCGTCGAGCTGGCATTGAGATCGCGACTGAAGCAAAGGGGACGTGAGGGATAGCTGCCTCTCAGCCCTCGACCTGATACCCGAAACACTTCAGGAGGCAGGGCCGTTGCCGAATTCGAGCAATGAGATCCGGGCGTTCCAATCATATTTCGTGGCATCAATGATCGCCGGTCGCGGATGAGCGAAGCCATGGAAGAGCAGGGCGTAACAGCGGGTTACCGTCTGCCTCGAGGGAACGATCTGGTCGTCTCTGAGGTACCCACGATAGGCAGTTGTCGTCTGGCCTCGCGGCATGCCGATCAGGTCGAAAGACAGCCGCGTGATTGCCTTGTCGGCATTGTTGGTAAAGGTGACTGCGACGGGAAGCGCAGGATCGACGCAAGTCTTGGGGTCGGCTACCGCCTGCACCGAGATGGCGGCGGCCTCATTCCTCTCACGTTCGGAGTTTTCCTCCGTGAAGAACCAGATGATGCCGAGGGTGATCGCGATTAACACCGCCAATCCAATGGCGACAACGCGGTTGCGCAGGAGAAGGATAGCGACCAGTGCCAGCGCGGCTGCGACCCAGACCATCAGGTGGTTGCCGTCGAAAAAGGTGATGTCATAGGCTCAAGATAAGGTTCTTGCGCCGAAAGACAACGGAGATGCGGCGATTGCAGCATCTCCATCGTGCGAAATTCGAGCTTTGTTGTCAGACGGCTGCCTTGACGAGCCGCGCGCGTGGGCGAGACGCCTTGCGCGGCGGGATCTGCAGCAACACGGGAGGAGCTGCCGTGAGAGCTTGCTCGATGGTTCGAGACAAGGTCTCGCAGACGAAATCCGCCCCGATCTCGGCGGGTTCGATGCGGGGATTGTCGAGACCATTGGCGAGCGGGATCATGATGCCGACCCGCAGATCCGCTCTCAGGCGCTTGATACGACGAACGCTCAGGCGCGCATGAGCTTTGGAGTTGCCGTTGAGGAAGGCGACGACCACCGTGTCGACGCCTTCCATCCGGGGCGGCATGGTTGCCCGAGCAATGAGATCGCCGTGGCTGCCGGTTCTGACCGAAGCGCCCTCGACTTCGAGAACCTGCCCGAGCATGGCAGCAGCGGCGTCGTCCATCTCGCCGCGTCCGCCGAGGCATAAAACAGAGCGACCTTTTCCGCTTGGAATTGCCCCCGATCCGTCCGCATCCGACCCATCGCTTGCGGCGAGGCTCGGGCTTTCCTCGTTTTCTTCTTCCTCCGCAATGTCAGAGAGGTTGTCGACCAGGGCGCGACAATTGGCAGAGAACATGTGCAACTGGCGGTCCGTCATCACGCCTCGCTGCCGGTCGAGTTCTGCCAGAAGCAGGGCCGGCAGTCCGACCTTCTCATAATAGTCTGCCAGGTATTCGTCCTCCAGATATTCCTCGGCATTGTCGGTGGCTTCGCTCGGATCACCGGCGAGCAGGCGCTGGTAAAGCTTTTCATGCGGTTCAAGCACGGCTTCATTGCCCAGCAAGACGTCGAGAAAGGCAAATTGCGGCACGTGCCGGCCGAGGACCACAAGGCATACCGTCAGTGGGGTCGACAGCATCAGGCCGAGCGGTCCCCACAACCAGGACCAGAAGATTGCCGAAATGATGATTGCCAGCGGCGACAGGCCCGTGTGGGAGCCGTAGAGCCAGGGCTCGATGACGTTGTTGCTGATCAGCTCGATGGTGGCAAAGAGCGCGGCCACCCACAGCACCAGCGACCAGCCCGGCGCAATGGCCAGCGCCAGGAACAGCGGCAGCACCATGCCGACGACCGGTCCGATATAGGGGACGAAGCGAAAGACCAGCGTGAGAAGACCCCAAAGGATGGCGTTGGGGATGCCGAGGATCCAGAGGCCGAGTGTGATGGGGATGGCATAAAGCGTGTTCACCACAAGCTGCATCAGCAGATATTTTCCGACGCGACGGCCGGCGTCCTGAAGCGCCGCGGTGGTGCGGTGCAGGTCGCCGAGGCCGACCAGCCGGATGAAACGGTCACGCAGGTCCTCGCGCTCAAGCAGCATGAAAACCACCAGCACGACCACAAGGCCGGCTGTGGCGAACGGACTGATCAGCGGGAGGATCAGATTGCCGAGGGTTCGGATCGGATTGGTCCGCGTGATGATCTCGACCGGCATCGGATCACGATCGACCGACGGCGGGACATCAGGGCGTTCTCTTTCCGCAGTGGCATTGATCTGCAGCTCGGATCCGACACGTTCCGCCACACGGCTCAGATGTTCGATCACGCCACTGCCCGAGCCGGCGTCCCTCAGGGCCTGCACCTTCTCGACGATGTTACGCTGGTAGGTCGGGATGTTCGAGGCAAGGTTCGTAACCTGGGTGGCGACGATGAAACTGAAGAGTGCGATGGCGGAGAATGCGGACACGACGGCGAAGATCACCGCGACTATCTTCGGCACCGAGCGTTTGCGCAGGAAGGACACGATGGGGGCGAGCGCGAAGGTCAACAGCAAGGCCAGCGCCAGCGGTACCAGGATCTCCTGACCCACCTTAAGGATGACGGCTACACCGATCAGGATGAGGATCGTGCGACCGGTGAACCTTGTGTTTGTCGCCGGATCGGGCGCGCGGTTCGGAATGCCGAGCGATTCAAGGCTGCCCGCCTTTGTGTTTTGCATGGTTTTCCTGTCCCCGCGCCCACCGCATGTCGACCATACCGACAGGCAAAGTCGATGCCTGCACGATAACGGTTCCAAGCGATTTTTGATCCACCGTCACGACACCTAGGCCAAGGTGAGCCGAGCATGCCTTGGAGTTGCCGCTAGTCTGGGCTATCCAAAGGGTTCGGATCTTGCAAACTTCCTCTGTTCGACAGGTGTCAGCATGTTGATTTCCCTCTACCAAATGCAGCCGATCCCGGGCGACGTGCCTGGCAACATCGGAAAAATCGCTCAGGCAGCAATGGCGGCAGCAGAGATGGGTGCGGAACTGCTGGTGACGCCGGAACTCTGCACCAGTGGTTACGCTCAGGGGGCAGCCTTCGAGGAGCTTGCCGAGGGGCGGGACGGGGCTATCGTTGGCGCCTTGACCGAGATCGCGGCCGATTGCGGACTTGCCATCTGTGCCGGCTTTCCGGAACGGGACGGCAATCGCGTGTTCAACTCCGCAGTGCTTGTGCGGCCGGACGGGACGGCTGAATTCTATCGCAAGAGCCATCTCTATGGCGACGGCGAGCGCGCGGCCTTTGTGCCGGGAGACGAGGCGCCGCATGTGTTTGATATCGGCGGCATCAAGGCCGGCATGCTGATCTGCTACGACGTCGAATTCCCCGAAAACGTGCGCACGCTGGCGCTGGCGGGCGCTGAAATGGTGATCGTTCCGACCGCGTTGCCGGAAGGGATCATCAGCCGGCGGATTGCCGATACCGTGGTGCCGGCACGGGCTTTTGAGAATGGTGTCTTCCTCGTCTATGCCGATCTCTGCGGCAAGGAGAACGATCTGTCCTATGGCGGACGCTCCGTGATCCTGGCGCCGGACGGTGATGAACTGGCGCGGGCCGGCATGCATGAGACGCTGCTGGTGGCGGACGTCGATACGACGGCCTACGCCGAAGCCAAGGCGCAGAACCCTTACTTTGCCGATCGCCGACCGGCGCTCTACCAGCTCGGTTAAATCACATCGCGACCGCGCCGATTGCAGGGGACACCCGTTGAACCTACATCAAGGCCTGAAGTCGAAGGAGGCCCTGATGATACTTGATGCCGCTGCGCTGTCTGCGCGCAATCTCTTTGCGCCGGAAACGCGCTCCGTGTTCTGGAAGACGCTGGGTCTGACTGTGCTCGTGCTGATCGGTCTGTGGTTCGGTTTGCGCGAGAGCTTCATCGCCTTCGTCATGCCGTTCATCGAAGGCTTTGTGCCCGATCTGCCAGCCTGGGCGGGGTGGCTGACCTTCGTCTTCGGCATCCTTGCCAGCATCGGACTCGCGCTCGGCCTTGCGTTGCTGCTCTCGCCGGTGACCGCGATCATCGCCGGTCTCTTCCTCGACGATGTCGCCGAAGTGGTCGAGAAGCGCGATTATCCAAACGACCCTCCAGGCCGGGCCATGCCGATGGGTGAAGCGATCGTCGCTTCGATCAAGTTTTTCGGCGTGGTGATCGTCGGCAACATGATCGCGCTGATGCTGCTATTCATTCCCGGCGTCAACATTCTCGCCTTCTTCCTGGTCAACGGCTATCTGCTCGGCCGGGAATTCTTCGAATTTGCTGCCATGCGCTTCCGCTCGGTGGAGGAGGCGAAGCTGCTGCGCTCTCGCCATTCCGGCACAGTCTTCATGGCGGGGCTCGTAATTGCCGCCTTCCTGGCAGTGCCGATCCTCAATCTTCTGACGCCGCTCTTCGCGGCCGGTCTGATGGTGCATCTGCACAAGGCGCTGACGGCAAGGGATCGGGCCTTACAACGCTGACGTTTCCTCGGCAGTGCTGATGGCCTGCGGCGGAAGCTCGACCAGCGGAGCCGGCACATCCACCGTCTTTTCCGGTGACTTGCAGATGTCGGCGATGACGCAATGTTCGCATTCGGGGCGACGCGCCTTGCAACAGTAGCGGCCGTGCAGGATCAGCCAGTGATGGGCATGGAAGAGATATTGCTCGGGGATGATCCGCATCAGGATGTCCTCGATCTCGTCCGGCGTCTTCCCGGGTGCGAGCCTGATGCGGTTGCCAATGCGGAAAATATGCGTGTCGACGGCCATGGTCGGGATGCCGAAGGCCATGGACAAAACCACGTTGGCGGTCTTGCGGCCGACGCCCGGCAGCGTCACCAGTTCCTCGCGGGTGCGTGGCACGACGCTTCCGAAGTCATCCACCAGCTTCTGGCTGAGCGCGATGACATTCTTTGCCTTGTTGCGGTAAAGCCCGATGGTCTTGATGTAGTCACGGACTTTTTCCTCTCCTAGAGCCAGCATCTTTTCCGGGGTGTCAGCGACCTTGAACAGCGCCCGCGTCGCCTTATTTACGCCAGCGTCGGTGGCCTGGGCGGAAAGCGCCACGGCGACCACCAGCGTGAACGGGTTGACGTGTTCCAGCTCGCCTTTGGGTTCCGGTCGCTGGATCGAGAAGCGGCGGAAGATCTCTTCCAGTTCGGCGCGCGTATAGGCCGTGCGGCGGCGTGTCGCCTGCTTGCGACGGGTCGACGGATTTGACTTTTTCAAGGTTTCGGTGCTGGATTTCGGCTTCGGATCGGTCATGCAAAATCTATAGTCGGGTGCGATCATGGAAGGCAATGTCGAGCAGGCGGCGGATCAGCCGATTTTCGCAGCGGAACTGACGCCCTACCGGTCGCTCGGCCGCAAGGGTTTTCGCGTGCTGTTTGCCATCACCGGCACGGTCTGTCTGGTGCATGCAATGTTCTTCATGGCGACGGGGGCCTGGCCGATCGGCCTGTTTTTCGGTCTCGACTTTCTGTTGCTCTACGGTGCCTTCTGGCTCAACTATCGTGCAGCTCGCGCTCGCGAAGAGGTCACCGTTTCGCGCACCAGCCTGTCGATCCGCAAATTCACGCCCGCCGGGCGAATGACCGAGCACCGCTTCAAAACGCTCTGGGCTCGTTTTTTCGTCCACCGTCACGAAGAATTCGGCATCACGGCGATGCGTGTTGCAGGGGAGGGACGTGTCACCGATATCGGCTCCTTCCTCAATCCCGATGATCGCGAGAGTTTTTCCAAAGCCTTCAAGGGGGCACTGGCGACGGCCAAGCAGCGCATCTGAGTGAGCGGTCGGTTCCGCAAGAAACGGGTGGCAAGGGGTCACTATCCGTGGTGAAGTCCTGTTCACATTGAGGATTTCGTCATGACCTTCGCCCGCCAGATCGATCTTTCACAGACCACCGACATCACGCCCGATGGCTCCGACTACGAGACCGTGCGGCAAGTGATCGAGATGCTGACGCTCGACTATCAGAGCCAGCCCTCTCTGGAGCTCATCGCCGAGCGGCTCGGACAATCGCCAACGCAGTTGCAAAAGACGTTCACGCGCTGGGCGGGCCTTTCCCCCAAGGCTTTCCTGCAGGCCGTGACGCTCGATCATGCCAAGCGCTTGCTGGGTCGCGAGGAACTGCCGCTCTTGGAGACCTCGCTGGAACTCGGCCTGTCGGGCCCCGGGCGCCTGCATGACCTGTTCGTCACCCATGAGGCCATGAGCCCCGGCGAGTGGAAGGCTCGGGGGGCGGGGCTGACCATACGTTATGGCTTCCATCCTTCCCCCTTCGGCCTCGCACTTGTGATGATCACCGATCGCGGATTGGCGGGTCTCGCCTTTGCCGATGTCGGGCGCGAGGGGTTGTGTTTCGATGATATGGCGCAGCGTTGGCCGAATGCGCATTACGTCGAGGACATCGGGGCGACGACACCCTATGCCGCGCGCGTCTTCCACCCGGAGCGCTGGTCGGCGGATGAGCCTCTGCGGGTTGTGTTGATCGGCTCTGATTTCGAGATCCGCGTCTGGGAAAGCCTTCTGCAGATCCCGCTCGGCAAGGCGGTCACCTATTCCGACATCGCCCACAAGATCGGTCAGCCTACCGCCAGCCGCGCGGTGGGAGCGGCCGTCGGCCGCAACCCGATCTCGTTTGTCGTGCCGTGCCACCGGGCGCTGGGCAAGAGCGGCGCTCTGACCGGCTATCATTGGGGCCTAACCCGCAAGCGGGCCATGCTCGGCTGGGAGGCGGGCAAGGTTTAAAGTACGGCGCTCTTCTGATTGCTGCTTCTGTGAGAGGATGAGCCATGCGCAACACGGTACACCTCCCAGACGACATCAGCCGCCGGATCGTTAGCCTGGCGGAATCCGGACGTTTCGATGATGCAAATGATGTCCTTCGCGAAGGCCTTCGGCTCGTTGAGGAGAAGGCCGCGGGTGACGCTGATAAACTTCAAGCTTTGCGACAAGCGGCCGATCTAGGCTTCGCCGACCTGGACCAAGGGCGGTTCAACGACGTTCCGGTCGAAAAGCGGGCTGACCACATTGCTAGGATAGGCTGGAAGGCTGCCCAAGACGTGGGCAACCGCGCGAGGGACGATGGTTGAAGTCCGGCTTTCGACCGAAGCCGAAGCCGACATTCTCGATAACCTGACGAGAACCTATGCTGACTTTGGTGGCGACGCACTGCTCCGCTACGAGTTTCTGCTTGTCACAGCGCTCTCGGATCTCGCTATGTCGACCTTGCGACGTGGCGTCGTGACACGGCCTGAGCTCGGATCTGGTATCCATAGCTACCATCTGCGAAACAGCCGCGATAGGGCTCGTCATTCAACCTGAATTGTCCGCCGGCCGCGACACTTCATACTCTTTCGACATGCCCTGCCCCAACTGATCGGGGTGGGTCGCATCCTGCACGATGCGATGGAGGTCGAGCGCAATTTGCCGCATACTTATGGCGACGAATAGGCGTCTTGAACCGTCGCCAAACTCAACAATTCCCGCGCAGCGCCTTCATCCGTAATCAGCGTATTACACCCGATCCGCCTTATCGTCGCGCGAATGGCCTTGGCACGATGCGCGCCGCCCGAAGAAAGGACGATGTGTTTCGCCTTCTTCAGCGTGTCCAGATCGACCGACATGACCCGCTCGTTGATTGGGTGAGCGACCGAATTTCCCTCTGCATCCAGGAAATTGAACATGGTGTCGCAGACACAGCCCACCTTGACCAGTTCCATAAGTGCCTGGTGGCTGATGAAACCTTCCGAGAGCGAGGTGGAATGCGGGCCGATATCGCCACAGGAGACGATGGCGAGGTCGAGATTTTCAGCAAGGTCGTAGATCGTCTTCAGGCCGCATTCCTCTATCAGTGCGCGCTTGGTGGCTACGGAATCCACAAGCAAAGGGGCGAGGAACATATAGCATTCGGCGCCAAGCTGGCTTGCCAGTCGCCAGGTGTAGTCGATGGGATTGGTCTGGCGTACGGCGACGATGCCGCCAAGCAGCGAGACCACCTTGCAGTTTTCCCGCCGGGGCGGGCGAAAGCCTGACAGAGATGCGGTCATGGTGCGGCCCCAGCCGACGCCGATGGTCATGTCGTCAGTGATGGCTTCGGTGAGGAACTGGCCGAGCGCAAGGCCCACCGCCTTGGCGATGGCGTCTGCCTGCTCACTATCGGGCGAGGGAACGACAACCGCCTCATCGAGGCCATAGGCCTTTTCCAGACGAACCGCGAGATCGACGCAGTCTGCGACACCGTCGCTGATCCAGATCTGCACTTCGGCGCGCTTTCTTGCCTCTTCCAGCATGCGGATGACGGTCGAACGGCTGATGCCGAGCCGGTCTGCGACGTCCTTCTGCGTCAGGCCCTCGTTGTAATAGAGCCAGGCGGCGCGGATGCGGAGTGCGCTCGCGTCGGTATAGCTCGAATGGGTATCGCGTCTGAGTTTCGCCAAGATTTCTCTCGATGTGGGAACTGCGGCCCTTACTATCCGTTGGGTTGATACTTATGTCAAATTCAAAGGACATATGTCTTGACTTTGTCGTCGCCCAGTGGCGATAGTCCGGGCTATCACGACCGGCGTTTCGATGGCGGTCGCCAACTCTTTTCGCCAGCCGAAGGATGACCTGATGACTTCGAAACTCGAACAGCTTCGTTCCATGACGACCGTGGTCGCCGATACCGGTGACATCGAGGCCGTCCGGCGCCTGAAGCCGGTGGATTGCACCACCAACCCCTCCATCGTGCTGAAAGCGCTCGGCACGGATGCGTTCAAGGATGCCTTCCAGGAGGCGATCACCTGGGGCAAGGCCAAGGGCGGGCAGGACGAGGCCGTGATCGGTGCTATTGCCGACCGCATGGCCATCTCCGTCGGTGCAGCACTCGCCGAGCTCGTGCCCGGTCGTGTGTCGACCGAAGTTGACGCTGACCTCTCCTTCGACACCAAGGCCTCGGTCGAAAAGGCGCACCAGATCGTCGCGGGCTACAAGGAACGCGGTATCGAAAAGGATCGTATCCTGATCAAGCTCGCCTCGACATGGGAAGGCATCCGCGCTGCCGAGGTGCTGCAGAAGGAAGGCATCGATTGCAATCTGACGCTGCTCTTCTCCAAGGCCCAGGCCATAGCCTGCGCGGAAGCCAAGGTCTTCCTGATCTCGCCCTTCGTCGGCCGAATTCTGGACTGGTACAAGAAGTCGACGGGTGAGGACTACACCTCCGAGACCGATCCGGGCGTCGTCTCGGTCCGTTCGATCTACAACTACTACAAGGCCAATGGCATCGGCACGATCGTCATGGGCGCCTCGTTCCGCAATGCCGGCGAAATCGAAGCGCTGGCCGGTTGCGACCGCCTGACCATCAGCCCGCAGCTGCTCGACGAGCTGAATGCGGACCAGGGGACGCTCGCCCGTGCTCTGTCGCCCGACACGGTGAAGGCGGAGCCGCTGGTATCGCTCGACGAAAAGTCCTTCCGCTGGGCGATGAATCAAGATGCCATGGCGACCGAGAAGCTGGCGGAAGGTATTCGCGGCTTTGCCAAGGATATGGATACGCTTCGAGGCCAGATCGCCAAGGCGCTCGCGGCCTGATCTGATAAGGCCCTGCCTTTCACGCTTTCCAGAAGGCCGCAGCGCATGCTGCGGCCTTCTTCGTTCATCAGCCTGTGGTCTGCAGCGGGATTACGGTTGCGGCGGCGCCGCCGGCTTCCGTCATGTGACCGCTGCCTGAGCGCACCACGACAGCATTCGATGCCAGCGGCAGACCCGCTTCCTTGAATGCTGCCATCAACAGTTTCATTGCTTCCCGCTTGATGAAGCTGGGCTTGCCGGGCCGGGCGGTAAACTTGAAGCGGACCACCATCGAGGTCTCATTCACGTCATGGATGCCCTGCATCTTGACGGGCACGAGGAAGGTGTCACCGAATTCGGGATGGTCTAGAAGGCTTAGGCCAACTTTCTTGGCGATCTTGCGGATCACTTCCAAATCGGCGTCGCGTTCGAAGCGCAGCTCGAATTTAATGGTGCCCCAATCACGACTGAAGTTGGTTACCGAACTGATCTGGCCGAACGGAACAGTGTGGATCGGCCCGTTGTGGTGGCGAAGCCGGACGGAACGGAGCGAGATCTGTTCGACCGTTCCAACCAGCTTTCCGGTGTCGATGTATTCCCCAATGCGAAAGGCGTCTTCGGCGAGGAAGAAGATGCCAGACACCACGTCCTTCACCAAGGTTTGCGAACCGAAGGACAGCGCAAGACCCAGCACGCCAAAGCCGGCCAGCAGCGGCGCCACGTCAACGCCGGCGGTCGAGACGATGACCAGGCCGGCAATCGCGACGACGGCACCGAGGATCAGGTTGCGGACCACCGGAAGGATGGTGCTGATGCGGCTCGTCTCGACCTTCACTTCGTCCTCCTGTCCAGGAATTACCGGCGCATTGGTCGGTGCCACGGCATCGAAGTAGCGCAGCAGGAAACTACAGATCGTCCAGCTGACGATGAGCGCGAAGGCCAGTCTTTCCAGCCATATCATCCAGACGGTGATCAGCGAGGACGCCCCCATTGTCAGGGGCTGCCAGAGTTGGACGACGGTGTGCAGGCCCAGCAGCCAGACGGCGCCGGCAAGCGGGGTCCCCAGGCTCCGCAGAACGATACCGATGAAATCCCGGCCGTGCTGCTCTTCCCGCTTTTTTGCCATGGTAGACAGCAGGGTGACGATGGCGCGATCCAGGACCGGGATCATGATCATCAGAAACTGCGTCGTGCCCGCCGCCTTTGCCCAGACCGTGTTCTGGGCGGTGCCCGCGACCAGCAGGCCAACAAACCAGATGAGGATGGCGGAGACGATGTAGAAGTCGGCGAGAAGATTGCCCACGACCCGGCGGATATGGCCGCCCTCCTTGCCGGTGAAGACATTGGCGATGTCTCTGCGACCGGCTATGAACCACCAGAGCTTCAGGATTGTCAGGATCGAGACTGTCAGGAACAGCCAGCTATCTGCCGCTTCCGTATCGACCATCCGGACATCGGCGAGCCGGACCGAGTTGGCGATGAAGGAATTCAGAAGCCCATAAGCGAGAAGCATGCGGAAGTGCCAGTGTGGTCGGGCGATGTCGAGTAGCGGAGGGCGGGCGTCGCCATTCGACTTGAACAGAAATCGTCCCGCCGCCGCGTAGATGAGCCCGCCGGTGAAAATGGCGATGAAGGCGCCGGCCACCTGTCTGGTGAAGGTGCGCGTGACGGCGATCT
Source organism: Rhizobium glycinendophyticum (assembly GCF_006443685.1). Lineage (NCBI taxonomy): Bacteria > Pseudomonadati > Pseudomonadota > Alphaproteobacteria > Hyphomicrobiales > Rhizobiaceae > Peteryoungia > Peteryoungia glycinendophytica. Next base: position 133,361 of record NZ_VFYP01000003.1, on the reverse strand, counting down.
GCTGCAGCACAAGATAGGAAACAGCGACGAAGGTGAGAATGGCGATCGCGTCGAAGACTAGTCGCAGCGATGCGATGTAAAACGCGTGCTTCGGATGAAACCTTCGAGAAAGCCGTGCAAGGGCCATGCGCAAGAGATAGGCGGTGATGAGCCCTGCTAGCGAGGACAAAAGGGCCGCGAGTCCGGCTCGCGAAGGTCCCTGTTCCTCGGCCTTCAGGATCTGCCAGCTCGACTGGAATGCGGCGGGAAGACCGGTGAAGCCGTCAATGGCCCGCTGTATCCCCAGTTGGAATGAAGTGATGAGATCACCGAACATCCACATGCCGTCCATGGCAACCACTGGAGTTGTGGGGGGCGCCGGGTTTGCTGGTGTTGACTGTGTGGGAGGTGCATTGGTCGAACCGGCTGCCTGCGGATCAGTCTCCACCTGAAGAATGACCTGCCGTCCGGCCTGCTCGGCAGCTTTGATGGCGGCGTCAATATCCAAAGCCGCCTGGCCGGGCTTGACGATGATGGTGACGGGAGACGGCGCCGGCGTCTGGGCAAGGACTGAAGATGCAAAGATGAAACACAAACCCGTTGCGACCGCAATTCTTTGACAAACCGCTGCCAGCGATTGGGCGGTCTTCGCCGCTCTCAAGAAGAAACTCATTCCGATAAATGCCCCTGGCTGAAACAGCGAGCGCTGCCATGGAACATGATGCATCAGGTTCAGGGAAAAACACAACGCTTGCCAGGTGGTCTCAGGCGCAACAAATTTATCGTTTGCAAAGTTTGACACGGGAGAGCAGCTGTCGCTGTTCCATGCTCGGTTCACGCCGGACCGGGAGGAACTCAAGGGAGACAAGTTATGGCTATGATCACGGGAGGGTGTCTCTGCGGCAGCGTGAGGATCGAAGCCGAGGGTGAGCCCTATCGTGTCGGGGTCTGCCACTGTCTTGATTGCCGCAAGCATCACGGCGCGCTGTTTCATGCCTCGGCGATCTATCCGGAAGCCCAGGTTTGCGTCACCGGGGAGACGCGCGACTATCGCGGCCGTCATTTCTGTGTCGGCTGCGGTTCTTCGGTCTTCAGCCGAAGTGATGACGAAGTCGAGGTCAATCTCGGCTCACTCGATGCCATCGATGTCTTCCGCCCGACCTACGAACTCTGGACGATCCGCCGCGAGGCCTGGCTACCGGCGTTTGCGGTCGAACACCATTATGCGCAGGATCGGCCGAGCGAAGATCGGCGGGAAGACTGACCAAGACGCGCTGGTGCTACCGCATGAGGAGAGGCGTTCAACGCCGCCGTGGCTTCTCGAGCGGGTCGATCAGGATTTCCGGCTCCAGCGGTGCATTGCGCTCTTCCTGCGGAGGAGCAAATCCGGTCTCTTCCAGAAGGAAGCGGCCATCGACCCAACCGGAGATACGCGGGCGGTCCACAGTCGCAATGCGGCACCAGTAGCCACCCCGGCTGTCCTTGCAGGAGAGCCGCTCGATCGGGGTTCCCTCGTCGAGGGCATAGATGACCCGAAACTTCGGGCCAGCGCCCGAATAGACGGCGAGGCGCTGGCCGGGCGGCAGACCGCGCACATGCCAGAGATAGGCGTCCATCAAGGGTGCGTTGCCCCCGATTGCGGGCGCGGGAATGACTTGCGGTTGCTGGGCATGCGCGGTCGGACCAGCGAAGGCCATCCCCAAGGTGGTGGCCAGGAGTGTCGTGATCAGTTTATGCCGCATGCATGGCTCCGTGATTTGCCGGGCCATGATACCGGTGGCGACGCTTCACCGCCACCGGTTTGCCGTGTCAGGGTAATCTTCCGCGCTCAGAGGACAGGGGCCCAACCTTGGGCATACGCCTGACGGAAACTTAATGCGCGATCATCACGTGGCGGACGGCCGTGTAGTCTTCCAGCGCGTAGATCGACATGTCCTTACCATAACCCGACTGCTTCATGCCGCCATGAGGCATTTCGTTGCAGAGCATGAAGTGGGTGTTGATCCAGGTGCAGCCGTAGCGCAGCTTGGCGGCGGTCTGCATGGCGCGGGAGATGTCCTTGGTCCAGACGGAAGAGGCAAGGCCGTAGTCGCTGTCATTGGCCCAAGCGACGGCCTGTTCGGCCTCCGTGAAGCGGGTGACGGAGACGACGGGGCCGAAGACTTCGCGGCGGACGATTTCGTCGTCCTGGGTGGCGCCGGCAATGACGGTCGGGGTGTAGAAGAAGCCCTTGTCGGAGCCGAGCTTGCCGCCGGCGACGATTTCCATGTGTTTATGCTCGGCCGCGCGGGTGACGAAGCTTTCGACACGGTCGCGCTGGCGCTTGGAAATCAGCGGGCCGATTTCGTTGTCGGCATCGTCAGCCTGGTTGAACTTGATGGTGGAGACGGCGCTCGCGAGATCCGCGACGAAGCGGTCGTAAATCTTGTCCGAGGCATAGATACGGCAGGCGGCGGTGCAGTCCTGGCCGGCATTGTAATAACCGAAGGTGCGGATGGCCAAGACGGCGGCCTCGATGTCGGCGTCGTCATGGATGATGACAGGGGCCTTGCCACCGAGTTCCAGATGCGTGCGCTTGACGGTCTTGGCGGCAGCTGTCAGCACTTTCTTGCCGGTGGCGATATCGCCGGTGATCGACACCATGGCGACCTTCGGGTGGTTGATCAGCGCATTGCCGACACTTTCACCGCGGCCCAGGACGACATTGACCACGCCTTCCGGCAGGATTTCCGCCATGGTGCGGGCGAGCTTCAGGGCCGAGAGCGGGGTCTGCTCGGACGGCTTGAAGACGATGGTGTTGCCGCCGGCAAGCGCCGGCGCGAGCTTCCAGGCCATCATCATCAGCGGGTAGTTCCACGGCGCGATCGAGCCGATGATGCCGACGGCGTCGCGGCGGATCATCGAAGTGAAGCCCGGCAGGTATTCGCCGGAGGCCGGCGCATGCAGCGTGCGGATGGCACCGGCGAAGAACCGGTAGCAGTCGACGATCGCAGGGATCTCGTCGTTGAGGACGGCATTGATCGGCTTGCCGCAGTTCAGGCTTTCGAGAGCCGCAAAGCCGGCCGCATCCTTTTCGATCGCATCAGCGATGGCGAGCAGATAGGCCGAGCGCTGGCCGGGTGTGGTCGAGGACCAGCTGTCGAAGGCCTTGTCGGCGGCGTCGACGGCGGCATCGACCTGGGCGAGGGACGCCTCCGGGAGGTCGACGATCACGTCGCCGGTCTTCGGGTTCAGGATCTTCTCGTCCGTCTCGGTGCCGGCTTCGAATTTCGAGCCGATCAGCATCTGGGTGTCCATGTCGTTCTCCCTCATTGTCTCGATGGTCTGTCTGGGGCTACTTGCCGCTGCCGGCCACCTGGTCGGTATCACGGGTCAGATAATAGGCTGCCAGGATTGGCAGGAATGTCACGATCACCACGACCATGGCTACCACATTGGTCACCGGGCGCTGGCGTGGGCGGATCAGCTCTTCCAGCATCCAGATCGGCAGTGTCGTCTGCTGGCCGGCGGTGAAGGTCGTGACGATGACTTCGTCGAACGACAGCGCAAACGCCAGCATGCCGCCGGCGAGAAGGGCCGTTGCGATGTTCGGCAGGATCACATGGCGGAAGGTCTGGAAGCCATCGGCGCCGAGATCCATCGAGGCTTCGATCAACGAGCCAGAGGTGCGGCGAAAACGGGCGACGGCGTTGTTGTACACGACCACGACGCAGAAGGTGGCGTGGCCGAGGATGATCGTCCAGACCGAGAACGGGATCTCGGCGAGCGAGAAGGCGGAACGCAGCGCAATGCCGGTGATGATGCCGGGAAGTGCGATCGGCAGGATGACGAGCAGCGAGATCACTTCACGGCCGAAGAATTTGGTACGGGCGACAGCGGCGGCGGCCAGCGTGCCGAGCACGAGCGCGATCAGCGTCGCGATGCTCGCGACGCGGACCGACAGGCTGAGCGCTTCCCAGATGTCCGGACGGTTCCAGGCAACGGCGAACCATTTGGTGGTAAAGCCCGGCGGCGGGAACTGAAAGCTCTTTTCCTCCGTCGTGAAGGCATAGACGAAGATCAGCAGGATCGGCAGATGCAGGAAGGCGAGGCCGAGGCCGGCGGCGATTTTCAGCGGCAGGCCTGCCGATTGGGAGCGGTCAGAGCGCATCGAAAGCCCCCAGGCGTTTGGCGATGGAAAGATAGATGCCCATGATGACGATCGGAACGACCGAGAAGGCGGCGGCAAGCGGGATGTTGCCGGCCGTACCCTGCTGGGCATAGACGGCCTGGCCGATGAAGAGGCGCGAGGTGCCGACGATCTGCGGAATGATGTAGTCGCCGAGCGTCAGCGAAAAGGTGAAGATCGAGCCGGCGACGATGCCCGGCAGCGACAGCGGCAGAAGCACGTGGCGGAAAGTCTGGCGGGCATCGGCGCCGAGATCGCCGGAGGCTTCGATCAGATTGCCGGGCACGCGCTCCAGCGAGGCCTGGATCGGCAGGATCATGAAGGGCAGCCAGACATAGCAGAAGACGATGAAGGTGCCGATATAGCTGATCGACAGGGAGCTGCCGCCGATCACCGGGATCGCCAGGATGGCGTCGAGCAGCCAGGTCAGGTGCAGCTTTTCGAAGATCCAGGTGAGGATGCCCTCCTTGGCGAGGATGAGCTTCCAGGCGTATACCTTGACGAGATAGCTCGACCAGAGCGGCAGCATGATGCCAAGATAAAAGATCGCCTTCCATTTGCCCTGGGCATAGCGGGCGGCGTAATAGGCGATCGGAAAGGCTAACCCAATGGACGCGATGGTCACGGCGGTAGCCATCAGCAGGGTGCGCAGGATGACGTCGAAGTTTGCCGGCTGCAGCAGCTGGCCATAGGTCGAGAGCGTGAACTCGTAATTGATCAGGCCGGAGAATTCGTCGATCGAGAAGAAACTCTGCAGCAGCAGCGCCAGGAGCGAGCCGACATAGATGATGCCGAGCCAGAGCAGGGGCGGCACCAGCATCAGGACCAGCAGCAGGTTGGGACGCCGCCAGAACAGATCCGAGAGCCGCCCCATCAGGCCCTGACGGCCATCGAGGATGACGGTGGAGGCCGGCGCAGTCATGCCTCGTCCTCCATGATGTGGGCATCGGTGGGTGCCCAGGTGAGGCCGACGGTTTCACCCGGTTTCGGCACCGGCTGGCCGGCCGGGATCGTCACCGAAAGTGCCGTGGCACCGGCATTGACGAAGAGGCGGGTGGCCGCGCCGAGGAAGCTCGTCGAGCGGACGAGGGCCGGCACGCCGCCGTCGCTCGCGATCCGGATGGCTTCGGGGCGCAGGCTCGTCCAACGCGCCTCGCCGCCGAGCGCCTTCATGTCTGCGGGCGAAATCACATTCGACGAGCCGACGAAATCCGCGACGAAACGCGTTCTGGGACGGTTGTAGATTTCTTCGGGAGCGCCAGCCTGGACAATTTTCCCGTCGTTGAACACGGCGACCCGGTCGGCCATGGAGAGCGCTTCGCCCTGGTCGTGGGTGACGAAGACGAAGGTGATGCCGAGCGCGCGCTGCAGGCTCTTCAGTTCTTCCTGCATCTGTTCGCGCAGCTTCAAGTCGAGTGCCCCGAGCGGTTCATCGAGCAGCAGCACTTTCGGCTTGTTGACGAGCGCTCTGGCCAGCGCCACGCGCTGACGCTGACCGCCTGAGAGCTGGCCGGGCTTGCGGGCACCATAGCCGGGGAGCTTGACCAGTTCGAGCGCCTTTTCGGCTTCGCGGTGGCGTTCGGCCTTGGCGACACCCTTGACCATCAGGCCATAGGCGACGTTGTCGAGAATGTTCAAGTGCGGAAAGAGGGCATAGTCCTGGAAGACCGTGTTGACGTTGCGGCGATAGGGCGGCACGCCCTCGGCAGTTTCGCCGAAGATCTCGATGTGGCCATCGGTGGGCTGCTCGAAGCCGGCAATCAGCCGCAGGCAGGTCGTCTTGCCGGAGCCCGAGGGGCCGAGCATGGCGAAGAATTCGCCGGGTGCCACGGTGAGATCGACGCTGTCGACGGCTTTGACGCTGCCGAAATGGCGCGAGACCTTCGAGAAGGAGACGGCTGCGGTCATGGGGGCTCCAGAGTTGCTTTGTGGCCCCTCATCCGCCTGCCGGCACCTTCTCCCCGCAGGCGGGGAGAAGGGCACACTTCCGCCGGCCTCGCAGAGCGTCGGCAGGCAGCAGGCAAAGCGGTGGGTTCGGGGCAAGTCCCCTCTCCCCGTTTACGGGGAGAGGGGAAGGGTGAGGGGCAAATGCCCCGGTTACGAGATTACCGTCCGCCGATCACGCCGATATAGTCGGAGACCCAGCGGTGATAGGGGACGCATTCGCCCTGGCTTTCGCATTTGGAGGTCGGCGTGCGCCAGAACTTGATCTGGTCGAAGTGTTCGTAGCCGTTGGTCTTGCAACCCTCATCGCCGTAGAGCGCATTGCCTTTGCAGGCGGCGGGCACGGAGGGAACCGTGCCGAACCAGGCGGATACGTCACCCTGGACCTTGGGCGAGAGCGAGTGCTCCATCCACATATAAGCGCAGTTGGGGTGCTCGCTGTCGACATGCAGCATGGTCGTGTCGGCCCAGCCGGTCACGCCTTCCTCGGGGAAGGTCGAGTCGATCTTGGCGCCTTCGGCCTTCATCAGGTTGACCTGGAAGGGCCAGGAGCCGGAGGCGACCACGCCTTCGTTCTTGAAGTCGTCGATCTGGATCATCGCGTCGTGCCAGTAGCGGCCGACCAACTGGCGCTGGCCGCGCAGCAGGTCGAGGGCGGCCTTGTACTGCTCTTCGTTCAGTTCGTAGGGGTCCTTGATGCCGAGTTCCGGCTTGTGCGCCATCAGGTAGAGGGCGGCATCGGCCACATAGATGGGGCCGTCATAGGCCTGGACGCGGCCCTTGTTGGACTTGCCGTCGGGCAGGGTCATTTCCTCGAAAACGACTTTCCAGCTCTTCGGGGCTTCGCCCTTGAAGGCTTCGGTGTTGTACATCAGGACGTTGGCGCCCCAGACGTAAGGCGTCCCGTAATGCACGCCGTCCTTGGTGTGCCAGGGGGCGTTCTGCAGGCGCTCGTCGATGGTGCTCCAGGAGGGGATGAGGGCGGTATTGATCGGCTGGACGCGCTTGCCGGCCACGAGGCGGAGCGACGCATCGCCCGAGGCGGTGACGAGGTCGAAGCCGCCTTCGTTCATCAGGGCGACCATTTCATCGGATGTGGCGGCGGTCTTTACCGAGACCTTGCAGCCGGTGGACTTTTCGAAGTCGGTGACCCAGTCATAAGCCTTGTCGGTTTCGCCGCGCTCGATATAGCCGGCCCAGGCGACGATGGAGAGGGCGCCTTCGCCGGGGCCGAGTTCCTTCAGCGGTTCTTGAGCGACAGCGGCGGTCGTCAGGCTCAGTACAGAGGCGAGGACAGTACAAGACTTCAGAATCGATTTCATCGCGAGGTCTCCCGTGTGTGCGGCCGCGCTTTTGCGGCCATTGTTCCCGGCCAGAAGGTTGCCGTGAATTAACCGCATTCGCAAATTCATTCGTCAGAATGGTGATATCGGTTTTTCCGATGGGTTGGGCTTTTCCTGGTAGGTGGGTATGCCCCTCATCCCCTGCCGGGACCTGCTCCCCGCAGGCGGGGAGAAGGGGGCAAATAGGCGGCCCCGGCGGCCTTCTCCCCGTTCACGGGGAGAAGGTGGCGGCAGCCGGATAAGGGGGCAATCGCTACGATGAAGATTACCGCACCCGCCCACTGCGGCTCGCTTCCGCGATCCCCACAAAGTCCCTTGCCGCCTGGGGCAGGCTGGAGCCCTTGCGCCAGACCATGCCGACTTGCACCACCGGCAGAGCACCGGACACGTCGCGGCTTTCGATGCGGTCGCCTTCCAGCGACCAGGGGCGGTAGACGAGATCGGGCAACAGCGCCACGCCGGCGCCGGTGGCGACCAGGCTGCGGACGGCTTCGACAGAGCGGGTGCGGAAGGCGACATGCGGGCGTGCGCCGAGTGCCGAAAGGAGCTTGCCGGTGTTCTCCTCGATTTCGTCCACCGTCAGCATGATCAGCGGTTCTTTCGTGATGTCGGCAATTGAGATGATGTCGGCGGAGACCAGTGGGTGGCCGATGGGGAGCCAGAGGCGGTAGGGCGAGGTTTCCAGGATTTCCGCCTGCAGCGCCATGCGGTCGCGCAGGTTGGAGATGACCATGACGGCGACATCCAGTTCGCCGCCGATCAGCAGGTGTTCGAGATAAGACCCGTTGTCCTCGATAGCCGAAACCTCCACGCCAGGGCAAGCGCGGCGGTAGCGGGCGAGGAGATCCGAGAGCACGTAGCCGGCGACAAGCGAGGTAACGCCGATGTTGAGCGTGCCACCGGTATTGCTCTTCGTTTCGGCAAACACATGGCGGGCATCCGAGACGGTGGCCAAAATCTTCGTCGCATGGCGGAGGAACTGGTGGCCGTTATAGGTGATCGACAGGCCGCGCGGGTGGCGCTCGAAGAGTTCCACGCCCAGATCGCCCTCCAGTTCCTTGATCGCCTCGGTGACCGAAGACTGCGAAATGGAGAGGTTCTGCGCCGCGCGGGTGACGGAACCCTGCTCGGCGACGGCGACGAAATATTGCAGCTGACGGAATGTGAAGGCCATGCGCTACTCAAGCACGGAGAGGCTGCGGCGGGCAAGGCAGCTTGCGCAGTTGTCAGACTGCATGGCAGCCGTGCAAACGCGGTCTGGCCAAACATTTCCGGGGGTGTAGGATCAAAGGCCCGCGCCGTTGGTTCTCCACGGATTCGTCTTCTTTCCAGGCTCCAGTTCCCCATTATGAAATCGACGCCGCTCGGCTATAGCTTCACGTTTCTCGCCTTTTCCGTCTTCGCCATCCAGGACGGCCTTTCCAAACATCTCGGCGGTGATTATTCGCCGGTCCAGGTCGCGATGGTACGGTACTGGGCCTTTGTCGCCTTTGCGCTGTTCCTAGCGCTGCGCTCGAACGGCGGCCTGAGAACCGCGATCAACACCCGGCGTCCCTTCCTGCAGATTCTCCGAGGTCTGTTGCTGTTCTCGCAGATCCTGATCTCGATTGTCGCCTTCACGCATGTCGGCTTGGCCAAGAGCCAGGCGATCTTTGCCGCAGGGCCGATCTTCGTGGCGCTCTTGTCGATGCCGATCCTCGGCGAAAAGGTGGGCTGGCGGCGGTGGACCGCGATCTCGGCCGGTCTCGTCGGCGTGCTGATCATGCTGTCGCCGGGAGCGGACGGTTTCAACATCTATGTCGTGTTGCCGCTGATCTGTGCCGTGCTGGGGGCGGTCTATGCTATCGCGACGCGTCTTGTCAGCCGCGAGGATGGGCCCTCGACCAGCTTCTTCTATCTCGCCATCGTCGGCTTCATCGGTGCCAATATCCTCGGCCCGTTTTTCTGGATCCCGTTTTCGGCCATGGACTGGGTGTGGATGGGTTGCCTCTGCTGCACGGGCATCATCGGTCACCTGGCGCTCATCAAGGCTTATGAAAACCTCGATGCGGTCGTCGTTCAGCCGATCTCCTACTGGCAGCTCGTGCTGGGTGCCGTCATCGCGGTGACCGTCTTCGGTGAAGTCCTGCGCTGGAACACGGTGGTGGGCGCGACGATCGTCGTCGGGGCCGGGCTCTTCACGGTCTGGCGGGAATGGGTCGTCTCGCGCCGCGTGAAGCGAGCGGAAGAGGATGCAAGGGCCTGAGCGCGTCGCAGCCGGATACTCACCCTTCTTCGGCGATCCGGCGAAGTTCCTCCAGGCCCACGGGCGCAACGGGGCGGAAGTCCAGGGCATAGATCCGCTCGGCACAATCGCGCGTCACCCGTTCGATCTGCGCCTTTTCGCCTCTGATGCGGGCGCGCAAGAGCGGGTCGCGCGTGCCTGTGATCGCCATCGACTTGTTGACCACCCAGCCATGGGGCGCGATGCCGGCGCGGCGCAGGTCGTCCTGCAGGGCGGATGCTTCCGAGACCGGTGTCCTTTCCGGCAATGTGACAAGCAGCACCCGCGTATAGGTGGGATCCTGCAGGCGCATCAGCGGGGTCACCATGCGGCCGGGGGCGTTGTCATCGAGATGGCGCGTCATCTGGCGGTGATAGGCGCCTGTCGCATCGAGCAGCAACAGTGTGTGGCCTGTCGGCGCCGTGTCGATGACGACAAAGCTCGAACGGGCTTCACCGACGACGCGGGAGAAGGCGTGGAAGACGGCGACTTCTTCGGTGCAGGGCGAGGCAAGGTCTTCGCGCAGCAGGGCGCGGCCCGCCTCATCGAGATCGTGGCCCTTGGTCGCCATGATCTTGTCGATGTAACGCGCGGTCTCTGCCTCGGGGTCTATGCGGTCGACGGTCAGGCCAGGCATCGCGCCTGCGCCCACGACGAAGGACAGGTGTGCCGCCGGATCTGTCGTGGTGAGGTGTACGCTGTGTCCGCGCGCGGCGAGCCCGACGGCGACGACTGCGGCGACCGTGGTCTTGCCGACGCCGCCCTTGCCCATGACCATCACCAGGCCCTTGCCGCTTGCGGCGATCTCGTCGATGAACGTTGAGAGGCGGGGAAGCTCGGGGGTAGCGAATGTCTCGTCGGCTGGATCGACGGCAGGGATGGAAGCGCTTTGCGACAGCAGCCCGCGCAGCGCGTCGAGGCCGACCATGTCGAAGGGTTTGAGAGGCACGTCGTCGCGAGGCAAGGCCGAAAGGGCGGGCGGCATCTCGGCCAGCGCCTTTGTCTGTTCTGCCGCAAAGGCCGTGGCCACTTGGTCGTTCGGATCCGATGGCGTGAAGCGGCCGTTTATGGCGAGCATCTGGTTGGACAGTCCGAGTTCTGACAATTCGCCGGCCGTGCGAGCGGCCTCCCGGATGGCACCGCGATCGGCGCGGGTCACCAGCACGATGGTCGTGCGGGCGGGATCACCCAGGCATTCGAGCGCCGTGCGAAAGCGGTCTTCCTGCATCTTCAGCCCGGAATGCGGCCCAAGGCAGGAGGCACCACGTTCGTTCGTCTCCAGAAATCCGGTCCAGGCCTTGGGCAGGCTCAGGAGCCGCAGGGTGTGGCCCGTCGGGGCGGTGTCGAAGATGATGTGGTCGAACTGTGGCTGGTCATCGGCGAGCAGACCGACAAATTCGTCGAAGGCGGCGATCTCGGTGGTGCAGGCGCCGGACAGTTGCTCGCGCACGGAGGTGCGCTCCTTGTCCGTTGTGTCTGGTGCCATCTGATCCAGCACGCGCAGGCGATAATCCTCGGCGGCGGCTTCGGGATCGATGTTCATCGCAAACAGGCCGGATACGCCGGGGACGGGCGCCGGATCGCTGCCGAGAGTGACACCGAGCATTTCGTCGAGATTGGAGGCGGGGTCGGTGCTGACCAGCAGAATCTTCAGGCCCTGGTCGGCGAGTGCAATGGCGGTTGCGCAGCTGAGCGAGGTTTTGCCGACGCCACCTTTGCCGGTGAAGAACAGGTGGCGGGTCGGGCGGTTCAGCAGTTTCAACGTCGACATGTTCGCTGTCCTCTGATTGCGGAGGATAGCTTAGTCGTCAATTTCGGCACGGTACTTGATCCAAGGCAAGTGGGTGGAAGCTAACCGTCCGCTTCCGCTGCCGCGATGCGGTTTACGCCACGGGCCTGCCAGAGCGTGCGCAGAAAGGCGCAAACGAAGATGCCGCTCATGATCAGCACGATCGTCGGCGCAGGCGCGCTGTCGATGAAGAAGCTCAGATAGATGCCGGTCAGCGATGCGGTAACGGCCACGGCCACGGCGGTTACCAGCATGGTGGCGAACCGCTTCGTCACCAGGAAGGCGATGGCGCCCGGGGCGACGAGCATGGCAACCGACAGTATGATGCCGACAGCCTTCAGCGCGCCGACGACAAGGAGCGACAACACCGTCAACTGGCCGTAATGCAGCAGGCGGACCGAGAGGCCGATCGCCTGGGCATGCTGCGGGTCGAAGGCGTGGGCGAGCAGGTCCTTGCGCAGGATGGTGAGGAAGAGTGTGGCAAAAAGGGCGATCACGCCGGTTTCGACGAGATCGGAGGGCAGAACACCCAGCATGTCGCCGAACAGGATGTGGTCCAGATGGACCGAACTCTCGACCTGCACATAGAGCACCAGCCCGAGACCGAACATACCGGAAAAGACGATGCCGAGCACCGTGTCTTCCTTGATGCGGCTGTTCTCCTTGATGAAGCCGGTGAGGAGTGCGCAGAAGAGACCCGCGGCGAAGGCGCCGATGGCGAGTGGAATGCCGACGATATAGGCGATCACAACACCGGGCAGGACGGCATGAGAGACGGCGTCACCCATCAGCGACCAGCCTTTGAGCACCAGCAGGCAGGAGAGCAGCGCCATGGGTATGGCGATCATCAGGGTGACGACGAAGGCCGTCTGCATGAAGGGCAGTTGGAAGGGAAGGAGCGCCAGGTCTAGGGTTTCGCTCATGCGGGCAGTTCCTTCGACCGGTGTTCCGGCTCTGCCGTCTCGTTGCCGATCGGCTCGAGCGCGTGTCTCGCGCGGCCACGGGCGGCCAGCAGGCCATGCTTGGGGGCGAAGAGAAAAGCCGTCAGGAAGATCGCGGTCTGCAGGACGACGATGATGCCGCCGGTGGCGCCGTCGAGAAAGTAGCTGGCATAGGCACCGACGAAGCTCGTTCCAGCGCCTATGCCGAGGGCCAGCAAGATCACGCGCTGGAAGCGATCGGTCAGCAGGTAGGCCGTGGCGCCGGGGGTGACGACCATGGCGACGACGAGAAAGGCGCCGACGGTCTGCATGGCGGCCACCGTCGAGGCGGCGAGCAGTGTGAAGAAGATCACCTTCAGCCGCTCTGGTTTGAGCCCGATCGAGCGGGCATGGCTTTCATCGAAGAAGGTGACCATCAGGTCCTTCCACTTCAGCGCCAGCACGACGAGGCTAATGCCGCCGATCAGGACCAGTTGAAGCGTGTCCGCCGGGGTGATGGCGAGGATGTTGCCGAGCACGATGGTCTTGATGTCGATCGAGACGGGCGAGATCGACACCATGAACAGGCCGAGGCCGAAGAAGGAGGTGAAGATCAGTCCGATGATCGCATCTTCCTTGAGCTTGGTGCGCTGGTTGAGGAAGAGGATCGCGATGGCCGCAAGCCCGCCGGACAGGAAGGCGCCGAAGGCAAAGGGAAAACCCAGCATATAGGCGCCGGCGACGCCGGGCACGATCGCGTGGGAGAGTGCATCGCCGATCAGCGACCAGCCCTTCAACATGAGATAGGCGGAGAGAAACCCGCAGACGCCACCGACCAGCGCGCTGACCAGGATGGCGTTGCGCATATAGTCATAGGTGAACGGCTCAGCCAAGGTCGCGAGCATCGCGCACTCCTGGCTTGGGCGTGCCATAGATGACGAAGGGGCGTTCGTCATCGGTGATGACCTTGACCTCGCGGCCATCCTCGTCCTCGTGCAGATCCGTACCCGACAAGACGAAGTGGCGCAACGCGCCGCCGAAAGCGGCCTTGAGGTTTTCTTCTGTGAAGGTGTCCTCTGTCCTGCCGGCCGCAATGACCGTGCCCTTGACGAAGATGGTGCGGTCACAAAAGTCCGGGACGCTGCCGAGGTTGTGGGTCGAGACCAGCATGACGCGGCCTTCGGCGCGCAGGTCCTTCATCAGGCCGATGATCTGCTCTTCAGTCGTCACGTCGACGCCGGTGAAGGGTTCGTCGAGCAGGATCACCTGGCCTTCCTGGGCGAGGGCCCGGGCGAGGAAGACGCGTTTGCGCTGGCCGCCGGAGAGTTCGCCGATCTGGCGCTTGCGGTAGTCGCTCATCCCGACACGTGCCAGTGCTGCATCGACCAGCGCGTGATCGTGTTTGGAGGGTATGCGCAGGAAGTTCATATGGCCATAGCGGCCCATCATCACCACGTCTTCGACGAGAACCGGGAAATTCCAGTCGACCTCCTCGGCCTGGGGCACATAGGCGATCAGGTTCCGCTTCAGGGCTTCCTTGACGCTCATGCCGAGCACGCGGATCTCGCCACTCGCGACCGGCACGAAGCCCATGATCGCCTTGAACAGGGTCGACTTGCCGGCGCCATTGACGCCGACCAAGGCGTTGATCGTTCCGGGCGGGATCTCGAAGCTCGCATGGCGCAGTGCCGTGTGGCCGTTGCGGTAGGTGACGGTCACGTCGCTTGCGGTGATGCCCGAGGGGGCGCCACGGTGAGATCTTCTGTCGCGCGATCCCATGATCATCCGGCAAGGCCCTTCGCGATTGTCGATACCGTGACCTTCAGGAGGTCGAGGTAGGTGGGGACCGGGCCATCGGCCTCGCTCAGGGAGTCTACGTAGAGCACGCCGCCATAGGCCGCCCCGGTTTCCGCCGCCACCTGCTTGGCGGGTTTGTCGGAAACGGTGCTTTCCGAGAAAACGACGGGGATCTTGTTGGCGATGACGGCATCGACCACGGCTTTCACCTGCTGGGGCGTACCCTGGCTGTCGGCATTGATCGGCCAGAGATAGAGTTCCTTCAGACCGAGATCGCGTGCGAGATAGGAGAAGGCCCCCTCGCTGGTGACCAGCCAGCGCTGGTTTTCCGGCACCGCTGCAATCTCTGCCTTCAGCGGCTCGATCTCGGCGCGGATTTTATCCGAGTAGGTCTTTGCATTGGCGGCGTAGACTGCGGCATTGCCGGGGTCGATATCGGTCAGCGCCTTGCGGATGTTTTCGACATAGATCAGCGCATTGTCCGGCGACATCCAGGCATGCGGGTTCGGCTTACCCTCATAAGCACCGCCACCGATGGCGATTGGCTCGACGCCGTCGCTGACAGTCACCGTTGGCACATCGCCGAGATTGGCGAGGAACTTTTCGAACCAGGCTTCGAGATAGAGGCCGTTTCGCAGCACCATATTGGCATCGCGGGCCTTGAGGATGTCGCGGGGTGTCGGCTGGTAGCCGTGGATCTCGGCTCCGGGCTTGGTGATGCTTTCGACGTCGGCCGCGTCGCCCGCAACATTGCGGGCAATGTCCGCGATCACGGTGAAGGTGGTCACCACCTTCGGCTTGTCTGCGGCAACAGCTGCGCCCGGCAGCAGCAGGGCGAGGACAAAAAGATGGCGGGCAAGCTTCAGCAACATCAGTGGCATCCCGTTCTTGCAAGTCATTCCTATTAAAATCTATAGCGCGCCCGGCCGTTGTCAATGCATTTGCAAATCATTTGCAAAAAGAGGTCGCGTGAGAGTGTGTCGGACGCTTTTTCGCGTCGCCGCAAAATGGAACGGGTCGATTAAAGGTTCCGCAAGAAGCCTCGCCTATGCTCGCCCACAGTATTGCGTAAAGATCGAGGTTGGTGTGATGGCGGAGTTGCAAGCGTGAAGGTGCCGAAGCTTCACCTGTCGCGAAAACTCGTGCTGATCGTGGGCGGCGTACTTGTCCTGTGCGGTGGCACGGGCGGTGCTGCCGTCTATATCGGCGCCGACACGCTGCTTGGCCCCTCCTATGCCGAACTGAACGGTCTCGAATGCACCGAAGTGCAGGTTGTCGAGATCAAAAAGAAGGATCGGTTCTGGATCCGCAAATATGTCACCACCAATGAACCGGGCGACGGGTTGTCGCGCGTCAAGACCGCATTGCGGGTGGCGAAACTCGTGCAGGAGGCCAAGAAGGCCGACCTCGTGCAGGTGGTGGTGCTGGACACCAATGGCCCGAAGGACCGCGCGGAGATGCGTGGACGGGCGGTGGGCGCCGATGTCATTTACGTTCCCGATCCCTCCCGCGTTCCGGAGGCGACGCCGGCGCGGGTTCTGACCGCGCGTTATGCCGATGGTCTGGCCGCGGCGAACGGACAGTATTTCGGCGAACGTGTCGATATGAGCGAGAACGACGTGCAGGCGTTGCTCGCCAAGCTCGACGACAGCACCGATTGCGTGAAGCCCGAAGTCGTGGTGCCGGAAGGTGCCGAAGGCGGCCATGGCGAGGGCAAAGCCGATGCTCATGGCAAGAAGAAGAGCGAAGGTCACGGCGAGGCCGGCGGGCACGGCGAAGCAGAAGGACACGGGGAAGCACCTGCCGAAGGCCATGGCGAGGCCGAAGGTCACGGTGAGGCGCCGGCCGAAGGCCATGGTGACTCACCGGCTGGTGAGCACGGCGAACAGGCACCCGTTGCCGAGCATGGCGGTGGCCAAAGCAAGGGCTGGATGGCCTCGCTGATGGGCATGGTCGGGCTTGGCGGCGATGAAGCTCAGGCCGAGGCCCATGGTGCGGCGGATGCCGGGCACGGAGAGACGCCTGCTGAAGGGCATGGCGAAGCGGAAGCCGCTGCTCATGGTGGCGAAGGTGATGCCCATGGTGATCCAACTGCTGCTGGTCACGGCGATAGCGAAGGCCATGCTGCGCCGGCGGAAGACAGTGCGGCGCTCCCGGAAGCGGAGCACCCCGCAGCGCCGGCGGCCCATGGCGATACCGTTTCTGACCACGCTCCGGCTTCGAATGAAACGGAGGCCAAAGGCCATGATGCCACGGGCCATGACTCCGTCGATGGTCATGACGCTCCAGTCATGGAAGAACAAATACCGGAAGCAGCAACCCATGAGACCGATGCGCCTGTCGTCGAGACATCCGATGCCCCGGTGAATGGCCATGATACGGCTGCGCCCGAAGAACCGGCCCATGATGCGGCAGCAGCCGAGGCTCCGGCCGAGGGCGGTGGCTGGTTCTCATCGCTGAAGAGCATGGTCGGATTGGGCGGCGAAGAGGCTGCCGCAAGCGGCGAGGGCGAAGCAACTCCTGCCGAAACACCAGCGGGGTCCGGCGAGGACCATGGCGCGGCCTGGCTGGAAAAGATGCGGTCGCAGCCGATCGAGCCTCAGGGCTCCTCCGCTGAGCCGGCGCCCGCACCGGAAGAGCATGGTGCGGCTGGCGACCACGAGGCCACTGCCGGATCCGCCGATGCGGCTCATGCTGCCGAAGGGCAAAATGCACCGAACGAGGATGAAGCTGTGCTGCCCCCGAAAAAGATCATTCCGGGTGAGGAAGCCAAGGCAGGACATTGATGGCCGGGCGATAAAGCCCCGTCAATCTGTCCGTGCGCCGCGCCGCCCCGAGGTGGCGCCTCAATCAAGGCCTCGACAGCGCGCCCGTTGCTCATTCGCATCTCGGCAGCAAAAACCCTCCGGCTGTGTCGGAGGGTTTGTAATCGTCGCGTCTGCAGTAAACCTCAATCCGCCTTGTTGCGGCGGGCCGGGAAGAGGATGACGTCGCGGATCGACGGGGCGTTGGTCAAGAGCATGATCAGGCGGTCGACGCCGATGCCGAGGCCGCCGGCGGGCGGCATGCCCTGGTCGATGGCATCGAGGAATTCGTCGTCCAGCTGCTTGTCCTTTTCGCCGCGCGAATGGGCCTGTTCGAGCTGCTCGACCATGCGCTTGCGCTGCTCTTCCGGGTCGTTCAGTTCGGAGAAGGCGTTGCCGACTTCCCAGGCGTTGCAATAGGTCTCGAAACGTTCGACGAGGCGCGGCTCGCCCGGCACTTCCTTGGCGAAAGGCGAGATGTCCTTGGGGAAATGCGTGACATGGCTCGGCTGGATCAGCGTGCCCTCGACCTTCTCTTCGAAGATGAAGGCCAGGCATTCGCCCCAGGTCCAGTCCTTCTCGACGGCAAAGCCGGCGGCCTTTGCGGCGGTGCGGGCTTCCTCGTCAGTCTTCATGCTCAAGAAGTCGATGCCGGTTGCTTCCTTGACGGCGTCGGGCATGGGCACGCGCTTGAACGGGCCCTTGAAGGAGATCTGCTTGTCGCCGAAGGTCACTTCCGGCGTGCCGTGGATCGAGACGGCCAGTGTCTCGAACAGCCGCTCGACGAGGCCCATGACATCCTCGTAGTCGGCATAGGCCCAGTAGCATTCCATCATGGTGAATTCGGGATTGTGGCGGGTCGACACACCTTCGTTACGGAAGTTGCGGTTGACCTCGAACACCTTGTCGGCCAGGCCCGACACCAGGGTGCGCTTCAAGAACAGTTCCGGCGCGATGCGCAGATACATGTCCATCTTCAGTGTGTTGTGGAACGTCTTGAACGGATCGGCGGTGGCGCCGCCATAGACCGTCTGCAGCATCGGCGTCTCGACTTCAAGAAAGCCTTCGCTCTCCATGAAACGGCGCAGACCCGAGATGATCTTCGAGCGCTGGAGGAAGCGGAGCTTGGAATCCTCGTTGGTCAGGATGTCGAGGTGGCGCTTGCGGTAGCGCAGCTCGATGTCGGAGAGACCGTGATACTTCTCCGGCATCGGGAGAAGCGTCTTGGTCAGCATGGTGATTTCATGGGCGTTGATCGTCAGCTCGCCACGCTTGGTGCGGCGGACCTGGCCCTTGACGCCGATGATGTCGCCGAGGTCGATCATCGGCAGAAGCGCGCGGGCTTCCTCCGGCGTCGTGTCCTTGTGGGAGAAGATCTGGATCTTGCCCGAGGCGTCATGGATGTCCATGAACATGCCGGAATTGCGTGAGGAATAGACGCGACCGGCGACCGTGACGATGTCTTCCGACTCCTGATCCGGCTCGAGACCGGCATATTTTTCCGCGAATTCCGCGTTGGTCAGCGTGCGGTGGAAATGCGCCGGATAGACGTCGCCCACGGTCTTGCGCAGCTGGTCCAGCTTCTGGCGGCGGACCTCGGTCGGGTCGGAGGAGAGGGCGGTTTCGGTCTTCTGTTCGGTCATCGTGTGAATGCCTTTTGCGGCTATGTTCGTTTCAGTTCGCTGGTGCGGCTGGCTCGGTCAACCCTCCCCCTTGTGGGGAGGGTCGGAGCGAAGCGACGGGGAGGGGAGGCGTCTTGCTCGGGGAAAAACCCCTCCCCAACCCCTCCCCACAAGGGGGAGGGGCTTTCCCTCAGTTCTGTGCACCTACCATCGCGGTCAGCACCTGGATCGCCACCTTCAACCGCTGGCGCACGACAGAGCGGCCGAGCAGCGCCATCGAGTCAAACAGCGGAAGCGAACGCTGGCTACCGGAGACGGCGACGAAAAGCGGCGGGGTGACGACGCGGAGCTTCTTGCCCATGCGCTCGGAGATCGCGCGCAGCTCTTCCTCGATGGTCGTGACGTTCCATTCGAGGATCTTTTCGAGATCCGCCTGGACGGTGGTGACGATTTCGAGCGTCTCAGTCGGGCTGGTCTTCAACCCGCCGAAGGAGGCAGGCGTCAGGCCGACGTCGTTGGCGAGCAGGAAGCCGGCGAGCGGCGGCAGTTCGCCGAGCTTGGTCACACGGCTCTGGGCGAGCTTCAGGCCTTCGACCAGGCGGTCGTTTTCCTGGGCCCAGTCGAGCACGCGGGCGACGAAATCTTCCGGCGTCAGCTTTTCGCGCAGCCAGCGGCCGTTCAGCCAATCGAGCTTCTGGATGTCGAAGATCGCGCCGGCCTTGGAAAGGTTGTCCGGATCGAACTTCTCGATCAGCTCTTCCATCGACAGCAGTTCCTCGCCTTCGGCGATCTGGATGAAGAACAGGCCGAGGAAGTTCATCAGCGCTTCGGGGAGATAGCCGAGGGCCGAGTAATAGGAGATCGAGGTCGGGTTCTTGCGCTTCGACAGCTTCGACTTGTCGTGATTGCGCATCAGCGACAGGTGCATGAACTTTGGCGGTTCGAGCCCCAGATGGCGATAGATCAGGATATGCTTCGGCACGGAGGCCAGCCACTCCTCGCCGCGGGCGACGTGGGTGATCTTCATCAGGTGATCGTCGACGACGTTCGCCATGTGATAGGTCGGCATGCCGTCGCCCTTGAGCAGGACCTGCATGTCGACGCTTTCCCACGGGATCGAGACATCGCCATAGACGCCGTCGTGGAAGTCGCAAGAGCCTTCGGTCGGCACCTTCAGGCGCACGACATGCGGCTCGCCGGCTTCGACGCGGGCGGTCACTTCCTCGGCCTTCAGATGCAGGCAGAGGCCGTCATAGCCGGGGGGCTTTCCCGCGGCGCGTTGAGCTTCGCGCATGCTTTCCAGGCGCTCTGGCGTGCAGAAACAGCGGAAGGCGCCGCCATTGGCGAGCATCTTGTCGACGAAAGGACGGTAGATGTCCTTGCGTTCGGACTGGCGGTAGGGGCCGTAAGGGCCGCCGACATCAGGACCTTCCGACCAGTTGAGGCCGGTCCATTTGAGAGCGTCCAGCACCTTCTGCTCGAACTCGGCGGTCGAGCGGGTCGCGTCGGTGTCCTCGATGCGCAGAATAAACTCGCCGCCGAACTTCTTGGCGAAGAGGTAGTTGAACAGCGCGATATAGGCGGTCCCGACATGGGGTTCGCCGGTCGGGGAGGGTGCGATGCGGACGCGGACGCCGGACTTGGTCATGGAATTCAGCTCGTGGTGCGTGCGAATGATCGGGCGACAGATGCCGGATCGGGACAATGTGTGAAATCAGTGTGGCGGGACGCCGGTAACAGGCGAGGAAACGTCGATGCGCAAGCCGGTTCCACCGCGTGGCCTTAGGCCATATTCAGGCCCGTGCGTCAAGAAAAACCACTGATAGCGCCGGTCCCGGAAGGGTGGCTGGAAAAAACTTCAAAATTATTTGTCGAGGGCCGGAACCCGAAGGCGGGGTCGGCGTTATGATGACAGAGCGCAGGCCGTGCCAACCGGACGCGACGGGATATGGGGAACACGGAAGTTTTTCCGGTTTCTTTCCGTGGCCAACGAAATGGCAGGCGAGCCCCTTAACCGTCCGGCCTGCGCTCGTCCCCCAAGTCCCCGCCCCAAGGAAAACCTGCGTCCCGCCGACGCAGGTTTTTCTTTGCGTGGGTTCTTCCCGTCAGATCCTCACGTTACCGGCCAGACCATCAGCAGCGCCGGCACCGAGACCAGGATGATCAGGATGGACAGCGGCAAACCCAGGCGAGGATAGTCGGAAAACCTGTAGCCACCCGGGCCCATGACCAACGTATTGCACTGGTGGCCGATCGGCGTGAGGAAGTCGCAACCGGCACCGATTGCAACCGCCATCAGGAAAGCCTCCGGCTTATAGCCGAGACCGTTGGCGAAGCTTGCCGCAATCGGCGCCATGACTAGGACAGTGGCAGCATTGTTGAGGAATGGGGTGACAGCCATTGCGGTCACCAGGATCATCGCGACGGCGCCCCAGGCCGGCATGCCGCCTGCGACCGCGTTCAGCCAACCGGCGATGACATCGCTGCCGCCCGAAGTCCGCAGCGTGTCTGCGACCGGGATCAGAGCCGCAAGCATCACCAGTATCGGGCCATCGACCGCCCGGTAAACCTCGCTGACGGGAATGACACCGAAGGCGACCATGGCGAGCGCTGCGGTAAAGAAGGCGATGGCGACCGGCGCGATGCCGAGCGCAGTCGCTCCCATCGCAACGACAAGGATTGCCAGCGGAATGAGCACATTGCGGCTCGTGCCAAGCAGGATTTCGCGTTCGGCCAGCGGCAGGCATCCAAGCTCGGTCAGGATGGACGGCATCTGCTGGCGCAGACCCTGCAGCAGCACGACGTCCCCAGAGCGAAGCGTTAGCTCTCCCAGCCGCTCGCGAATGCGCTTGCCCTGCCGGCTGACGGCCAGAAGATTGACGCCGTAGGTGTGAACAAGGGCGAGTTCCTTGGCCTTTTCGCCGATCAAGGGCGAGCCTCGCCCGATCACGGCCTCGATCGACGAGAGGTCACCGCGTTTCATGTCCGGCTTTTCGTGGACGGCCAGAGTGAGGCCGGCCTGCGAAACGATGCGATCGAGCGCATCCGACGGGCCCTCCAGCAGCACGATATCCTCGGCATGCAGAAGAATGTCGGGGAATGGTGACAGCCGGGTCTGTCCGCGCAGCACTGCGGACGCGGTGACTTCGCCCTGAGCCGTCTTCAAAAGCTGATTAAGCGTCTTCTGCACAAAGGGTGATTGCGGCGGCACATGTGCCTCGGTTGCGAAGCTTGAGGCTTCGAGAGCCTCCTGCAGCGAGGGGTTCTGATTTTCGCGGCGTGGCACGAGCCAATAGAAGAAGATCAGGAAGAGGATGCCGGCAAGCGCGAGCATTGCACCAACAGGGGTGAAATCGAACATCGTGAAGGGCGTGCCCGTCAGCTCCTGGCGCAGGCGCGAGACCGCGATGTTGGGCGAGGTGCCGATCTGGGTCATCAGTCCGCCGAGAAGGGCTGAAAAAGCCATGGGCATCAGGAAGACCGAAGGCGGGACATTGGAGCGGCGGGCGAACTGGAAGGCGACTGGCATCAT
Source organism: Rhizobium glycinendophyticum (assembly GCF_006443685.1). NCBI lineage: Bacteria > Pseudomonadati > Pseudomonadota > Alphaproteobacteria > Hyphomicrobiales > Rhizobiaceae > Peteryoungia > Peteryoungia glycinendophytica. Next base: position 111,200 of record NZ_VFYP01000003.1, on the reverse strand, counting down.
GATGGCGAGCGCGCCGATATTCTTGATGAAGGCCGAGAGAACCGTCACCGTGATCAGTAGCAACAGCATTTGACCGTGGAGCGAGGACAGCGCCGGGAAGAAGCGCTTGATGGCAAGATCGACCACGCCCGAGCGGGCGACACCGGCGCTGACCACCAGCGCGCTGCCGACGATGATCACCAGATCATCGGAAAAGCCGGCAAAGGCATCTTTTGCTGGAAGAAGCCCGAGCGAGACTGCCGCCACCAGCGCCACGCAGGCGACGACATCATAACGGAATTTTTCCCACAGGAAGGCGGCCATCATCACGGCGATCAGGCCGAAGGCAAGAATTTGCTCGTAGGTCATGGTGCTCCGGCCGGCGAGGCATGAGACAGAAAAGAGGTCCGGTTACCGCAGCAACCCTTCGACGGTCGATCGGTTCCCTCAAATGCAAAACCCGTCAAAGGCTTTCGAGAAGCCAGCCTCGGACGGGAAATAGTGTCAGGCCCGATTGGACTTAGTGAAGCTTCTTCTTCGCCTCTCGGTCCCGCACATGTTTGCGTCTGGCAAACATGTTCAGCACCTCGACAAGAGCCGAGAAGGCCATGGCGGCGTAAATGTAGCCCTTGGGCACGTGGAAGCCCATGCCTTCTGCAATGAGGGTGGTGCCGATCATCAGCAGGAAGCCGAGGGCCAGCATGACGACGGTCGGGTTCTTGGCGATGAAGTTGGCAAGCGGTGTCGCTGCCACCAGCATGACGGTCACGGCGGCAATAACCGCGATTACCATGATCGGCAGATGCGGGGTCATGCCCACGGCGGTGATGATGCTGTCGATCGAGAAGACGAGGTCGAGCAGGAGAATCTGGCCAATGGCGCTGGCGAAGGTGGTCGTGGCCGAGGAGGCGATGAAATCCTCTTCATGGTCGACCGGATCAACGCTGTGGTGGATTTCCTTGGTGGCCTTCCACACCAGGAAGAGACCCCCGGCAATGAGGATCAGGTCCTTCCAGGAGAAGCCGTGGCCGAAAAGTTCGAAGATCGGCGTGGTCAGCTGGACGATCCAGGCGACGGTGCCGAGCAGAGCGAGGCGCATGATCAGCGCGAGGCCGATGCCGATGCGGCGGGCGCGTTCGCGCATCTCTTCCGGAAGCTTGTTGGTCAGGATCGAGATGAAGATCAGGTTGTCGATGCCGAGCACGACCTCCATTACCACCAGTGTCACCAGAGCGACCCAGGCAGTGGGGTCCTGAAGAAGCGGAAGATAGTCCTGCATGTTTTTCGGTTCCGTACGCGAGGGTCAGCGACGGTGGATGTGGGGCAATACATCGCAGTTGGCAAGGTCTGCAGCGAGGATAGGCTCAACCCGGATGTGATCCGGCCTCTGCCTTGCAGGCATAGGCGGCCAGAAAGACTTTCAGGCCGCTTTCGATGACGCGATGGATCTCTTCCGGAGTGATCTCCTCGGGGATCTCGTTAAACAGGCGTCCCTTCAAGAAAATGCCGCCCGTCAGTTCGATGAATTGTTTCGCCGCAAGCGAGGTGTCGGCAATCTCCAACGTTCCGTCGGCGACGTGGCGATCCAGGAAGCTCTTGAGGACGCCCCGGGCATTGCTGGGAGAATCCGCCAGATATCGCTGACAGAGCAGCGGCATGCGATCGATCACGCCCAGAAGGATGCGCATCGAGGCGATCATTTCGGAGTTGAAGATGCGATTGGCGAATGCCTGGCCGAACCGTCGAAGACCGTCTTCGGCGCTGACACTCTGGGCCAGGGTCTCGCGCACCGTATCCGTGAACTGTCCCTTGGCGCGATCGATCAGCGCGGCAAAGAGTTCTTCCTTGCTCTGGAAATAGACGTAGATCGTGCCCTTTGAAACACCGGCCTCGCGGGTCACGTCGTTCATGCTGGCCGCGTCATAGCCCATCTTCATGAAGACACGCTTGGCGCCGTCGAGGATCTGGCCGCGCTTGATCGGGTCTTCGCCTGCCGGAAACCGTCCCAGTGCCACAGCCGCAGAGGAGGGCGCGTCGTCGGGCGTCTTCTGTTCTGACGTGATCTTTTTCGGCATCGCAGGTCCAAATATTAACAATAGTCGTTTTGACTCGGGAAAGTCGGATTGGCAGCCCTTGATATGCGGGAGAAAACGCGATATGTCAATCGAACCGAACGGTTCAGTTCGAAAGTTGTAACCCCATCCCTGGTGCTATGCCCATGTCATCGACGCACAGATCCACCGCCTTTCGTTCCTCCTCCAGTCCCCTCGATCGGAATGAAGACGTGTCCGAGACGCAGCTGGAACCAGGGACCCCTTCCGTCGCCGAAAAGCCGGCGGCAGTCGCTCCCGTCGCGGCGCAGGCCGCGGCGCCGAAGAAGCGTCGCAGCCCAGTGCTGCCTGTGGTGCTGCTCGCCATCCTCGGCGGCGGCGCCTGGTACGGCTACGAGTGGTGGACCAATGGCCGCTTCATGGTCTCGACCGAAGACGCCTATATCGAAGGTGATATCGCGATCATCTCGCCGAAGATTTCCGGCTATGTCGAGAAGGTCAATGTCGACAGCAACCAGTTCGTGCATGCCGGCGACCCCCTGGTGACGCTTGATGGTGGCGACTATCAGATTGCGCTGGAACAGGCGCAGGCCAACAAGACGAGTGCAGAGCTTGCGGTGAAGCGCATCGATGCGCAGATCATCGGCGGAGAGGCGAGCATCGCGCAGGCCAGGGCGCAGCTCGGTGCTCTCCAGGCGGCCGTTCGCGGCGCCGAGATTACCGCCAAGCGTGCAACCGATCTGGCTGCCAAGTCGGTCGGCACGACCGCCGATCTCGACAACGCCAAGGTTGCCCTCGACCAGGCCAATGCCAACCTCGTCGCCGGCGAGGCCGCGGTGGCTTCCGCAGAGGCCAACCTCAGTCTTTTGAAGGCGCAGCGCGACGAAGCTTTGTCGACTGTGCGGCTGCAGGATCTGGCGATCGACAAGGCGCAGCGCGACCTGGACTTCACCGTGCTGAAGGCGCCGTATGATGGCGTTGTTGGCAATCTGGCGGTTCAGGATGGCGATCTCGTTTCGGCCGGCAAGCGTCTGGCAGCCCTGGTGCCGACCAGCGAGCTCTATATCGAGGCAAATTTCAAGGAAACGCAGATTGCGCATCTCGTTCCCGGTTCCAAGGTGTCGATCCATGTCGACGCCTATGGCGAGAAGCCGCTTGAGGGCACTGTGACCTCGATTGCGCCTGCCTCCGGTGCAATCTTCTCGATGCTGCCGGCGGAAAACGCGACGGGCAACTTCACAAAAGTCGTTCAGCGGGTGCCGGTCAGGATCGCCTTGCCGAAGGATGCGCTCGCCGGTGGCCATCTGCGTGCCGGCCTCAGCGTCATCGTCGATGTCGATACCCGCACCGCACCCGACGCGCAGGCGGTTGCCACCAGCAGGTAACACAGGTCGGTTTTCGTCTCGGAAAGGGCCTCTCCATGGCCACGGTTACTTCTTCGCCTGGCGTGATGCGGCCACCGGCCGGTGCCGAGGAGCGCATGGATCCGCGACGTCTCTTCGCGTTTCTCGCGATGGTCTTCGGCATGTTCATGTCGATCCTGGACATCCAGATCGTCTCGGCATCGCTGGCAGAAATCCAGGCCGGTCTTGGGGCCGGCTCGGATGAAGTCGCCTGGGTCCAGACCTCTTATCTGATTGCCGAAGTCATCATGATCCCGTTGTCGGGTGTGCTTGCGCGCATCCTGTCGACACGTGTGCTCTTCACCATGTGCGCGACCGGCTTCACGTTGGCGAGCGCCCTTTGTGCGACAGCCACCAATATCGAACAGATGATCATCTACCGCGCCATTCAGGGCTTTATCGGTGGCGGCATGATCCCCTCGGTGTTTGCTGCCGCCTTCACCATTTTTCCGCCATCCAAGCGCAGCATAGTCTCGCCGATGGTTGGACTTGTCGCGACGCTCGCGCCAACCATCGGGCCGACCATCGGGGGCTATATCAGCCACGCGATGTCATGGCACTGGCTGTTCCTGATCAACGTCATTCCCGGAATGCTGGTCGCTGCCGCGACCTGGAGCCTGATCGATTTCGACAAGCCGGATCTCAAGCTCTTCAAGATCTTCGACTGGACCGGCCTTGCCTCCATGGCAGTCTTCCTCGGCTCCCTCGAATATGTGCTAGAAGAGGGCAACAAGAACGACTGGTTCAACGACCAGCATATCGTCGTTGCTACGGTCGCCATGACGATTGGTGCTGTCATCTTCTTCAGACGTGTTTTCGTGGCAGAACTGCCAGTGGTCGACTTAAGGGCATTTTCCAATGCCAACTTTGCCTTTGGTTCCTTGTTCTCCTTCGTCATGGGCGTCGGGCTCTATGGCCTGACATATCTCTATCCGCTCTATCTCGGGCGCATCAGAGGCTATGATTCCATGATGATCGGCGAGACGATGTTCGTCTCCGGCGCGGCGATGTTTTTCACGGCGCCCGTGGCCGGCATCCTGTCCAACAAACTCGATCCGCGGGTGATGATGATGGGTGGCTTCGCGGGCTTCGCCCTCGGCACCTATATGATGACCGGGCTTACCGCCGACTGGGATTTTTATGAGCTGCTCATTCCGCAGATCCTGCGCGGCTGTTCGCTGATGATCTGCATGGTGCCGATCAACAACCTGGCGCTCGGCACCCTGCCGCCGGAGCGTATGAAGAATGCCTCCGGTCTGTTCAATCTGACCCGAAACCTTGGCGGGGCCGTGGGGCTCGCGATCATCAACACCATGCTGACGCAGCGGTCTGATGATCACTATGCGCGCCTTTCCGAGCAGTTGAACTGGGGCAACCGGGCCGCGCTCGACTGGCTGTCTTCGGTGGGCGCGAACTATGATAGCTATGGGCTCGATGGCTCGGCCGTCGCCATTAAGAAGCTGTCGGGCATCGCCACACAACAGGCGACACTTCTGTCCTTCATGGACGTGTTCATGGGCCTCACCGTCCTTTTCACCTCGCTCATCTTCATGGTCCTGCTTCTGAAGAAGCCAAAGGCTGCTGCTCCTGCGGGCGCCGGCCACTGATCACGCGTCGTAACCCCGGCACAAGCTGCAGAAGATAGCCTCCCTTTTGTGATCTCCTTACTTGGCCGCCTCCTTCGGGAGGCGGTTTTTTCGCGTGAGAAAAGAGGTACGTACATCAGATTCATGATTTACGTACCTCATTTCCTGGTGTAGGACAGGCGCCGGAGGAGAGAATGAAGCCCACGGTCCATGACATCGCGAGCCATGCGGGCGTCAGCCTTGCCACCGTCGACCGGGTCTTGAACCGGCGTCCCGGGGTGAGCGCGCGGACACGTGAAAAAGTGGACCAGGCGGTGCATGCGCTCGGTTTCGTTCGCGACGTCGCGGCGGCGAACCTCGCCAAGGGCCGGGTCTATCCGCTGACCTTCCTCATTCCCTCCAATGACAATTCTTTCATGCGCGGCTTGCGGGTGGCGCTCGATGAGGCAATGGGCAGGGCTGCGGTCGAGCGGATCGCGGTGCGCGTCGTCGACGTTCCCGCCTTCGACCCGCTGGCGCTGGCACGGGCACTGGATGCGGCGGCAGCCGAAACGCCTGCCGGCATTGCCTTCGTCGCTGTCGATGCGCCCGAGGTCACGGCCGCAGCCGAGCGTGTACTTGCTGCGGGCATACCACTGGTAACGCTCGTTTCTGACCTCACCGGAGCCGCTCGCGATCATTATGCCGGCATCGACAATGCGGCCGCTGGCCGTACGGCGGCGAGCCTGATCGGACGTTTTCTCAATGGACGGCACGGGGCTGTCGCGGTGCTTGCCGGTTCCATGCTGGTGCGCGACCACCGCGAGCGTTTCGAAGCTTTCTCCGCCACCATGGCGTCGGATTTTGCCGGATTCATGCAGTTGCCTGTGCTTGAAGGGCGGGACGATCCGGCCGTGGTCGAAAAGCTTGTCACTGCGCTGTTATTCGAACGCCCCGATATCGTCGGCCTCTATAGTCTTGGCGCCGGCAATCGCGGTCTGGTCAAGGCGTTGCAGCGACTGCCGGCGGAACGGCGACCGGTCGTCATCGCGCACGAACTGACCGAGACGACGCGCGGTGCGCTGCAGTCTGGGCTGATTGATGCCGTGCTCAACCAGGATGCGGGCCACGAGGTGCGCAGCGCCATTCGCGTGCTGAAAGCCAAGGCTGACGGACTTCCTGTCGTCGCGGCCCAGGAACGTATTCGTATCGACATTTTCTTGAAGGACAATCTGCCCTGAGAGGCAGAGCAATGGGAGGTTATCCATGTATCTCGGACTGGATCTCGGCACATCGAGCGTGAAGGCCATGCTGATCGACAGCGATCAGAAGGTGATCGGCGTAGGCCACGCGGCCCTGACCGTCCAGCGGCCGCATCCCGGCTGGTCGGAACAGGCGCCGGGCGACTGGCTGCGTGCCACGGAAGAGGCCGTTGCTGCGCTCAAGGCCTCGCATCCGAAGGAACTGGCGGCGGTGAAGGGCATCGGCCTTTCCGGCCATATGCATGGCGCGACCCTGATCGATGCGAAGGATCGGGTGCTGCGGCCCTGCATTCTCTGGAACGACACGCGCAGCCATGCGGAAGCAGCAAGCCTCGATGCCGATCCGCGCTTTCGGGCGCTGACCGGCAATATCGTGTTTCCCGGCTTCACGGCACCAAAACTTGCCTGGGTGAAGAACAATGAGCCAGACACCTTTGCCAAGGTTGCCAAGGTCCTGTTGCCAAAGGATTACCTGCGCCTGCTGCTGACAGGTGAATATCTTTCCGACATGTCGGATTCCGCTGGCACCAGCTGGCTCGATACGGGCAAACGCGCCTGGTCGTCCGAGCTGTTGGAGGCCACGGGCCTGACCGTCGAGCAGATGCCGGGCCTCGTCGAGGGCACGGACCGCGCCGGCACGCTGCGCGCCGAGCTCGCGGCCAAATGGGGTCTGGGCGCTGACGTCGTCGTCGCCGGCGGGGCAGGGGACAACGCGGCTTCCGCCTGCGGCATGGGCACGGTCGCCGAAGGACAAGCGTTCGTCTCGCTCGGGACATCCGGCGTACTCTTTGCCGCCAACGGCTCCTATTTGCCGAAGCCGGAAAGCGCCGTTCATGCGTTTTGCCATGCATTGCCGAACACCTGGCACCAGATGGGCGTCATCCTGTCGGCGACCGATGCACTCAACTGGCATTCGGGCGTCACCGGCAAATCGGCCGGTGAACTGACCGGCGAGCTCGGCGACGCACTCAAGGCACCGACCGGCGTCACGTTCCTTCCCTATCTCTCGGGCGAACGCACGCCGCATAACGACGCCAAGATCCGTGGCGCCTTCATCGGGCTTGGCCATGAGAGCGACCGCCCGGTGCTGACTCAGGCGGTGCTGGAAGGGGTGACCTTCGCCATTCGTGACAGCCTTGAGGCGCTGAAGTCTGCAGGTACGAAGATTTCCCGAGTGACCGCCATCGGCGGCGGTTCGCGCTCGCGCTATTGGTTGTCCTCGATTGCGACGGCTCTCGACATGCCGGTCGACATTCCCGCCGACGGCGACTTCGGCGCGGCCTTCGGGGCAGCGCGTCTCGGCCTGATTGCGGCGACCGGGGCTGATCCGCTTTCGGTCTGCACGGCGCCTGAGACGGCGGAGACGGTGGAGCCGGTAAAGGCGCTGACCTCGGCCTATGAGGCGGCCTACGGACGTTATCGCGCGCTTTATCCGGCGGTCCGTTCCCTCGGCAGCTGACGCCCCCTCATCCGCCTGCCGGCACCTTCTCCCGCTGGGGAGAAGATACAAGCGGCACGCGCCGACATCCTCCTCTCCCCAGCGGGGAGAGGGCAGGGTGAGGGGGAACCCCACCCAGTGCGATCACTAGTTAACGAACACACCAAGGAGGACTATCCATGAGCACAGGTTTCTTCGGCAACATCCAGAAGATCAAATATGAAGGCGAAGGCAGCAGCAATCCGCTGGCTTTCCGCCACTACAACCCGGACGAAATCGTCCTTGGCAAGCGCATGGAAGACCATCTGCGCTTCGCCGTCGCTTATTGGCACACCTTCGTCTGGCCGGGCACCGACCCGTTCGGCGGCAACACGTTTGAGCGTCCGTGGTTCAAGGATACGATGGATGCGGCGAAGATGAAGGCGGACGTTGCCTTCGAATTCTTCCAGCTGCTCGGCACGCCTTACTATTGCTTCCACGACGCCGACGTGCGCCCCGAGGGCAACAGTTTTGCCGAAAACACCAAGAACCTGAACGAGATCGTCGATTACTTCGCCAAGAAGCAGGAAGAGACCGGCGTCAAGCTGCTCTGGGGTACGGCCAACATGTTCTCGCATCGCCGCTACATGTCGGGTGCTGCCACCAATCCGGACCCGGATGTCTTCGCCTTTGCAGCCGCAACCGTAAAGACCTGCATGGACGCCACCCTGAAGCTCGGCGGCGAGAACTACGTGCTGTGGGGCGGCCGCGAAGGCTATGAAACCCTGCTCAATACCGACCTCAAGAAGGAACTGGACCAGATGGGCCGCTTCCTCAACCTCGTCGTCGAATACAAGCACAAGATCGGCTTCAAGGGCGCGATCCTGATCGAGCCGAAGCCGCAGGAGCCGTCGAAGCACCAGTACGATTACGACGTCGCGACCGTCTATGGCTTCTTGAAGGCCTATGGTCTCGAAAAGGAAGTGAAGGTCAACATCGAGCAGGGCCATGCGATCCTCGCCGGCCACTCCTTCGAGCACGAGCTGGCGCTTGCCAATGCGCTCGGCATCTTCGGCTCGATCGACATGAACCGCAACGACTACCAGTCCGGCTGGGACACCGACCAGTTCCCGAACAATGTTCCGGAAATGGCGCTCGCCTATTACCAGGTTCTCGCTGGCGGTGGCTTCACCACCGGCGGCACCAACTTCGACGCCAAGCTGCGCCGCCAGTCGCTCGACGCCGAAGACCTGCTGATCGGCCATATCGGCGGCATGGATTGCTGCGCCCGTGGCCTCAAGGCCGCCGCCAAGATGATCGAGGACAAGGCGCTGTCCGGCCCGCTTTCCGCCCGCTATGCCGGCTGGGACAAGGCCGAGAACCAGAAGATGCTGCGTGGCGAAGAAAGCCTCGATGCGATTGCCGCCCGCGTCGAAGCCCAGAACGTCAACCCGAAGCCGGTTTCCGGCAAGCAGGAACTGTTGGAAAACGTGGTCAATCGCTACGTTTGACCGGTTTCTCTGATGGGACTACCGGGGCCGGGGCGCGAAAGCGTCCCGGCCTCTTCCGTTTACGAATTAAATCAGCCGGGCCGGTTGCTCTTGATATAGTCGACGAAGGCGCGCAGCGGTGTCGGCATCAGGCGTCGTTCCGGATAGTAGAGGAAGGGGCCGGAGAAGCTCACCCACCAGGGTTCGAGCACCGGCAGAAGGTCGCCGCTATCGAAATGCGGCTTCAGCCAGTCCTCAAACAGGGCGAAGATGCCGGCACCGGATATGGCGGCCCGGATACCAAGGTCGCTGGCATCTCCAGCCTGCACGATCAACTGCCCGTTGGGCTCGACGACGATCGTTTCGCCATCCTTTTCGAATTCCCAGGCCATGACGGGACGCCCGGCAAAGCGGCTTCGGATGCAGTTATGTGCCAGCAGATCGCGCGGATGTCGTGGATGACCATGCACTTCGAGATAGGCGGGAGAGGCGCCAAGGGCGTAGCGCTGCAGGCGCGGGCCGATCGGCACCGCGATCATGTCCTGCGCCAGACGTTCGTCATAGCGGATGCCGGCATCATAACCGGCGGCAACGACATCGATCAGGCTTTCCTCAGTGTCGATTTCCAGCCGGATGTCAGGATGGGCGGCGAGGAAGCCCGGAATGATCGCCGGCAGCACCAGCTTTGCGGCACTTGCTGGCACGTTCAGCCGCAACGTACCGGCGGCACGGCCGTCGAAGCTTTTGACATGCTCGAGCGCGGCCCCGATTTCTCCAAAGGCAGGTCCAATGCGTTCCATCAGCCCGCGCCCGGCATCGGTCGGCACGACGGCGCGTGTGGTGCGGTTGAGCAAGCGGACGCCGAGTCGAGCCTCGAGCCGGCGCACCGCATCGCTCAAGGCGGAGGCACTGGTGTCACCCAGTCGCGCCGCCTCGCGAAAGCCGCCGACGCGGGCGACCGCGAGAAAGGCGCTGACGTCGCTGATGTCGGGTGCATCGACCATTGCCTCTCCCATGCATTGTCCTGATTTCCGGACGAGGCGTCCGGATTGCCTCCTATTATCCTGAAAGTGCAAGCGGCGTACATAGGTGATCACACGACGAAGGAGAAATCGATATGGTCAATCTGATAAAAGCCGGCAGCTTCAAACTGGGCAATCTCACCGTCAAGCGCCTCGGTTACGGCGCCATGCAACTGGCCGGCCCCGGGGTCTTCGGTCCGCCTAGGGATCGGGCCGAGGCCGTCGCTGTTCTGCGCGAGGCGGTCGAAAGCGGGGTCGATCACATCGACACCAGCGACTTCTACGGTCCACACGTTACCAACCAGATCATTCGGGAAGCCCTGCATCCCTACACTGACGACCTGGTTATCGTCACCAAGATCGGTGCTGTGCGCGGTGACGATGGCTCGTGGAACCCTGCTTTTTCTAAGAATGCTCTCACCCGCGCCGTGCACGACAATCTCAGAAACCTCGGGCTCGACGCGCTCGATGTCGTCAATCTGCGGGCAATGTTCGACGTGCATGGGCCGGCGGAGGGCGATCTCGAAGAACCCCTGACCGCGCTTGCCGAATTGCAGCAGCAGGGGCTGGTCAAGCACGTCGGGCTCTCGAACGTGACGGCAAAGCAGGTGGTGGACGGGCGCAAGATCACCGAGATCGTCTGTGTGCAGAACCAGTACAACCTCGCCCATCGCGGCGATGACGCACTCATCGAGCAATTGGCAGCCGAAGGCACGGCCTATGTGCCGTTCTTCCCGCTCGGCGGTTTCTCCCCGCTGCAATCGGCCACCCTGTCCGAGGTGGCTGCACGGCTGGAGCTTACGCCGATGCAGGTGGCGCTCGCCTGGCTGCTGAAGCGGTCGCCGAATATCCTGCTGATCCCGGGGACCTCGTCGCGGACGCATTTGCGGGAGAACCTCGCCGTCGCCGATGTCGATCTGCCTGACGATGTGATGGCGGAATTGGACGGAATTGGCGTGGCGGCGTGACGACGGTAAAAGGCGTCGCCCGGTGTGCGTCTCACGCGATCGCGGTGATTTCCAGTTCCTGATCGCCGACCATCACCACATCGCCCACGGTCTTGCCCATCAGGCGCGCCGCAACCGGGGAGACGAAGGAGATGGAGCCGGCCTTCGGGTCGGCTTCATCCTCGCCGACGATGCGGTAAGTCTGGACGCGGCCGTCATCGCGCTCAAACGTGACCTTGCTGCCGAAGGCGACGAGCGCGTTGGTTTCAGGTTCCGGGATGATCTGGGCGGTGCGGAGCCGTTCGGTCAAATACTTCAGATCACGATAGGGCACAGCGGACTGGCGGCGACGTTCGTTCACGTCCTCGACTGCCTGCGCGGCGAGATAGGCGGCGCGGGCGTCTTCGGCCTGCGACTCCAGTTGCTTCAGGCCTGCCGCCGTCACGAGGTTCGGATGCTGGGAGATCGGACGATCCGGCAGATGTAGTTCCGCTGCGGTTTCCGAACTCTCTTCCTTGGTGAAGGCGACACTCACGACGATCTCCGAAAGCATATGGCAAGGTGGCGCCGCTTGTGGCGGCCCGATGTCGACTTAGTATAGGATGATCAGGGCCTAACGTCCAAGGGCGGCTTTCGGTACCGTCCTGCAGAGCGTGCAAAGGCGTTCAGCGCTTTACCGGTCCCGTCACCGAGCCGCGCACGATCAGATCCGGCATCAGCAGGATTTCCTCGCGTTCTGCCGGCCGTTCCGAGAGGGACTTGATCAGCAGCGCCATGGCCTGGCGGCCGATGGCGGTGCGGGGCTGGCGTATGGTGGTCAGCGCCGGGTTGACATAGGTCGCCTGCGGCACGTCGTCGAAGCCGATAACCGAGAAGTCGTGCGGCAGGTCGTAGCCGCGGGCGGTGAGGCCGTTGATGACGCCGACGGCGGTCGCGTCGTTCACGCACATGAAAGCCGTCGGCAATTGGTCGCGCATGAAGAGCTGCTCAACGGCGAGGCGGCCGCTTTCGATCGTGCCTTCGCCTTCCAACACGAAACGCTGGTTCGGCGGGATGCGCGCGGCATCGAGCGCCTTGTCGAAGCCCTGGCGGCGGCGCTGGTGGCCCAGCCGCGTCTTGCTGTCGCCGATGAAGGCGATGGAGCGGTGGCCGGAAGACAGGAGGTGTTCGGCGGCTTTCCTCGCGCCGGCCACGTCGTCGACGCCGACATAGGAGATTTTTGAGCCGAAGACCGGTTCGAAGACGGCAACCGATGGCGGCAGACGCTGCCCCAGCACCTGGTGGCCGAAGGGTTCGTGACCGGTGAAGAGCACGAGGCCGGTCGCCTGGCCGGAGCTCAGGAATTTCAGATATTCCAGCCCGCGCTCCGGATCGTTCTGGGTGTGGCCGATTAGGACGCCATAGCCATGGGCACGGGCTTCGTTCTCCAGCCCGATCAGTGTCGAGGAAAAATTCGGGTCGCCGATGTCGGGCGCCAGAATCAGGATCATGTTCGACCGGCCCATGCGCAGCGAGCGCGCCATGGCATTGGTCGTGTAGCCGGTGATGGCAATGGCCTGGTTCACCCGCTGGCGCGTGGTCTTGGCGACTTTGTCAGGTGTATGGATGGCACGGCTCACCGTCGCGATCGACACTTCCGCGATGCGCGCCACGTCTTCGATCGTCGCTGGTGCTGAATTCGGCACGCGGCTCCATCCCCTCTATCCGCATGGAATCGTTGGAGACCTTACCGTTCCTGTTGCGGCTGCGAAAGCCGGCAGGGCTCACATTGTCCCCATGATGTGATGATGTAAACCTTTACATCGGTGATGTAAAGGTTTACACACAGGTCATAGCGGTTGAGGAGCCGCCGGGAGGGTTGCATGACATTGGCTGGGGGCGAAGCGCGGACACCCGTGCTCGTGGCGGAGCGTATCTCGAAAACATTTGGCGACGTCCAGGTGCTGTTCAGCGTGGATTTCGACGTCTTGCCGGGCGAGGTTCACGCGCTCATGGGCGAGAATGGCGCGGGCAAGTCGACGCTTGTGAAGATCCTCTCGGGTTTCGAGCAGGCGACAGCGGGTCGCATTCTTCTCGATGGCGAGCCGGTCACGCTGCCGGCCAATGGGGCCGCCGAAGCGCTGGGCATCGTGCTCATCCACCAGGAATTCAATCTTGCCGATCATCTGACAGTGACCGAGAGCCTGTTCCTCGGCCGGGAGGTTACGCGCTTCGGCATGCTGGATCGCAAGGTGATGCGGGCGGAGACGCGCCGCGTGCTCGATCAGCTCGGCTCCCACATCGACGAAAATGCCTTGATCAGTTCGCTAGCGGTTGCCGACAAGCAGATGGTCGAGATCGCCAAGGCAATCAGTCGCAAGGCCCGCATCGTGTTTATGGACGAGCCGACCGCCGTGCTGTCGCGCGACGAGACGGAAGTGCTGTTTGATCAGGTGCGCAAACTGCGTGCCAGCGGCACCAGCTTCGTCTTCGTTTCCCATAAGCTCGACGAGGTGATGGAGCTGACCGACCGTGTGACGGTGCTGCGTGACGGCCAGTGGGTGAAGACTGCGCCGACCTCGGCGCTTGATGGCGAGGCGATCGCGCAGTTGATGGTCGGTCGCGAATTGTCGAGCCTTTATCCGACGAAACATGAGCCTGATGTCGACGAGGAGATTGTGCTGTCGGTCAAGGATCTGACAACCGGTTTCGTCAAGAACGCCAGCTTTGATCTGAAGCGGGGCGAGGTGCTCGGGTTTTCCGGTTTGATCGGATCGGGGCGGACGGAGCTTATGGAGGCCGTTGCCGGTTTGCGTCCCCGTCTTTCGGGCGAAGTCTGGCTCAAGGGAATGATCCTCGACGCCGGCGACTTCCGGGAAGCAAACCGGCGCGGGCTCGCCTATATGACCAAGGATCGCAAAGGCAAGGGCCTGTTGCTGGGCGAGGGCATGACGGCAAACCTGACGCTGCAGTCCATGGATAATCACGTCCGTCACGGTTACCTGGACCCCGGCAGCGAGGCGAAGGCCATGGCTCGGGCCAAGCGCCGCTTCGATATCCGGGTGCGTGACGACCGCGTTCGGGTCGGGCGCATGTCCGGCGGCAACCAGCAGAAGCTGTTGCTCGCCAAGATCATGGAAGTCGAGCCCGACGTGATCATCATCGACGAGCCGACGCGCGGAATTGATGTCGGGACCAAGCAGCAGATCTACCATTTCATTGCAGCACTCGCCCGCGAGGGCCGTTCCATCATCGTTATCTCCTCGGAAATGCCGGAGGTGATCGGGCTCTGCACACGGGTCGCCGTGATGCGGGAGGGCCGGATGGTGGGCCTGCTCGAGGGCGAAGACATCAACGAACAGACGATCATGCGCTACGCCGCCGGCCTGAAACGGCAGATGGCGAGCTGATCGAATGCAAGAGTCCGGCGGCAAGACCGGGCTTAGAAACGAAGACTTCAGGGTACGCGACCTCCGGTGCGAGGTGCGGGAGGAGACGGGAAGACATGACTGCCGAAACTGAAACGACCACCCCTGGCCGTTCACGCCGCACCTGGCGCGACGTCGATCTGCGCGCCGTCGCACCCTTTGCCGCGCTGTTGATCCTGTTGATAGTCGGTGCGCTGGTGAACCCGAACTTCATCGGCCTCACCAATCTCGCCAATGTCGCCACCCGCTCGGCCTTCATCGCGATCATCGCCGTCGGCGCGACCTTCGTCATTTCGTCCGGGGACCTCGACCTTTCGGTCGGCTCCATGGTGGCCTTCGTCGCCAGCCTGATGATCCTGTTCATGAATTCCGGCGCGATCGCCGATCCAGGCCTGATTATTGCTGCCGCCATGGCGCTTGCGATCGTCATCGGTTCGCTCTGCGGGCTTCTGAACGGGCTGATCACCACCGTCGGCAAGATCGAGCCCTTCATCGCCACGCTTGGCACCATGGGCATTTATCGAGGGCTAACGACCTGGCTCTCCCAGGGCGGGGCGATCACGCTGCGCGATCCGGTGCAGCAGGAGATCTATCGGCCGGTCTATTTCGGCTCGATCCTCGGCCTGCCGGTGCCGATCGTCATCATTCTGGTGGTCACCGCCATTGCCGCCGTCATTCTCTATCGCACGCGTTATGGCCGCCATGTGGTTGCCGTCGGCTCGAACCGCGATGTGGCGCGCTATTCCGGCATCGCCGTCGACCGGGTGCGGACCATCGCCTTCGTCATCCAGGGCCTCTGCGTCGCGATTGCCGTGCTTCTCTACGTGCCGCGTCTCGGCTCGACCTCGGCCACCACGGGCATTCTCTGGGAGCTGCAGGCGATCACCGCCGTCGTCGTCGGCGGCACGGCATTGAAGGGTGGCGCCGGCCGCGTCTGGGGCACGATCTGCGGTGCCTTCATTCTCGAACTCGTCGGCAACATCATGCTGCTGTCGAACTTCATCTCCGAATATCTGATCGGCGCCATCCAGGGCACGATCATCATCATCGCGATGCTCGTCCAGCGGTCGCTGGCGCGCAAAGCGTAAGCAAACGACCGGGCAGAGGAGGGTCGCCCGGTCCGTTCTTCAGTCGACCCTTTGTCACTTTGGGAGGAAACCAATGCACAAGAAACTGTTAGGCCTTGCCGTTGCCATGACGGCGCTGGCGTCGATCTTCACGGCAGCAGAGGCGCAGGAGACGAAGACCATCGGCGTCTCCATTCCCGCGGCCGACCATGGCTGGACCGCCGGCGTCGTCTATCATGCCAACCGTGTCGCCGAACTCCTGATGAAGGAGCATCCGGGCCTGAACGTCGTCGTCAAGACCTCGGCCGATCCGGCCACCCAGGCGAATGCCGTGCAGGACCTGGAAGTCCAGGGCATCGATGCGCTCGTCATCCTGCCGACCGATCCGGATCCGCTGGTCAATGCGATGAAGGAAGTGAAGGGCAAGGGTCACTTCGTCACGATCGTCGACCGTGCGCCGTCGGTGAACGACAATTCGGTTCGTGACCTCTATGTCGCCGGTAACAATCCGGCGCTGGGCAAGGTCGCCGGCGAGTATATCGCCAAGAACTCGCCGGACGCGGAAGTCGTCATCATCCGCGGTCTGCCGATCCCGATCGACCAGCAGCGACAGGACGGCTTTGATGAAGGCATCAAGGGCTCCAACGTCAAGGTTCTCGATCGCCAGTTCGGCAACTGGAACCGCGACGACGCCTTCAAGGTCATGCAGGACTATCTAACCAAGTATCCGAAGATCGATGTTGTCTGGTGCCAGGATGACGACATGGCGGTTGGTGTGTTGCAGGCCATCGAGCAGGCCAAGCGCACCGATATTCAGTACATCATCGGTGGTGCAGGTTCGAAAGACATGATCAAGAAGGTCATGGATGGCGACAAGATGGTTCCGGTCAACGTTCTCTATCCGCCGTCGATGGTCGGTACCGCTATGGAACTGACGGCCGCTGCCCTTTACGACAGCGTTCCTGTCCATGGCACCTATACGCTTGATGCGACGCTGATCACCGCCGACAACGCGAAGAACTACTACTTCCCGGACTCGCCGTTCTGATCCTTCCGCTTGCTTCGACAAGATCCTGCCCGGGTTTTTTCCCGGGCAGATTTGTCCATGTTTTGATCATTGCGGTTGTGTCGAAAATCCATCTCCTGTAATCGTTTACGGAAACGTTGCAGGGATCTCAGGGAGGAGAATTCATGAAGACGATCAAGGGGCCGGCGATCTTTCTCGGCCAGTTCGCAGGCGATGCCGCACCCTTCAACACCTGGGATGGGATTACGAAGTGGGCGGCCGAAAAGGGCTATGTCGGCGTGCAGGTGCCGACTTGGGCCGGCCAGTTGATGGACCTCAAGAAGGCCGCCGAATCCAAAGATTATTGCGACGAACTCGCCGGTGTGGCCCGCCAGAATGGCGTGGAGATCACCGAGCTTTCCACCCATTTACAGGGCCAGCTGGTGGCCGTGCATCCAGCCTACGACGAGGCCTTTGATGGCTTTGCGGCGCCGGAAGTTCGCGGTAATCCAAAAGCCCGCCAGGAATGGGCCGTGCAGCAGGTGAAGTATGCGCTGAAGGCATCGCGCAATCTCGGCATCAAGGCCCATGCGACCTTCTCCGGCGCGCTTGCCTGGCCGTTCATCTATCCTTGGCCGCAGCGTCCGGCGGGTCTCGTCGAGACGGCTTTCGATGAACTAGCAAAGCGCTGGCTGCCGATCCTCGATTATGCCGAGGAACAGGGCGTCGACGTGTGCTACGAAATCCATCCGGGCGAAGACCTGCATGACGGGGTGACCTTCGAGATGTTCCTGGAGCGGGTGAAGAACCATTCCCGTGCCAACATGCTCTACGACCCCTCGCACTATGTGCTGCAGTGCCTCGACTATCTCGACAACATCGACATCTACAAGGACCGGATCAAGATGTTCCACGTCAAGGACGCGGAGTTCAATCCGACCGGCCGGCAGGGCGTCTATGGTGGCTACCAGGGCTGGGTGCAGCGGGCAGGACGCTTCCGCTCGCTCGGCGACGGCCAAGTCGATTTCGGCGCGATCTTTTCCAAGATGGCGGCGAACGACTTCGACGGCTGGGCCGTGGTCGAATGGGAATGCGCGCTGAAGCATCCTGAAGACGGTGCCCGCGAGGGTGCGGAGTTCGTGCGGGCGCATATCATCCGCGTTACGGAAAAGGCGTTTGACGACTTTGCCTCCGGTGGCACGGATGATGCGGCGAACCGGCGGATGCTGGGGCTTTAATACTTAGTTTTGCCCCTCACCCTGACCCTCTCCCCGCGGGCGGGGAGAGGGGACGGAAACGCTGCGGCTCTCCGCCTTCTCCCCGTTCACGGGGAGAAGGTGCCGGCAGGCGGATGAGGGGCGTGTAAAAACGTAAATCTATAATCTACCCTCGAGGCGGGGTGTCACGGCAGTGACAGAGGGGCTAACCCCGCAGAACAAACATATCAGGGAGAAAACATCATGGCGATCGAAGCAAGCAAGACGGGTGAACGGACACCGAAGATCCGGCTGGGTATGGTCGGCGGTGGCGCCGGGGCCTTCATCGGCGCGGTGCATCGCATGGCAGCCCGTCTTGACGACCAGTATGCTCTCGTCGCCGGTGCTCTCTCTTCCACGCCGGAAAAATCTGCCGCCTCGGGTCGCGAACTCGGGCTCGACCCGGAGCGTTGCTATGGCTCTTACGAAGAGATGGCGGAAAAGGAAGCCGCTCGCCCTGATGGCATCGAGGCTGTGTCGATCGTCACGCCGAACCATGTGCATTTCCCGGCGGCCAAGGCGTTTCTCAAGCGCGGCATCCATGTCATCTGCGACAAGCCGCTGACCTCCAATCTGGAAGATGCCAAGGCGCTGAAGGCGGTTGCCGACAAGGCGAAGGCGCTCTTCATCCTCACCCACAATTACACCGGCTATCCGATGGTGCGGCATGCGCGCGAACTCGTGCGCTCCGGCGAGCTCGGCGATATCAGGCTGGTGCAGATGGAGTATCCGCAGGATTGGTTGGCTGAGCCGATCGAGCAGACCGGCCAGAAGCAGGCGGCCTGGCGCACCGACCCGAAGCAGTCGGGTGCCGGCGGATCGACCGGCGATATCGGCACCCATGCCTATAACCTCGGCTCCTTCATCTCCGGTCTCGAACTCGACGAGTTGGCGGCCGATGTGCACACCTTCGTCGAAGGCCGCCGGCTCGATGACAACGCGCATGTGATGCTGCGCTTCAAGGGTGGTGCGAAGGGCCTGCTCTGGTGCAGCCAGGTGGCGACCGGCAACGAGAACGGGCTGAAGGTCCGCATCTACGGAACGAAGGCCGGCATCGAATGGACGCAGGCCGATCCAAACTATCTGTGGTTCACCCGTCTCGGCGAGCCGAAGCAGCTGATCACGCGCGGCGGGGCAGGGGCGAATGCCGCAGCTGCCCGCGTCACGCGTATCCCGTCGGGGCATCCGGAAGGTTATCTCGAAGCCTTCGCGACGATTTACACGGAAGCCGCTGCCGCCATCAATGCGGCGAAGGCAGGCACTGCGGTCGATTCGGCCGTGATCTATCCGACCGTCGATGACGGTGTGAAGGGTGTCGCTTTCGTCGAGGCCTGCATCGCATCGTCGAAGCAGAATGGCGGTTGGGTGAAGGTGTAACCTGACTCACCCTTGGCGTTGGCGGGTGTTTCCCTCTTCTCTTCAGCGGGGAGAAGGTGCCCGAAGGGCGGAGGGGGCGCGACGCGCAAGGTCATGCGGCAAACGCTTCATCGATCCGCCCCCTCACCTCGACTCCGCTTCGCTCGGCGGTCCTATCCCCCGAGGGACAAGGAGGTCACGCCGGCGTTGTGCCCGCCCCGGAGCTTTGCTCCGACCCTCCCCCTCAAGGGGAGGGTAGATTTCCTGCAACGTTGCAGTTTTTTGTTTCCGCCGTCTTCACCCCGTCTTGGCTTTGCTCTAAACCGCTGTGCGACGGATAAGCGGCGGCGGTGTCCGCGCTTGCATGACGAAGGATTTACTCCATGATCGATCCCAAGGCTCTTGCCTCGCGTTTTCCCGGTGACTTCCTGTTTGGCGTTGCCACCGCATCCTTCCAAATCGAAGGGGCTTCTAAGGCGGATGGGCGGAAACCCTCGATCTGGGATGCGTTTTCCAACATGCCGGGCCGAGTCTTCGGGCGGCACAATGGCGATGTCGCCTGCGATCACTATAATCGCTGGGAAAGCGATCTGGATCTCATCAAGGACATGGGCGTCACCGGCTATCGCTTCTCGATCGCCTGGCCGCGCATCATCCCGGAGGGTACGGGCCCGTTCAACGAAAAGGGTCTCGATTTCTACGACAAGCTGGTCGACGGGCTAAAGGCGCGCGGCATCAAGGCCTATGCGACGCTCTACCATTGGGATCTGCCGCTGGCGCTGATGGGCGATGGCGGCTGGACGGCGCGCTCCACGGCACAGGCCTTCCAGCGCTACACCAAGGTGGTGATGGAGCGTCTTGGCGATCGGCTGGATGCGGTTGCGACCTTCAATGAGCCGTGGTGCTCGGTCTGGCTCAGCCATCTCTATGGCGTTCATGCGCCGGGCGAGCGTAACATGGACGCCGCCCTGCATGCGCTGCACTACACCAACCTCGCGCATGGTCTGTCGGTCCAGACGATCCGTGACATCAGCCCGAAGGTGCCCGTCGGCCTGGTGCTAAACGCGCACGAGACGTTGCCGGGTTCTGACAGTCCTGCGGATCTCGCGGCTGCCGAGCGCGCGCATCAGTTCCACAACGGCGTCTTCTTCGATCCCGTCTTCAAGGGTGAATATCCGGCGGACTTCCTATCGGCGCTCGGCCATCGGATGCCGAAAATCGAGGAGAGCGATCTCGCGACCATCAAGCAGAAGCTCGACTGGTGGGGGCTGAATTATTACACGCCCATGCGTGTGGCCGACGATCCGACACCCGGTGCCGAATTCCCGGCAACGGTGGGTGCGCCGCCGGTTTCCAAGATCAAGACCGATATCGGCTGGGAGGTCTATGCTCCGGCGCTGAAGTCGCTGGTCGAGCGGCTCTATGCCCGCTACGAGCTGCCACCCTGCTACATCACCGAGAACGGCGCCTGCTACAACATGGAAGTGGAAGGGGGCGAGGTCGACGACCAGCCGCGCCTCGATTACTACGCCGAACATCTCGACAAGGTCGCGGATCTGATCGCCGAGGGTTATCCGATGCAGGGCTATTTCGCCTGGTCGCTGATGGACAATTTCGAATGGGCGGAAGGCTACAAGATGCGCTTCGGCCTTGTTCATGTCGATTACGATACCCAGGTGCGCACCATCAAGAAGAGCGGGAAATGGTACCGCGATCTCGCGCTCGAATTCCCGAAGGGGAATTTCAAAGCTGACTGAACCGTCAGGACTCACCCAGCGCGTTGGCGATCTCAGCCAAGCTTGATCAGCCTATTGGCCGCATCTGCCTCGTTCCGGCGGTCAAAGTCGGCGCGAGCGGTCTGGATGCTGTCGTGATGGGTGAAGACCCAACTGCCCAGAGCGCGAATGGGACCGCCGAAAGAGCGGCCAAGATCTGTCAGAGCATATTCGACCTTGGGCGGCACGGTCGGGTGAACCGTGCGCTCGACGATTCCGTCTCTTTCCAGCGAACGCAGTGTCAACGTGAGCATGCGTTGCGATATTCCGACCACTGAGCGCTTAAGATCGGAAAAGCGCTGAGGTCCGTCTCCCAGCATCATGATCACCAAAACCGTCCATTTATCGCCCAGTCTGGCCAGCATTTCGCTCACCGTCTGGCACTTGGCGGGATCGTAATTGTCGCACATGGCCGCTCCAATCGTTCTATCGGCGTAACCTGGTATCAGAAATGTGCCTTCTTGCACAAATCTGCTGGTTACATATCTAGGCCTGGTTACCAATCGATACCAGACCTCGGCTGGGCTGCCAACTCTCCCATGGCACCGGCAGGTCCAACCAGGAGCGAAATCGTGTCCGCACTCATTGAAAAGCTGAACTGGCGTTACGCCACCAAGAAAATGGACCCGTCCAAGGCCGTTCCCGAGGATAAGGTCGAGCGCATTGTCGAAGCAGCACGTCTGGCACCGACTTCCAGTGGCCTGCAGCCCTTCGAAGTCATCGTCGTCACGAATAAGGATGTGCGCGCCAAGATCCAGGAGATCGCCTGGAATCAGGCTCAGGTGACCGAGGGTTCACATCTGCTCGTCTTCGCCGCCTGGGACAACTACACGGCCGAGCGCATCAACCACATGTTCGACCTCGTCAACGAGGAGCGTGGGTTCAAGAACGAGGGCTGGGAAAACTATCGCCAGATGCTACTCGGCATGTATCCCGGCCGCGACGCCGACGTGAACTTCGAGCATGCGGCGCGCCAGGCCTATATTGGCTTCGGCATGGCCGTTGCCGCCGCCGCCTTCGAGGGCGTCGACGCAACGCCGATGGAAGGCTTCGATCCCGCCAAGCTCGACGAAATCCTCGGCCTGCGCGAAAAGGGCCTGCGTTCGGTCACGATCCTGCCGCTCGGCTATCGTGCGACTGAGGGTGACTGGCTCGCCCCGCTGAAGAAAGTGCGTCGCCCCAAGGAGGAATTCGTCTCCGTCGTCGCTTGACGCGAGAGCTGTCGGATCCGCGCCTCCAGGCTGGTCCGCCAAGGGTTCCGGGACACCGGGACCCTCTTTTTTTAGTTGCATTGTCTGAGCATTAGCTTTCCCGGATTATTCGATATTCATTATCACTGTCAGCATGTTAAGTCTAATTGAACACATTGTCTGGCACGGTGCGCCGAAAGCCAGGGTAGTGTTGCATGCGGCTTCTCGGAGTGAAAAATCGGCTGAAGTTGCTCGCAAATCGCCGTATGGCGGTGACCGGCATGCTGCTGGTTTTTGCGATGCTCGCCGTGATGGTGACACTGATCGTGCTTACCGCGCTCGACCGCGTTGCAAGCAATGCCAACCACCTCGACGAGGAGCGATCGCGCGAGACGTTGCTCGGGGCCGTACAGACCTTCAAGTTCCAGCTCGGTGCCACGCTGAACGACTACGCAGCCTGGGACGACGCGGCAGAGAATGTCTACACGACGCCTGATGCCGATTGGGTGAACAGCAACTTCGGCGACATGACCTTCGAAAGCGAACTGTTCGACGTTGCCATGGTGCTCGACCAGGATGGCCGCCCCGGTATGGCCTATTCCGACGGCGTATCGCTCGGCAAGGCCACCCGCGGTTATCTTCCCCATGATGTTTCGATCCTCTTCGATCAGGTGCGTTCCGGCCAGAGCGGTGATGTCCCGCAGGCGCTCGGCTTCGTGCGCACGTTGAAGGGGATCGGTGCAGCCGGCGTGGCTCTCATTCGGAAGAAGTCGGGCGCTGTCGAGAGCGACCCACAAAAGCGGCGCTATCTGCTTTTCATTCGCCACATGTCGCCGGACAAGGCCAACAGGATCTCCAGCGCCTATGGGCTGCCGGACCTCGTGCTCGCACCGCCTTCGACACGCTCGACACATTCGGTGGCGATCGTGTCGACAAGCGGGACCCGCCTTGCCTCGCTCACCTGGAAGCCGCGCGCGCCGGGGGATATCAGCCGCGATCAGGTGGAGCCGCTGGTCAGGTCCGCGCTGATCCTGATCGCTGTCTACTGCCTGCTGCTCTTCATCATCGGCAACAGCGTCGTGCGACGGCTGAGGTCCGATGAGGCGGCCGCCGTCAAGCTTGCCCGGACGGACCGGTTGAGCGGACTTGCCAATCGCGACGGGCTTCAGGTTCTGCTGGAGCAGGCCCTCCAGCAGGCGCGCAGCGGTGAAGGCGATGTGGTGTTGCTTTATCTCGACCTGGACGGGTTCAAGGAAGTCAACGACGCCTATGGCCATGCTGTGGGTGACAGCCTCATCCGCGCCGTTTCCGCAGGGCTGGAAGTGCTTGTCGGAGAAGACGCAACGATTGCCCGCATTGGTGGTGACGAATTTGCCATCGTGTTCTTCGGTGCAGAGGCTCAGGCAAGGGCCATATCCGTCGCAGAAGCGATCCTCGAATTCTTCGGCGAACCTCTGACTCTCGGTGAACGCGTGGTCTCCGTTGGTTGCAGCCTGGGGCTTGCGGTCTCGATCGAGGGCGCAATTGATGGCGGTGAGCTGACGCGCCAGGCCGACATGGCTATGTATGCCTCCAAAGACGGCGGCCGCGGGCGCTGGACCGCCTATCACCCGCAGATGGACGAGGAGCGTGAGACACGGAACCAGCTGGCGCTCGATCTCAGATCGGCGATCGAAAACGATGAAATTACCGTCGTCTACCAGCCTGTCGTGGATTCAGCGACCTTCGAACTGGTAAGTATTGAAGCGCTCGCGCGCTGGAACCGGCGCGGCCATGGTCCGGTCTCACCCGAAATCTTCATTCCCATCGCCGAAACCAGCGGTTTGATCGATCGCCTCGGCCTCAGCGTGCTTAGCCAATCGTTGACCCAGCTCACCAGCTGGCCGGGACTGAAACTGTCGGTCAACATTTCGCCCGGACAGTTCCGCGACCCCGCGTTTACCGGGCATGTTGCTGATCTATTCCGTCGGACCGGGATCGAACCGCACCGTGTCGTGCTGGAAATGACGGAAACCTATTTCATTCAGAATGCCGAGCGGGCGCGAACCGTGCTGGAGCGACTGCGCAAGATCGGCGTGCAGATCGCGCTCGACGATTTCGGCGCCGGTTTCTCCAGTGTGGGATACCTGCGACAGTTTGGTTTCGACCGGATGAAGATCGACAAGTCCCTGGTTCAGTCCCTTGGCCAAGGGCATAAGGCGATCGAAATGCTACAAGCGACGGTAGCCCTTGCCCGCTCGCTCGATGTGCCAGTCACTGCGGAGGGTGTGGAGACCGATCAGCAGGCGGTCAATCTGCGACTGGCCGGCTGCGATCAGTTGCAGGGCTATCTTTTTGGGCGCCCCTGCAGTGCTGCCGACATCGATGCATTGCGACTGCGACCCATGGAGCTCAGGGCCAAGGCTGCAGCCATTGCCTTCGGGCACCCGCCTCTCGAAACGTCATTCCCCCGTTAAAGCGAACCGCAGT
Source organism: Rhizobium glycinendophyticum (assembly GCF_006443685.1). Classification (NCBI taxonomy): domain Bacteria; kingdom Pseudomonadati; phylum Pseudomonadota; class Alphaproteobacteria; order Hyphomicrobiales; family Rhizobiaceae; genus Peteryoungia; species Peteryoungia glycinendophytica. The sequence goes on along the minus strand of NZ_VFYP01000003.1, from coordinate 86,538 downwards.
TACGCTGGAACAAACGGGCCGTTCAGTGCTTCCTTTGGAGAGAAAGGGAGAATTGCCATGTTCACCACAGACACCTGGCTGCGCATCGTCTGCAGCATGATGATCAACGCCGTGATCTTCGGGACCGGTGCCATTATCGTTCTGTCCGTGCCGGCCCTGGCAGCACAGGCAAAGGTCCTGCTGCCTCTGGTCGTCGTCACCAGCTTTGTCGCTGCGCCGTTCTTCGCCTATGCCGTCGCACCCCGCATGCGCCTGCGCAATTGGGGCCGGCGCGAGTGGCAACGCGGCGACCTGATCTCAGGCTGACAGACACTGGCAATCGGCGGCGCTCAGCCGCCGATGTGCTTTTCGCCGCGCTTCTTCGCCAGCGCTATCTGCAACTGGCGCTGGCGATAGCGATCGCGATCGGCTTCGGTGCGGCTCTCGTAACAATGGCTGCAGGACACGCCTTCCTCGTAATGGGGATGGGTCAGTTCTTCTACGGTGATCGGATTGCGGCAGGCGTGGCAGAGCTTGTGATTGCCCTCTTTCAGGCCATGGGTGACCGAGACGCGTTCGTCAAAGACGAAGCAGGCGCCGTCCCAAAGGCTCTGTTCTTCCGGCACTTCCTCCAGATATTTCAGGATGCCGCCCTTGAGGTGGTAGACCTCGTCGAAGCCCTGTTGCTTCATGAAGGCGGTCGCCTTTTCGCATCGGATGCCGCCGGTGCAATACATGGCGATCTTCGGCTTGTTGTGCAGGCCGGGATTGTTCTTCACCCAATCCGGAAATTCGCGGAAGGTCTTGGTGTTCGGATCGACCGCGCCGCGGAAGTTTCCGATGGCGGTCTCGTAATCGTTGCGCGTGTCGATGACGATGGTCTCGGGGTCGGAAATCAGCTCGTTCCATTCTTTCGGATCGACATAGGTGCCGACGATCTCATTGGGGTCGATGTTCTCGACACCCATGGTCACGATCTCCTTCTTCAGCCGCACCTTCATGCGGAGAAACGGCATTTTCGACGCCCGGCTTTCCTTGTGCTCAAGGCTTTCGAACTCCGGCTGGCTGCGGATGAAGGCCAGAACCTTGGCAATCGCTGCATCGGTTCCGGCAATCGTTCCGTTGATGCCCTCATGGGCGATCAGCAGCGTGCCCTTCACGCCCTCGGTCTTGCACAGGCTCTCCAATGGCTCGCGAAAACTCTCGAAGCGCGGAAACCGGGCAAAGTGGTAGAGGGCGGCAACCAGGAAGGCGTCGCCTTCTTCATGGCGTGGGGCTTGATCGATCTGTGTCATGGCCTTGCGAAATACCGCCTCGGCCCTTGGCGTGCAACGGATTTCCGCGCGACGAGCGAAGTTTGAAGTCTGTCAATTTTCGCCCATCATCGTATCGATACCTCGATCAGGCCGGCGGGTTGAAGACTCGGATGCGGTGGCCGTCCGGGTCAGATACCGTGAAGGTCCGGCCGAAATCGGCTTCCACGGGTGGCTGAAGAACCGGGATACCGAGTGCGGACCAGCGGGCGTGGGTGGCATCGACGTCAGCGGCGCCAGGTGCGCGGATCGCAAGTTCGCAGCCGCCACCAGTGACCTGGGCTTCGGGCTCGACGCCAGCGCGGCTCCAGAGGCCAAGTACGAGACCTGTAGGCAAATGGAAGAGCGAGAAGGTTTCGGCACGGTCCGTCGGCTTGATGCCGAAAAGCTTCTCATAGAAGTCGGCGCTCACTGCGGCGTTTTCGACATAGAGGATGGTCATTGCGGGGGTCATCGTCATCTCCTGCTTGGTTGATGACGGGAGGTTATTCCTTCCTGCTGCCAAAAAGTGTCAGCATGATCATCCGATGTTGTCTGGAATAGAGTTTTTCTGGCGCCAGGCCTTGAGAAGGGCGGAGCGGCGCTTGGGGTAGCGGGTCTCGCCAGCTGTCGCGCTTTCGATCCGGTCGGTGCGGAAATGGCGAAAATCCTCCCGCAACGTGCACCAGGCAACCAGAACGCGGACGCCGTCGAAGAACGTCAGGGCACAAGGCCAGACGGCGCGGCTGGAGACCTTGCCGTGCTGATCGCGATAAGCGAGGAGGAGGGGCCTTTCATTGCGCAGCGCCTGACGCAGCATTTGAAGGTCGATCCGTTCGTTGGCAAGCGGGGCCCCTGGGCCGACGAGCAGCGGTACCTCGGCCATATCGCGACGCAGGTCTTCCGGCAATACGGCATCGATCTTGGCGAGTGCATTGTGGGCGGCCGCGGCGATCGCCTCGTCGGTCCGCTTTTCAACGAAACGGAAGCCGAGCATCAGCGCCTCGATCTCCTCGCGGGTGAACATCAGCGGCGGCAGCATGTAGCCGGGACGCAGGACATAGCCGATGCCGGGCTCGCCCTCGATATCGGCGCCTTCCGATTGCAGGGTTGCAATGTCGCGGTAGAGGGTTCGCAACGAAACACCTGTCTCTGCGGCAAGTGTCGCCCCGCTCACCGGAAAACGGTGGCGCCGCAAAACCTGCAACAGAAAGAGGAGGCGTTGCGAGCGACTCATGGGCGGGGTGAAACCGGGGTGGCAATCATGCGTGTTCAGCCGTGACCGGTAATCTTGCCGATAGCAGCAGCGGTCCACAGCGTTTCGATCACGTCGGCCTCCCGGCGTGCGCCGTCGGAAAAGACGATTTCGGCGAGAGCCAGCGCCTCGCGGCGCAGGTCCTGCTGGCGCCGGATGATGATGGCGAGCAGGAAGGACTGGTCTTCGCCGCTGCCAAACAGATCTGGCTCCGTGTCGAAGAGTTCCGTCAGAACCGTCAGGTCGTGCTCGTGGCCGAGCAGGTCCACCAGGATTTTTGCATCGCGGCTCTTGGCGGCAAAGGCACTGGGCCAGAGGTCGCGCAGCAGCGAGAGGTTCATCCAGTGGGCCTGAGCGGACTTGCGCAAGTCGTGAAAGGACTCGCCATGACCTTCACTTTTGCAGCCGTCCAGGGCTGCGTGGGCACGCTTGAGCGCCTTCAGCCAGCCCTTGGCTATCAGGCGTGCGGCCGGGCCCGCCTTCGAAGGCAGGTCGAGGGCTTCGAGTGCACCGAGCGAAAGGCGGCAATCGGCGATCACGCCTGCAACTTTCTCCTCGAGATCCGTCTCTTGCGCTGCAATCTCGTCCCGGCGCAGTTCGAGCACGGTGCGGGTCGCGTCCAGCGTCTCTGCTTCTTCCTCGTTCGCAAATGTCGTCAGATGCGTTACGGTCTCCATGAGTGCTGTCGCATCGCGAATGCGCGACAGGCTGCGTGCGGCGGCCCCGAGGCTCGTATTCTGTTGCTTGAAGAAGGCTTTGTCTGCATGGGCGACGAGGCGAAGGAGATTGCGGACGCGCTTGAACTTCTTGCGGGCTTCATGAATTGCCTCGTGAAGACCATCAGGCTTCGCCTGAAGGACGGTGATGGCGTGATCGAGCTGGCGGCGGGCAACGGAGCGAAGCTCCGTCGGGAGATCCCGGTCCGGCCTAATGCGATATGGCATGCACCAGCTCCGGCCGCAGTCGCTGGGTGGCCAGCGCCTGATTGGAATAGCGTTTGTCGCCGGTCACTTCGCGGCCAAGCCAGGCCGGCAGCGAGGGATCGTCGGTTTCCGAGGCCATCTCGACCTCGGCGATCACCAGCCCGCGATAAGCGCCTTCGAACACGTCGATCTCCCAGGTGAACCCTTCGAAATCGACCGTATGCCGCGTCTTCTCAATGACGTTGCCGGTGGCGAATTCAATCATTTCAACAGCGTCGTCATGGGGGATTTGGTATTCGAATTCGTCTCGTGTCAGAACACCATTGCCGAATTTTATCGTCAGCTGTGCCGTCTCGTCGTTGCGGGTGCGGATGCGCACCGAGCGATCGGCTTCTGCGGCGATATAGGCTTGCTTGATCCGGGTCCGGGACGTGACGCCCTCTTTCCAGCCATCGTCGCGGACGAGAAACTTGCGTTCGATTTCCTTCGCCATACACACTCGCTCCGAAAAATTACGCAATGCAACCATAGACGAGGCGTTGCTGTTAGGAAACCGGAAAGATTCCGTGCTAGGGGTCGCTCGACAAGGACTGTCACGCGCGCTAGTAAAACGCCGATCTAATCGTTTTAAAGAGGCCTCTGCCATGGGCGAAAAAACCGACAAGCTGCTCACCACCCTGAAGCTCCAGCCGGTAGTTCCGGTGCTGATCATCGAGGATGCCAAGTCAGCCGTGCCGCTGGCGCGGGCTCTGGTGGCAGGCGGTCTGAAGGCAATCGAGATCACGCTGCGCACGGCGGCAGCCCTCGAAGCCGTTCGGCTCGTCGCCGAAGAAGTCGAAGGCGCCGTCGTCGGCGCCGGCACGATCCTCAATGCGAGCCATTATGCCGCAGCGGTCGATGCCGGTTCGCAGTTCATCGTCAGCCCGGGCACGACTCAGGAACTGCTCGATGTGGCGCGGCAGTCGGATATTCCGCTGCTGCCCGGTGCGGCCACCGCCTCGGAAGTTATGGCGCTGCGCGAAGAGGGGTATGAGGTCTTGAAGTTCTTCCCGGCCGAACAGGCCGGTGGTGCCGCCTATCTGAAGGCGCTCTCCTCGCCGCTCGCCGGTACGCTGTTTTGCCCGACCGGCGGGATCTCGCTGAAGAATGCGATGGACTATCTTTCCCTGCCGAACGTCGTCTGCGTCGGCGGCTCCTGGGTTGCGCCGAAAGAACTGGTGACCGCCGGCGACTGGGCCGGCATCACCAAGCTTGCCAGCGAAGCGGCGGCCCTCAAGGGTTGACATTCTCTTGAACGGACGCGCCGGGCGGAACCGGCGGTCTCCAATTGCATTCAGCGTCTCCATCCCTATCTAGGGAACGAGACGCTGAACAAGGAGACCATAATGTTCGACGCCAAAAAACTGCTGGACCAATTCCTGGGATCGCAGATGCCCGGAACCACTGGCTCGATCGGCCAGAAGGGGACCGATCTGGTGGGGCTGGCCAAGGCCAATCCCTGGAAGGCGGGCGCACTGGCGACCGTCCTGCTCGGCACGAAGACCGGCCGTTCGCTCGGCGGCAGCGCCCTGAAGCTGGGTGGTCTCGCCGTGATCGCCGGTCTCGGGTATCAGGCCTACAAGAATTATCAGTCCGGGCAGGCGCCGGAGCCGAAGCAGGCGCTGCCGGAGCTCCTGCCGCCGCCCTCGGATTCGCCCTTCAGCACCGAGCCCGCTGCGATCACCCATGACTTTGCGATTGGCCTCTTACGCGCCATGATTGCCGCCGCCAAGGCGGATGGCCATATTGATGCGCAGGAGCGCGGGCGGATCATGGAGAAGATCCAGCTATCGGGGCTGGGGTCCGAAGCTGAAGCCTTCATCGAAGGCGAGCTCGCCAAGCCGACGGACATGGATGCGCTGGTCGCTTCTGCTTTGACGGAAGAGCAGAAGGTTGAGCTCTACACCGCCTCGCGGCTGGCGATCGAGCCGGATACACGCACGGAGCGCGGCTATCTCGACATGCTGGCCGGTCGTCTCGGCCTTGCCGATGCGCTGGTCGACCATATAGAGGCGACGGTATCGTCTGCCAAGGTCAGCCTTTAAAGCCTTCGGCATCGGGGCAGGGCGGCGCCTTACTCCGACAGTTGCCTTTGGCGGGCCGGTGGCCTAAGCCTCAGGCAATCAGTTAGCCGGAGGCCCGCCATGCGCGATCTGTCCACCTTCAAGGGATGTGCCGCTCCCCAGCCGGTCAGGCTGGAGGGGCGTTTCGTCGTTATCGAACCCTATGACCGCGCGACGCATCTGCAGGCACTGTGGGATGGGCTTGGCGGAATGCAGATCAATCCGCTGCTCACCTATTTCACCCAGCCCGATTTCGGCGGCATTGAGGATTTCGATGCCTGGCTCACCGGCGTGCAGAAAGGCGGCTGGGTCACGGAGGTGTTTCGCGACAAGGCGACCGGCAAGGTGGTCGGCATGGCCAACTACATGCGGCCTGATCCGGCGAATGGCGTGGTGGAGATCGGCGGCGTGGCGCATGGGCCCGACATGAGCCGGACACCGCTCGCGACCGAAGCGCATTACCTGCTCGCAAAGCACGTGTTCGAGGATCTGGGATATCGCCGCTACGAGTGGAAGTGCCACAACGAGAATGCGCCGAGCAAGGCTTCGGCACTGCGTTACGGTTTCCAGTTTGAAGGCGTGTTTCGCCAGCACATGCTGTCCAAGGGCAAGAACCGCGACACGGCGTGGTTTTCGATGATAGACGGCGAATGGCCTTTGTTGGCTGCTGCTTTCGAGGCCTGGCTTTCGCCGGAGAACTTCGACGGCGAGGGAAAGCAGAAGCAGAAGCTGGAAGACCTACGGGCTGGCCTCGCCGCCAAACAGGCTTAAGACAGGGAAAGACGGTTTCGTGGAAAAGAACATCTTCAGCATCATCCTGAATGTCGGCACGGTGCTGGTCGTTGCGGCGCTCGCCTATGGCAGCTATCTCAACACGACCATTGCCTATTCGGTCGGGATCTGTGTGCTGATCGGCATTGCGGTCTATGCCTTCCGTTTCCTGCCGGCGCCGAAGCGCAGGCCGCGCGCCGAAGGTGCTGTAGCGCCCAGCCCGGCAAAATCGCCGGCCTCCTCGGCTGCCATCGTGGTCGCCGTGGTCGTCGGGCTTCTTCTGCTGCTGCCGACTATCGTGCTGTGGCTCGGCTCCTATTCGCCGGAGCTTGGAGCCTTCGTGGGTGCGATCGGGCTGATGGCGATGTTCCTGATCCTGTGGTTCCGCTCGCGCTATCAGCGTAGCCATGAAGGCGATCAGTCCTGACTGGCACTCATGCCTGAAGGCTTGCCGCCAGGAGCAGGGCGCCGAGGAGGGTGACCAGCACAGCGGCGCCGATTTCGATGCCGCTTGCCACCATGCCGGCACGGCGCGAACCGGGGCCGGAAAGCCGCAGCGCCAGCCCTTTTGCGCCGACGGCGAGGCTTGCTAGGGCCGAGACAGTGATGGCCGTTCCAAGCGCCATGGCGAGGACCGAAAGCACGCCGCCAAGCACCAGACCGTTCAAGAGCGCAAAGGTCATCACCAGAAGTGCGCCTGAACACGGGCGCAAACCGACCGCAATGACGGCAGACCACGCATCACGCAGGCCGAAAGCATTCATGCGCAACGTGGCGGGGTCGGGTACGTGGGTCATGCCGCATTCGTGACAGATCGATCCCGGTGCAAGCGCGTCATGGCCGTGGGCAATTGCATCGGCTCGAAAGCGCGAGGTCTGGGCAGGTGAAAGCTTGGGCGCACCGACCTGTTCTTCCGAGGCGGCAAAGAGTGACGCCGTGGTGCCGGCCTGGCCTGCCGCTGCCGCGGCTCCATCGAATAGCGGAGACGCTGTTTGTGTACCCCGCAAGGAAGGCGAGAAAGACACCTTGAGCTTGCGAACGAGAAGCCAGACCCCGAAAAGGACGATCATCGCATAGCTTGCCGTCTCTAGCGCCTGGGTGGCAACCGTCATGGTGATCGCCGTGCCGCGCAGCACGAAATAGGCGGCGCCGACGACGGCAATCGCAACCAGAGCCTGGAGGAGAGCGGAGACGAAGGCGACGAGTATACCGCGCTTGAGTTCGATCTCATTGGCAAGCATGTAGGAGGAAATGACCGCTTTACCGTGGCCGGGGCCGGCCGCATGAAAGACCCCGTAAGCAAAGGAGAGGCCGATCAGGGTTGCGAGCGCAGAAGGATCTTCCCGCATTGCCTTCAGTGCGGTGGTGAGCGACCGGTAAAAGGCCTGCTGATGGGTGTTGATCCACACAAGCAGATGGGCGAATGGTCCGCTCATCGGCTGGTAGGAGGGCTCTGCTGCACCGACGCCGAGCGGCGAGGCGGCATGGGCGAGGCCCGAAGCGAGCAGAAGGGCTGCAAACCCCAATAGCAACGGCATGGCCCTGGGCGCCCGAATACCGATCAGCATGTCAGCTCCAGCCGGGTAGCGAAGAGCTTGCCCATGTCGGTCCCGGCGGGGTCGTTGAAGAAGGCTTCCGTCAGGTTAGACTGGTTCTGGGCGATGACCTGATCGGGGTCCGGTCGGACGACCGTGTGCTTGCAGCCGGCAAAGGCTTTGCCTTCGACAACGATGTCGCTGTCCTTGGCAAAGTCGATTGCCGTGTAAAGTGTCGGATCGTAGACCCCGAAATTCATTCGCCCGCCGATCTTCAGCGGTGTCTTCGGCTTGGCGATGAAGAAGACGAGGAGTTGGTTGTCCTTGTAGTCGACGTTGAAAACGTCCGGCTTTGCCACCTCGGACGAGGCGCCGTCCTTGGAGATGAAGGTGAAGTAGCTGTAGTCGCCGAGCGATTCGCGGATCGTATGAGCAATCTCCTGGAGTTCCTTGTGATCGAGCTTCAGGTCGCTGTTCTTGTCGAAGTCCATGAGAACGCTGGAGGAGAAGACGTCGTCGAAGCGCCAGACATTGCGCAGTTCCTTGACCGTGCCGTCATCGGCCGCGACGATCTCAAGCCTTGCTTCAGCGAAGATATGGGGATGCGAGAGTGCAGGCGTGGCCAGCAACAGACCGAGCCCTGCCGCTGCATATCCAAGGCATCCGCGCATGTAATCCGACCTTCCCGCATCCGGTTTCGGGAGCCTTCCGTGCCTCACGAATGGGACGAAAATGGGACCCGTTGTTCCATCCGATCGTCAGGAATAGCGCTTGAACCATGCGTGGAGATAGTCGACGAAAGCGCGCACCTTGGCGGGGAGATAGCGCCGGTGTGGATAGACGGCATAAATGCCGCGATCCTTGGCGATATATTCGTCGAACAGCGAGACCAGTTCACCGGATGCCAGATAGGGGCGGGCGATGAAATCGGGGATCATTGCGACGCCGAGGCCGGCGCGGGCGGCGCGGAGCGTCGCCTGCGGGCTGTTCACCTCGATCGGTCCGGATACGCTGACCGAGATCGGGCTACCGTCGGTGTCGATGAAGCGAAGGCTGTTGTGCGAGCGGGAGTTGGTGTCGATGAGAAAGGGTACGCGCGATAATTCACTGGGATGGGTGAGGGGGCCGCGGGCCTCTATGAAGGCAGGCGTGGCGCAGGCATAGACGCGGAAATCGGAAAGCTTGCGAGCGATCATGCCGGAATCATCGAGCTTGGTGATTCGGATGCCGAGGTCGAAACCCTCCTCGATCAGGTCGACGAATCGGTCCTCAGCCACAATCTCTAGGGCGAGTTCAGGATTTTCGCTGGCGAAATCGATCAAGGATTGGCCGATCTCCGCATCGATAAAGGTGCGCGGCAACGTGACCTTCAGCTTGCCCTTGAGGTCGGCATTGTTTTCGCGCACGAGGTCGGCGAGGTTGTCGATCTCCTTCAGGATGTCGGCGGCTGTCCGATAATAGGTGTGTCCGGCTTCGGTCATGGAGAACTGGCGGGTGGTGCGGTTGAGCAGGAGCGCACCCAATTCGTCTTCCAATTCACGGACATACTTAGACAGCAGTGCCTTCGAGCGACCGGTCTTGCGGGCGGCAGCCGAGAAGCCCTCGGCTTCCACCACATCAATGAAGGCGCGGATGCGGGTCAGCGTATCCATGGTGTCCTCGATTTCCTCTTTCGCCGGATTGTGAACACTCCGGCGAGTTCGTTCAATAGATAACCGGAAATGCGGGAAAAAACTTCCAGCCCGGTGCAAAAAACCTCTTGATTATGACGTTCGCTTTTCTTATCTCCGTGCTTGCCCAAAGTCGCACGTGCCTGTGGGTGTCCGCCGACCCTCGAACTGGGATTTATCCCTAAGGTGAGGTCATCGGTAAGGTACCTGGAACTAACCCCTCCAGTCGCTATTCCGGCCAACCGGGAAATGCGAGGACATCTTGAAGCAACGACGGTGCGGGCCTTTCTGGTTCTCTGCCGGCTTTCCATCAGCCGGGGTACTGAAGAGGCACACCATCATTGCCGGAAGTGCGGTAGGGTCTCCCTCCAATCCATGGCAGACAAAGCGGATTTATGCGCTCCGGCAAGAGTGCGTTCATCCATCGTTTCGCGCGTCGAGCGTTCGTACGGTACCAGTGTCTCCACCGACTGGTCTCTTGCGATGTCTCGCCGTCCTTTGTCCATCCGAAGCCTGGCCGCTTCGGGAAGCTTGGAATTTGGAAGGTAGACCGATGACCACTGCACGTATCCTCGACTTCATCAACACCCGACGTCCGGAAGGTCCCTGCCTCGTGGTCGACCTCGACGTTGTGCGCGACAATTTCGGCGCCTTCCGTCACGCCCTGCCGGACAGCGCCATCTACTACGCAGTCAAGGCGAACCCGGCGCCGGAGATCCTCCAGCTTCTGGCATCGCTGGGCTCGAACTTCGACTGCGCTTCCGTTGCCGAAATACAGATGGCACTTGATGCCGGTGCGGATGCTTCGCGCATCTCCTTCGGCAACACCATCAAGAAGGAGCGCGACATCGCTCGTGCCTTCGCACTCGGTGTCAACCTCTATGCCGTCGACAGCCACGAGGAAGTCGAGAAGATCGCGCGTGCCGCTCCCGGCTCCCGCGTGTTCTGCCGCGTCCTAACGGACGGTGAAGGCGCCGAGTGGCCGCTTTCCCGCAAGTTCGGCTGTGTGCCGCAGATGGCCGTCGACGTTCTCGTCTACGCACACCAGCTCGGCCTCGAATCCTTCGGCGTCTCGTTCCATGTCGGTTCGCAGATGACCAAGGTCGATGCCTGGGACGGCGCCCTTGCCGATGCAAAGCGTGTGTTCAACTCGCTGGCCAAGCAGGGCATCGTTCTGAAGATGGTCAATATGGGTGGTGGTTTCCCGACCAAGTATCTGCGCGACATCCCGTCGGCAGAAGCTTATGGTCTGGCGATCAAGGAGTCGCTGAAGAAGCACTTCGGCAACAACATCCCGCAGACCATCATCGAGCCGGGCCGCGGCATGGTCGGCAATGCTGGCGTGATCAAGGCGGAAGTCGTGCTGATCTCGAAGAAGTCGGACAATGACGAGCACCGTTGGGTGTTCCTCGACATCGGCAAGTTCGGCGGTCTCGCCGAAACCATGGATGAGGCGATCCGTTACCCGATCCGCACCGCCCGTGACGCCGACGAGATGGAACCCTGCGTTCTTGCCGGCCCTACCTGCGATTCGGCTGACGTTCTCTACGAGAAGAACATGTATCCGCTGCCGATCTCGCTTTCGATCGGCGACGAGGTTCTGATCGAAGGAACCGGCGCCTACACAACCACCTATTCGGCGGTGGCGTTCAACGGGTTTGATCCGCTGAAGTCCTACGTCATCTGACGTCTCCCGCGCCGGAAAACCGGCGCGGATCTTCACAATCATCGTCACCGCTTGGGATGGGAGGCCACAATGGCCGCTGTTCTGACCAGCATGCGCGCGCTCTTTGCGCCGGCGCCTGCCTTCGTCATCGATACTGAAACGCCAGCCGACATCGTGGCGCGCGAAGCGCTGCTCGATCGTGCCATGGGTCCGGATCGCCGCAACAAGTCGTCCGAGAAGATCCGTCGCGGCCGGATCCCCGCCGAAGGCCTTGCGCTCGTCGCCCGCGATGTCTCGGGTCACGTCATCGGCACCGTGCGCCTCTGGAACATCGAAGCGGGCGTGAGCCGCGAGGGGCGCGCCATCGATGCGCTGCTGCTCGGGCCGCTTGCCGTCGATTCCGCTCAGGAAGGCAAGGGCATCGGAGCCGCCTTGATGCGCGCCGCCCTGATGGAAGCCAAGAAGCGCGGCCATGGCGCCGTACTGCTCGTCGGCGATGCGCCTTATTACGAGCGCTTCGGCTTCTTTGCCGAGAAGACGCAGCATCTGGTGATGCCGGGTCCGTTCGCGCGTGATCGCTTCTTGGCGCTGGAACTCGTGCATGGCTGGCTCGAAGGAGCCGCCGGCATGGTTGTCGCCTCCGGGCGCATGCTGTCGCAGCCGACGGGCTTGCGCCGCGCAGCCTGAGGCGGTCCCAGAACTCCCCTTGCCTCCAGCGCAACGGGGGCCGCGGGCCACCACGCGGTCCCCGAGCAAAATACCTGCAGAGATTGGACTGCCAGCGCTCCCATTCATTTTCTAAGACAGTCATCACCGAATAAGCGGGTTGTGGTGATCGAGGAGAATGGGAATGTGGAAAGTTTTGTCTATTGGAGCGGCCCTGGCGCTCCTGCTGTCCGGCGTGACGCAGGCCGCCGACGCGGTTCAAACTGCGCCGGCTTCTCCGCCCGAGGCAAGCGCAGTGTCGTCGTTTTCCTGGGCTGGCGGTTATGTCGGCTTACATGCCGGGTACGGCTGGGGCGAGGGCGATGCGGCGGCCGGCGGCGCTTCGGGCACCATCGATTTCGACGGTGGCCGGTTCGGCGGCTTTGCCGGGTATAATGTGGATCTCGGTTCTTCTGTGATTGTCGGCATTGAGGGCGATCTCGGCTATGACTGGAACGAGCGCGAGGACGGGACAGAGACCTTCGGCAGCAATATTCATGGCGCCGTCCGTGGTCGTGTCGGTTATGCCGTCGACCGGGCGCTCGTCTACGCTGCCGGCGGCTGGGCAGCCACCCAGTTCAGTTACGACGATACCGGTGTATCGATTGACGAGACGATGAACGGCTGGACCGTTGGTGCGGGCGTGGATTACGCGATCAACGATCGCATCTTTGTGCGGGCGGAGTATCGTTACAACGATTACGGCAATGCCGATGTCGGTGCGGTCAATATCGATTTCACCCAACACGTCGTTCAAGCGGGCCTCGGCCTGAAATTCTGAGCCAACCACCGCGTGAGTCGAGCCCGGTTTCTGTCGCGGCAGAGCCGGGCTCATGTATTTCGTCCTGTATTCGAGCAGATGGACGCCCCATCTGTCGTCAGTTTTGCAATCGTCAAAGCTGGTTGTGGCCTGTCTGCAACAGTCTCGCCTTTGCGACCATTTCTCTCTGCGCACTTGCTAACCTATTGATCTGGCTCAACTCGACCAGTGGGGTCCGGACGTTACCTGCGGGTGGCTTTGCCGAACTGTACAAGGAGAGAGACATGACCGCCGCCCCTTCACTGCGCCTTCGCGCGCTTGTTACCACTTGCCTCGCACTGCTCGCCGCCCCGATGGCGGTGGCTGCGGATCTGGCGCCCGCGCAGGAGCCGGTACCACAGGCGACGATGGATGCGGTCGCGGCGCTGAGCCCGTGGCAAGTGCGCGTTCGCGGACTCGGTGTCATCACCCATGATTCGGGTTCCGTCGACCAGATCAGTGGTTCTGGTCTGTCCTACAGCGACAGCGTCATCCCCGAGCTCGATATCTCCTACTATCTGACCGACCATATCGCTGCCGAACTGATCCTCGGCACGACCTATGCCAATATTTATGGTGAGGGTTCGATTGCGGGTCTTGGCAAGATCGGCAAGACCTGGGTGCTGCCGCCGACGCTGACGCTGCAGTATCACTTCACCGATTTTGGCGCCTTCAAGCCCTATATGGGTGCCGGTGTGAACTACACGATGTTCTACAACCAGTCTGGTGACGCGGCGAGTGATGTGGACGTGAAGGACAGTTTCGGCGCGGCTCTGCAGGTCGGTGCAGACTACATGATCAATGATCACTGGGGCGTCAACTTCGACGTCAAGAAGCTCTTCCTGCGCCCGGACTACGAGGCCACCATTGGCGGTACGACCTATACCGGCAAGGCAAAACTGGACCCCTGGCTGATTGGTGCGGGTGTAACGTACCGGTTCTGATCCCACAGATCTGACGGGATGAAGCGGAGGGCGATCGCGGCTGCGGTCGCCCTTTTTGCATGCCGATTTCGTGGCATTTCAGCCACGGCTCACGCGCTTGTGTCCGGCATCAACTTTTTTTCGCCGTGTTCGGGAACCATCTGGAGGCTGGGGACTTCTGGGGCAGGGTCCGGCGATCTGATCGCTCGGGCGGGAACTCAGGCACCAGACGGGTTTGTGATGTTGTGTTGTATAATTATTACACAATGAAATCCTGGATGGTGATATAAGCGATCTCGTAAACAGGAGTGACTCATATGTTCAAAACCTTCCTTCTCGGATCTGCCGCAGCTATGGCAATTTCGACCTCGGCTTTCGCAGCGGACGCCATTTACGAAGCGCCGGCAGAGCCGCCGGTTGCCGTGGAATCTGCTCCGCAGTTTTCTTGGGCTGGCGGTTATGCCGGTATTCTCACCGGCTACGGCTGGGGCGACGGTTCTAGCGCTACCTTCGACGAAGATTTCGACGGCGCGCGTTTCGGCGGCTTCGTCGGCTACAACTGGGATCTCGGAAACCAGCTGGTGGTCGGTCTCGAAGGCGATCTAAACTACGACTGGAACGAAGAAACCGTTGCAGGCACCGACATCAACAGCGGTCTCAACTGGTCCGCGCGTGCACGTGTTGGTTATGCCATGGACCGTGCCCTGCTGTTCGCAGCTGGCGGTTACACCGGAAGCAACATCTCGGCTGACGGCGCTGGCGTTGATGACGATGACACGCTGCACGGCTGGACCATCGGCGGTGGCGTTGATTACGCCGTAACCGACCGCATGTTCACTCGCATCGAATATCGTTACAACGATTTCGGCAGCGGTGACCTGGGCGGTGCTGACGTCGACTTCGACCAGCACGTCGTGAACGTCGGCCTCGCCGTCAAGTTCTGATCGACTGACTGAATGAAAAGCCCGGCTCTCCTTTTCGGAAAGCCGGGCTTTTTTGTTTTGCCGGCGTGGTTACTCAGGCGGCCGAGGCTGGTCGCTCCACCATCGGGATTGCCGTGTCGTCGCCGCGAATTGCGCTACGCCGGTTGAGCTGGAAGCGGTTGACCAGGGAGGTGAGCTGGACCGCACCTTCTGCAAGCGTATGGCTGATCGCAGTCGTTTCCTCGACCATTGCCGCGTTCTGCTGGGTCATCTGATCAATGCTGTTGATCGCGGCGCTGATCTCCTGCAACCCGACCGCCTGCTCGCGGGCAGCCGTGGCGATTGCATCGACATTGGTGTCGATTCGGGTGACATAGTCGCCGATCTGGGTGAGGGCCGTGCCGGTTTCGCCGACGAGCTGCACGCCCGACGATACTTCCACGCTCGATTTCTGGATCAATCCCTTGATGTCGCGTGCAGCATTGGCAGACCGCTGGGCAAGCTCCCGGACTTCCTGGGCGACAACCGCGAAGCCCTTGCCGGCCTCACCAGCGCGAGCGGCTTCTACGCCGGCATTCAAAGCCAAAAGATTGGTCTGGAAGGCTATCTCATCGATCACGCCGATGATCTGCCCGATCTCCGAAGAGGCCGTTTCGATCCGTTGCATGGCAGAGACCGCCGAGCGCACCACGCCACCGGAGGCTTCCGCACAGTGCTTGGCTTCGCGGACCAGCTCGCGGGTGTCGTGTGTGCGTTCCGCGGAGGAACGGACGGTTGCGGTCACCTGCTCGAGTGCTGCCGAAGTCTGTTCCAGGGCGGCGGCCTGCTGCTCGGTGCGTGTCGCCAGATTGCCGGAGGCCTCGCGCATTTCCTGGCTGTTCTCCAGCAGCCGACGGGTTTCTTCCAGAACCTTTTCGAGCGTGGCCTGGAACGTTGCGATCGAATGGTTGAAGTCGTGGCGCAGTGGCTCGAAGCGGGCGTCGAACGCCTCGTCCAGCGTGATGCGAATGTTGCATTCGGCAAGACGATGCAGACCGGCACCGAGGGCCTCAATGACGAAGCGC
Organism: Rhizobium glycinendophyticum; assembly: GCF_006443685.1. Taxonomy (NCBI): domain Bacteria; kingdom Pseudomonadati; phylum Pseudomonadota; class Alphaproteobacteria; order Hyphomicrobiales; family Rhizobiaceae; genus Peteryoungia; species Peteryoungia glycinendophytica. Next base: position 70,931 of record NZ_VFYP01000003.1, on the reverse strand, counting down.
AGGGCTTCCGCCTCGATCATGCGGTCCTGATCTCGGGCAGCGCGCTGACGGTCGACCTCGCTGCGGGCGGCCTCCGTCTCCGCCTGCAGGCGCTGGTTTTCCAGGCCGGCTTGGCGAAACACCTCGACGGCTGTTGCAATATGGCCGATCTCATCCTTGCGCGTTGCATGCGGCACGACGGACTGAAGATCACCCTCGGCCATGCGGGTCATGTAGTCGGTGATCTCGCCCAGCGGTTTCAGGGCGCGGCGGTGGATGAAGAAGACGGTGCCGAGCGCCATGCTGATCAGCAGGAGACCCAGTACAAAACTCAGCTGTTCGCGGCTGGCGGATTCTTCCGCTGCGAATTTTTCCCTGTTGACCAGATACTCGGTTGCCATGCCCACGAGTTCGTTTACGGCCACTTCGTGGTCGTGGAACTCGGTCTTCAGTTTGATGAGGACCGGATTGATAGCGCTGGCATCACCCGCCTGCAAAGCGGGCAGATAATCGTTGCGCAGGGTTTTCCAGTAGACGTCGCCCTTGGTCAGCACCTTGTTGTACAGCTGGTTGCGCAAGTTTTCCGGCAAGGTCGAATTCTTCCAATACTCGCGCCGTTCTTCATAGGCCTTCTGCAGTACTTCGAAGCGCGGCACGTTGATTGCAGTCGTGTCGGGATGCACGACCGTCTCGTTGGCGAGCGCATAGGATTCGATCAGATAGAGCGGCGGCGGCAGAATGTCGGCGATCAGATCTTTGCCGTCGACGATCTCTTTGTAGATCGGTCCGTTGACCTTGAGCGTCTGCAAGGTCTGGGTGCCGATGCCGGCGACGGTGACGATGCCTGCAGCCAGGGCGAGGCCGGTTGCCGTAACGACGATTTTGAGGTTCAGGTTCATGGGGCGGGTCCATTGGCGCGATAGACCAAGCCGTAGCAGTTCGCACGCGTCTGCGCCCCGCTGGCAGGTCTTGCCATCGTTGAATCGGATATTGTTCGCAACATTTTGAAGGAGTGATTCCCAGTCCAGGCGAGACCCGGCGTTCTGTCTCTTGCTCGCCCACCCCAAATTAGGGATGGAATTACTACCGCATGGTTAAGGTAAGTATTCGGTGAACCAAAATATGCGATTTTTCGCCTCCCCTAACTCTAGGGGCGAAAAATGTATGCTCTACACGCAATTGAGAAGTGTTTCGGCTGCTTTGGGCACAATCAACCGGCGATGTCGACCACGCCGCAGTCGCCTGATTCCGAGCCGAAAGCCAGAAGCTTGCCGCTGGAACTCCAGGCCATCGAGGTGATTGCCCCCTTGCCCGGGCGACGCAGGAGTGCCTCTTTGCCGTCGGTGATGCGAACCGCCAGGATCATGCCATCAATGAAGCCGATCGCCAAAACCTCCTCAGCCGGATGGAAGGAGACGTTGGTGACCATGATATTGGCACGCGTTCCGAGCTCAAGTGGCGCCTTGCCCATAGGGCCATCCTTGCCGGCAAAAGGCCAGACGATGGCGGCGGGTGCGCCGGAAGAGGCGAGCCATTTGCCCTTGGGTGACCAGGAGAGCGACTTTACCTTCGCCGGATATCCCGTCATGCGCATATGGCGCGTGTCAGATCCCTTGCCGTCGAGCTTCCAGCCGTGGAGCGCTGACTCCTGCATCATGGTGACGACGAAGCGGCCGTCGGGCGAGAAGGTGACGCCGGTATGTGCGCCCTTCCATTCGAGATCGACCGGGGCACCCGCGGTGCCGACCCAGTGGAGCGTCACGCCGTTATAGCGGGCGACCGCGATGCGCAGGCCCTTCGGCGCGAAGTCGACTGCCTCGACAGTGCGCTCCTCGGTAAAATCCTTCGTCGTGCCATCGGCGAGGCGGACGAAGGTCGATTTGCCATGCGCATAAGCCACCGCACCCTGGGGGCCTGGTGCCACGACAGAGATCCACTTGCGCGGTACATGGGCCAGTTCTGTCACCGTGCCGTCATGGGCAATGCGCAGAACGCGGCCGTCTTCGCCGCCGGTGAGCAGGGTCTGGCTCGCCGGATCCTTGACGCAGGTGAGAAGGCCGGCATTGGCCTCCGTCACCTTCTCGCCGCCGTCCAGACGGTGGATGGCGCCCGTTGCGGCAGCAAAGACCGGGATGTCTCCGAGAAAATGGGTCGAGACAACGTGACCTTCGATATCGAGCGGGGCGACTGTAGGCATACGAACAAGCTTTCTTTCAGGCAAAGTTCTGGCGGAGAAGGGCGCGTTGCGCCCCGCTCAGGTGGTTCAGGCGGTGGCTTCGCAGGCCTTGAAGCTCGCTTCGAGCTTCTCGCGGTCAAGCTCGCGGCCGATGAAGACGAGGCGGCTTTCGCGCTTTTCGCCATCCTTCCACGGACGCTGGTGATCACCTTCAACGATCATGTGCACGCCCTGAACGACATAACGCTCCTCATCGCCCTTGAAGGCAATGATGCCCTTGAGGCGTAGGATATTCGGCCCTTGCGTCTGGGTGACCTTCTGAATCCACGGGAAGAAGCGATCCGGGTTCATCTCGCCGCCGCGCAGCGAGACCGAGGTGACGGTGACATCATGGATCGCCGAGGGGGCGTGGTCATGATGGTGATGGCCATGGCCATGATCGTGCCCGTGACCATGATCGTGGTGGTCGTGATGGTGGTGTTCATGGCCATGGTGATGATCGTGGTCGCAGTCCGGACCACAGACATGGTTCGGATCGTCATGATCGAGGAAATGCGGGTCGTTTTCCAGTGCGCGCTCAAGGTTGAAGGCGCCCTGGTCGAGAACCTTTGTCAGATCGACACCCGACCGGGTGGTCGAGTAGATGCGGGCCGACGGGTTGATGGCGCGCACGATGTGCTCGATCTGGTGGAGTTCGTCATGGCTGACAAGGTCGGCCTTGTTGATGACGACGACATCGGCGAAGGCGATCTGGTCCTCGGCTTCGCGGCTGTCCTTGAGGCGCAGCGGCAGATGCTTGGCATCCACAAGGGCGACGACAGCATCAAGCTCCGTCTTGGTGCGGACATCGTCGTCCATGAAGAAGGTCTGTGCGACCGGAACAGGATCGGCGAGGCCCGTGGTCTCGACGATGATACCATCGAAGCGGCCCGGACGCCGCATCAGGCCTTCAACGACACGGATAAGGTCGCCACGCACGGTGCAGCAGACGCAGCCGTTGTTCATCTCGTAGATTTCTTCATCCGACTCGACAATCAGGTCGTTGTCGATGCCGATCTCGCCGAACTCGTTGACGATGACGGCGTATTTTTTGCCGTGGTTCTCAGACAGAATGCGGTTGAGGAGCGTCGTCTTGCCGGCGCCGAGATAGCCGGTGAGCACGGTGACGGGTGTCGGTTTTACGGATGCTTCGGTCATGAAAGCCTCAGATGTCAGGGGGTGCCGGGCGGTGCGGCTGTAATTGTATTACCCCATATAGGCGTTCCGCTTCGCCAGTTCAAAGGCTTTCATGCGGAGAGGAGGTGGAGAGTGTCGAGCGAAGGTCGGTGCGCGCAAAGTCATCGCCGACATAGAGCAGCGGGCAGTCGAATTCCGTCGCCGTAGCGTAGGCAAAGCAATCGCCGAAGTTGAGGGATGCGGGACGGATGCCTTTGCCGAAGCGCTTGTAGGTAGCTGCGGCGCGTTCGGATCGGGCCTGGGTGAGATCTATGGTTTCGGTTACGACAATGGAGAAGAGACTTTGCATGGGGCCGGTAAGTCGACGACGACTTGCCACGATGAGGCATTCAGCGATCGTCGCCGCAGAAATGAGCCGCCGCCCGGCCCTTCCTATGGCCTGTTCACAGGCTACTCCGTGTACTTCTTGTTGTAAGATTGCCATGTGAGCTGAGGTGTCGATGGCGATCACTGCGGCAGGCCATCCTCGTCATACAGGAAGTCTTGGCTTCTGGCGGCAGTTTCGCCCGGAAATGGGTCTGCCGTCTGCCGCGCTCGTTCCTTGATCTCGCGTAGGGCGACGCGGAACTCGTCTCTGCTTCTCGTGGGCGTCTCGACAGCCTTCAAAGGAACAATACGCGCAATCGGATCTCCGTCTCGGGTCAGGAGTATGTCTTCTCCCTTGTCTGCCCGATCGATGAGTTCGCCTAATTTTCCTGCGCGTCCTGTACGGAAAATCCTCATGCGGCAACCCTCGGTTCTCTTCGAAAATGAGCTTATCCGTACGAGGATGCAAGCTCACCGAAGGGTCGTCACATCAAACCCGTGTACATCCTCAAGCAGCTCAATCAGCCCCTTCACGCTGTGGGCGATCAGCTTCTCACCCCGCTGCGCCGTCGCTGCCGCAGCATTGCCGGCGACGCCGTCCTTGTTGAGGTCTGACATCTTCCAGCCAAACGCGTGGGGGCCGTAGGCGCGCAGGTGCTTGAAGCGCGTGGTGTATTCTGCCTGGCGCGAAGGAAAGGCGGCTGCCTTCGTCATGTCGACGCGTTCGGGGCAGAGCACCAGCATCACCGATGTCTCGATATCGCCGCCATGAATGTCGATCGCCTTGTCTTCCGGGGCCATCCAGCCGTCCGGTTGACCGAAGCGGGTCCAGCTGGTTGCCACGACCAGCATGTTGAAGCGCACGCGCGCTTCGGTTGCCACGATGGTCAGTAATGGCGAATTGCCGCCATGGGCGTTGAGGAGAACCAGTTTACGGATACCCCGACGATGGAGATTCTCGGCAATGGCGAGCCAGCGGGTGATGGCCTCGTCATAGGAAAGGGTGCGTGTGCCCTCGACGTCCATGTGCTCGATGGAGTAGCCGACTGTCTCGACCGGAAGCACCGTCACCGGCAAGGAGGCAGGCAAGGCCGCCACGACACGATCTACTATGCCGCGGGCGATCAGCGTGTCGGTGTCGAACGGCAAGTGCGGCCCGTGTTGCTCGTGCGCGCCAAGGGGGAGGACGGCGATCCATTCCGCCCGTTCTTCGGGCTCAAGAGATGGATTGTTTTCCTCGTACCAAGGCATCGGTTTCGACATCTGGCATCGCCTCCTGATCTTCGTTAAGACTTGCAGCCAGTTCGACGGCCTGTCCGGGTGGTAGGCCGACCATGCCGCAGATGCGCGAAGCCCGGGGAGAGTAATGGCGAAAAAGGACAAGGCCGACAAGGAGCGGGCCGATAAAGACAAGTCTGAAAAGGCTGAGCGGAAGAAGGCCGGCAAGAAGAAAGAGCCTGCCGCTCCGGGCACACTTGCCAATGCCGTGACGCAGGTGGCGCGCGGCATGCGCACCCGGCTGTCGCATGGCCTTGCCGAAAGCGGCCTTTATCCGGGGCAGGATGGCGTGATCCAGTTGCTGTCGGTGGAAGACGGGCTTACCCCCGGTGCTCTTGCCCAGCGTCTCGGCGTCAAGGCACCCACCATGACCCGCACCATCGGCCGCATGGAAGCGCAGGGTTTCGTCTTTCGTCGGGCGGATGATCGCGATGCACGCCTGACCAAGGTCCATCTGACGGAGGAGGGGCGCAACACCGTCGAGCGCATTGCCGGTGCGACGGCAGAGTGCGAGCAGGAAGCGGTGCGGGGCCTCTCCAACAAGGAATTGCGAACTTTGGTCAAGCTGCTGGCCATCGTCGATGGCAATCTGTCGGGTAAGGTCTCACTCTCTCGTTCCGCCAACGACGTTGATGAAGACGATTGAAAAGGCCCTTTTAATTGTTTAATTAAAACGTTTAAGGGCGCCAAGGCGACCACCGATTTTGCTGCGAGGGAGGAAACGTGGCGCAAAAGGTAAAGCTTTCGACCATTGCGGAGTCTCTTGGTCTTTCAACTGCCACCATCTCGCTTGCGCTGCGTGACAGTCCTCTGGTGGCGGTCGACACGCGGGAGAAGATCAAGGAGCAGGCCCGGCATCTCGGCTATATCTACAACCGGCGTGCCGCCAGTCTGCGCACCTCCCGCTCCGGGATCATCGGCGTCGTCGTGCATGACATCATGAACCCGTTCTACGGGGAAATTCTGAAAGCCATCGAAACCGAGCTCGACCGCAGCCGGCATACCTTCATCCTGTCCAATCATTACGACAGTGTCGACAAGCAGCGCATGTTCGTGGAAACCCTGCTGCAGCTCGGCGGGGACGGTGTCATCATGTCGCCCGCCATCGGCACGCCGCCGGAAGACGTGGCGCTAGCGGAAAACAACGGCATGCCGGCGATCTTCGTGGCGCGGTCCATGGAAGGTGTCGACGTCCCGATCTATCGCGGTGATGACACCTATGGAATCTCGCTTGCCACCAATCATCTGATTGGCCTCGGGCATCGCTCGATTGCCATGATCGGCGGTACGGATCAGACATCGACCGGCCGTGACCGCTACCAGGGCTATGTGAATGCGTTGCGCAAGGCGGGTATCGAGGTCGATCCCGGTCTTCGCATTCCTGGCCCACGCACCAAGCAAGGCGGGTTCGAGGCTGCCGTCAACTTCCTGTCGCTGCCACAGAAACCGACTGCTGCCGTCTGCTGGAACGATCTGGTAGCGATCGGGTTGATGAACGGCATCGCGCGTGCCGGTCTGATCCCCGGTCAGGATATCTCCGTTACGGGCTATGATGACCTCGAAGAGGCGTCAATCGCGACCCCGTCGCTGACGACCGTATGGAACGGACAGGCGGAAGTCGGACGGCTCGCGGCCCGTGCCCTGCTCGACAAGCTTGCGGGCAGTCATGAGCCTGACGGCATCCACCTGATCAAGCCGGAGATGCGGATTCGTCAGTCAACCGGTCCGATCCGCCGCTAGAGACCAAGGAGTTTTCCATGTCATCGGAACGCATCACGATCCTTATCCCGGGGCGGATTCACCCGCGCGTTCGCGCGCGGCTGACGGAGCGGTTCGACCTGGTCGAGATCGATAGTGCAGATGCCGTCGTTGCTTTGACGGAAGAGACGCGGTCGGGTGTGAGGGGCGCTGCCGTGTCCGGGCGTTTTCCCGCCTCGCTGATCGAGGCCCTGCCGCATCTGCAGGTGATCGGCAGCTTTGGCGTCGGCTATGACGGGGTGGACGTGAAGGCTGCAGCAGCTCGCGGGATCGTGGTCACCAACACGCCGGATGTGCTGAACGACGAGGTGGCGGACACGACGATCGCTCTGCTTCTTAACACACTGCGCCAGTTTCCGGCCGCCGAAAGCTATCTGCGGGCCGGTCGATGGGCCGCCGAGGGCCCATTTCCGCTGTCGCCGATGTCGCTCAAGGGGCGTCGCATCGGCATCCATGGGCTCGGACGGATCGGGCTCGAAATCGCGGAACGCCTGGTGCCCTTCAAGGTCGACATCAGCTACCACACCCGCAGCCCGCGTTCGGACGTGTCCTTCGCCTATCATGACAGTCTGCTGGGGCTCGCCCGCGCAGTCGATACGCTGATTTCCATCGTGCCGGCCACGCCCCAAACCAAGGGATCGATCAATGCCGAGGTTCTGGAAGCTCTCGGGCCGGACGGGGTTCTGATCAATGTCGGTCGGGGGTCAACGATCGATCAGCCGGCGTTGATCCGCGCGCTTCAGGATGGCACGATCGCGGCGGCCGGTCTCGACGTCTACGCCGACGAGCCGCAGGTGCCAGATGACCTGATTGCGCTTAAAAACGTCTCGCTGTTGCCGCATGTCGCCTCGGCGTCTGTTCCGACCCGGAATGCCATGGCGGATCTGGTTGCGAACAACCTGATCGCCTGGTTCGATAGCGGCAAGGCTTTGACCCCGGTTCCGGAAACCTCTGCGTCTTCTTAAGGCGTTTCTAAATCTCGTCAGCCTTCCGCAAGCTTCAAGGCGCATCCTTGTTCGCCATACCCGTCTCGGGCAAGAGGATGTGCGTCCATGAAGGCCTATCTCCAGGTGCTGAGTGTCTCGGCCGTTTCGGCGGCTGCGTCTGCGGTTCTGCTGTCGCTGTGGATTGGGCAGGGCCCAGCCGTCGTTGCTGATCAGGTTCCCGATTCCATCACTGTCGGGTCAACGCCGCCAGCGGGAGTGTTTGCGCCGCAGATTTCTGCAGCCTCCCCGCCGGCGGTCTTTTCCGTATCCAATTTTTCACGAAAGACCGTCTGCCTCGTTGAGCGGGGGGCGACGCTGACGAGCCGCAGTCGGGACTTCTTTGCCCCTCCCGATTGCGAATCCGTATGGCCCGGCCTCGCCCGAGCGACGAATTGGACGCAGAACGAAGACGGCAGCGTCACGCTGTCCACCGTGCATGGGGCGCCCGTTCTGACGCTTGTCCGGGGCAAGAGCTTTTCCTATGAGGTCGCCGATCCGGCGGAGGCGGATCTGGCGCTGCTCATGGTGCCCTGACCCACTACGTCTCATATCCCTTGGGTAACAGCACAGGCGCCGGCTTACAGCGCGCTGCTCCGCACGTATCGTTCGTCTGCGCCAGCCGGGCTTTGGAGCATGGCGGCCGAGACGGCTTGCAACTGTCACGGGCGGTATGCACGACCAAAGTCTAGTCCGAAAGACCAAGGCGCTTTGGCTTGAAAGGGCTCATCCAACATGATTAGCTCACATGTCAGCGCCGGGAGGGGCCGAGACGTTCCGCCGGTCGAGGAATTTCACAGGGAGGAAATACATGGATCGCAGATCATTTATCAAGAAGGCCGGCGCGACCGGGGCGGGTGTTGCGGCTTCCGCAGCGCTCGCCGCACCCGCTATTGCGCAGGAAAACCCGAAGGTGACATGGCGCCTGACGTCGTCGTTCCCCAAGTCCCTCGACACCATCTATGGTGGCGCGGTTGATCTCGCCGACCACGTGAAGGCCGCCACCGGCGGCAATTTCGAAATCCAGGTTTTCGCTGCCGGTGAAATCGTTCCAGGCCTGCAGGCGGTCGATGCCGTATCTGCCGGCACCGTCGAAGCGGCTCACACAACCTCCTACTATTTCTGGGGCAAGGAGCCGACTTTTGCTATCGGCACGGCGCTGCCCTTCGGCCTCAATGCGCGCATGTCGAATGCCTGGTTCAACCAGGGCAATGGCAACACGCTGATGAACGAGTTCTACGCGACCCAAGGTCTCTATGGTCTGCCGGCCGGCAATACCGGGGTCCAGATGGGCGGCTGGTTCCGCAAGGAGATCAACACGGTCGACGATCTCAAGGGCCTGAAGATGCGCATCGCCGGCCTCGCCGGCAAGGTGCTGGAGAAGGTCGGCGTCGTGCCGCAGCAGCTGGCCGGTGGCGACATCTATCCGGCGCTGGAAAAGGGCACGATCGACGCGGCCGAATTCGTCGGCCCGTACGACGATTCCAAGCTCGGCTTCCACAAGGTGGCGAAGTACTACTACTATCCCGGTTTCTGGGAAGGCGGCCCGGTCGTGCATGCCTTCTTCAATCTTGAGAAGTACAACGCCCTGCCGAAGCACTATCAGGCCGTCCTGACGGACGCCTGTGCCTTCGCCAACACCAACATGATGGCGAAGTATGACACGAAGAACCCGCCTGCTCTGAAGCAGCTCGTGTCCGAGGGTACCGTGCTGCGACCGTTCAGCCAGGAAATCATGGAAGCCTGCTACACGGCGGCGACCGAGATCTATGCCGAGCTTTCGGCGCAGAGCCCGTTCTTCAAGAAGACCTATGAAGACCAGCTCGCTTTCAAGAAGGACGCCTATCTCTGGGCACAGGTCGGAGAATATACCTTCGACACGTTCATGATGATCCAGCAGCGTGCCGGCAAGCTCTGAGATTATCCTCACTTATGACAAAGGCCCTGGACGAGCAATCGTCCAGGGCCTTTGTCATTCAAGGGGCTTTGCAGTTTCCTAAGCAGACCGGAAACGGTCTGCACTCATCTTCTTTAATTGATCACCGGCGGCTTGCTGAGATCGATCGATGGTGCCGGTGTCGTGGGTTGGGCGGCCGGTGGGGTTCCAAGCTCGAGCGGCGGCAAGCCCAGCGCCGGCTGCTGGGCAGGAGCTGCCGGCGAAGTGTTACCGTTGCCACCGAAATCCAGCGGCGGTAGTCCGAGTGCCGGCGGTTGATTCGTAGCGGGAGCCTGTCCCTCGCTGCCGAGGGGGGGTAGGCCGAAATTCGGCCCTGCAGTGCCACCCGGATTGGACTGTTCCGGGATCTTAATCTCGATCGTGTTCGGATCGGTGACGACCGCCTCACCCTTGTAATGCATCACCAGCCCGGGGAAGGCGATGACCGCCATGATCGCCAGGAACTGGATGATGATGAAGGGGACGACGCCCTTGTAGATATCCAGGGTCTTGATGCCCTCTCTCAGCTCGCCGGTGACCTTATCCTTCCACTGGCCTTCCGGGGCGACCGAGCGCAGATAGAAGAGCGAGAAGCCGAAGGGCGGCGTCAGGAACGAGGTCTGCAGGTTGATGCCGAGAATGATGCCGAACCAGACGAGGTCGATGCCATGGCTCTGGGCAACGGGCGCCAGCAGCGGTACCATGATGAAGGCGATCTCGAAGAAATCGAGGAAGCAGCCGAGGATGAAGACGATGATGGTGACGACGATCAGGAAGCCGTATTCGCCGCCCGGCAATGCCAGCATCAGGTCCTCGATCCAGACATTGCCGTTGATGCCGTAGAAGGTCAGTCCGAAGACGCGGGCGCCGATCAGGATCATCATGACGAAGGCCGAGAGACGCGTGGTGGCATCGAGGGCGTTCTTCAGGATGCCGACTGACATCCGACCCTTTGCAGCGGCAATGATCATGGCGCCGGCTGCCCCCATGGCGCCTCCTTCCGTCGGCGTGGCGATGCCGAGGAAGATGGTGCCGAGCACGAGGAAGATCAGCGCCAGCGGCGGCACCATCACGATGATGACCTGCTGCGCGAGACGCGAGATGATGTTGAGATTGCGGCTACGATTGATCAGGGCGAAGGCGTAGACAGAGAGCACGCCGAAGGCCAGCGCCGTCACCATCTGCCATTCTGGGCTCTGGATACCGGTGAAGAGCACTTCGTGGCCGAGGAAATAAAGCGCAGCCCCGATGGCGATCATGACGAAGAGAGAGGTCACGCCATCGCCCAAGGTCCGAGCTTCGCGAGGCAGGGCAGGGGCCCATTCCGGCTTGATCATCGTGACGGCGAAGACGTAAAGGCAGTAGGCCGCGATGATCATCAGCGCCGGATAGAGCGCGCCGACATACATGTCGCCGACGGAGCGGCCGAGCTGATCGGCCATGACGATCAGGACCAGCGACGGTGGCACGATCTGGGCGAGGGTGCCCGAGGCGGCGATGGTCCCGGAGACCAGAGGGCCGTTGTATTTGTAGCGCAGCATAATCGGCAGCGATATCAGGCCCATGGCCATGACCGAGGCCGCGACGACGCCGGTCGTTGCGCCGAGCAGGGCGCCGACGAGAATGACGGCATAGGCAAGGCCGCCCCGCACGGGTCCGAACAACTGCCCGATCGTGTCGAGCAGGTCTTCAGCCATGCGCGAGCGTTCGAGGATGATGCCCATTAGCGTGAAGAAGGGGATCGAGAGAAGCGTGTCGTTGTACATGATCCCGAAAATGCGTTCGGGATGCGACTGCAGCAGCGGCCAGAAGAGGCGGATTTCCGAGGAGATATGCGAGACCTCGACGCCGAGTACGAAGTAGATCAGGCCGCCGGCAGCGAGCGTGAAGGCAACCGGATAGCCGAGCAACAGCATGGCCATGACGGTCGTGAACATGATCGGGGCGAGATTGTGGGCGATCAGGTCGATCATCTCAGGCCTCCACGCTTTCCGTCGCGGGCTGGGTTGCCAGCGGGTCGTCTATCCGCCCCATCAGAACGGCTGCCCGCTTGATGATTTCCGAAAAGGCCTGTGCCGTCAGCAGCAGGAAACCCACCAGGATCGCCGCCTTGGCCGGCCAGATGATCAGGCCGCCGGCGCTGGATGAAATTTCACCGCTGAAGAAGGACCGCCAGAACCAGGGCCACGCCAGATAGCTCATCAGCCCGGAGAAAGGTACGAGGAAGATGATGTGCAGGATAAGATCGATCCAGCTGCGTGTCCGCGCGCTCCAATTGCTCGACAGAATGTCGATCCGGATGTGCTCGTTGCGTTGCAAAGCATAGGCGGCAGCCAGCATGAATACTGTACCGAAGAGATACCACTGCAGCTCCAGCCATGCGTTGGACGAGATGTCGAACGCCTTGCGGACGACGGCGTTTCCCGCGCTGATCAGGACAGCTGCGAGAAGCAGCCAGGACACCGACCGCCCAATGACGCCGTTGATCCAGTCGATCAACCGCGAAACAGCCAATAAAAGGGTCATTGTTTTTTCTCCCCGTGTCTTTTCGTCCTTAGAGCATGGGTCCGCGACGCGCAACCGGAGCGCCGTTGCGTGACGGTGCGGGTCTACGAAAGTCGAATGCCGTTGCAACTGGACGGCACCGCAGCTCATGGCTGCACTATTGCCGAAAGTTTTAACAATCGTGGTTTCCCGGTCTTAATACGTTCTCGTGTAGAGGTTGGCGTCCCGCTTTCGAGTAGTGCAAGGTATCGTGCTATTCGGCTGGATCACGACTGTGGCGTTTTGGAACATGGCTTTGGCGGTCACTTGTCGAGCAAGCGAGGCGAGGCGCTGAGACTTCTATTGGCAACGGGCTTTGCGCGCCCGAGCTTGCCGGGAGGCAGATGATGAGAGCCGAGAACAGGCACGACCTGCACGTCCCGACGGACGTCTACCTGTCCTTCGTCAGTTCGCTGTTTGACAATCGCTCGACGTTGTTCACGGGCATGGTCGTGCACATCCTGACCTGCCTCGTGGTCTATATCCAGACCGGAGCCGTCTTCTATCTCCTCCTTTGTGGGTGTTTTGCTTCGGTCTTCGCCTACCGCATTTACTCATTCAAGCAGTTCGACCAAGTGGACAAAGCGAGCCTGACGCGCGAGGGCATCGCCAACTGGGAGATGCGGTATGTTCTCGGCGGCGCCCTGACAGCTGCCCTGTTGGGTATCGGTAGCGGCTACGCAATGCTATCGTTTGAGGACACCTTTGCCGAACTCGCCTGCATCGCCGTCACGCTGGGCTCCATGGTTTCCGTCGTGGGCCGCAATTATGGCTCGCGACTGGCCGTCGATCTTCAGACTCTGGCCTGCTGCACCCCGATGGTCATCGGCAGCCTGCTGGCGCAGGATCTGTTCAAGGGGCTCCTGTCCCTAATGCTCATTCCGTTCTTCCTCACCACCCGGGCGATGGCGAATGGTGTGCGCGAGTTTCTCTATGAAAATGTCATTGCCTCGCGGGAAATGTCGAAGATTGCCGATCGTTTCGACACGGCGCTGAGCAACATGACGCATGGCCTTCTGATGCTCGACCCGGACAACCGGATCGAGGTGATCAATCGCAAGGCTTGCGAACTCTTGCATCTGGGCGACCGCACGCGGCTTGCGGGGTGCGATCTCGATGTCGTTCTTCGCTATGGCGTGCGCCACACGTTCGTCGACGGTTCGATGCCGAGCCTGTTGCAGGCGCAGCTCTCTCAATTGACGCAAGGGATCTCCAGCCGGGCGCTGATGCATTTCTCCGAAGGCCTCGTTCTGGAGTTCTCCGCGAGCCGGCGGGCAGAAGGTGGCGTGGTGCTGATCTTCGAAGATGTGACCGCACGTGTCCGCGCGGATCGTAAGATCCTGCACATGGCGCGCTATGATGCGCTGACAGATCTGCCGCAGCGGGGCTATTTCAGCGAACTCGTCAGTGAAAGGCTGGAGCAGCAGGGCGGCTGTGGCTCGAAGGTCGGCTTCATGTTGCTCGATGTCGTCGATTTCAAGCATGTCAATGACCTGAAGGGTCACCTGACGGGAGATCGGCTGCTTACGGCGATTGCCGCGCGCCTGACGGCGCTTGTGGCTGGGAAGGGCATTGCCGGGCATATGGTGGGCGACCAGTTCGTGCTGTTCTTCCCGAATGCCGACGATCAACTCGATCTTGAGGCCGAGATGCGCGCGATCCATGCGGCTGCCGGCGGAAATTACGATATTGAAGAGGTTAGACTGCCGGTGTCGTTCTCGGCCGGTGCCGCTGTTTTCGACAGTGCAGCCTTGCCGGCTGAAGAGTGGCCGGTCAAGGTGGACATTGCGCTGCTTGAATCCAAGGCCCGGGCCAAGGGGCATTTCACCCTTTTCGTTGGAGAAATGGATGCCCGCTATCTGGAGCGGCAGCGCCTGAAGGAAGATCTCCGTGCGGCGGTCGAGAATGGTGACATCACCGTGGTCTACCAGCCGATGTTTACGCCAGACGGCCGCGAGATCCGGTGCTGTGAGGCCCTTGCCCGCTGGCATCACCCGGAAAAGGGACCGGTTGCGCCCAACATCTTCATCCAGATCGCCGAGGAAATGGGGATCGTCTCCGCGATCACGCTCCATGTGCTGCGGCGCGCCTGCAGCGATTGCCGGACCTGGCCGGAGGGTCTGAGCGTCTCGGTAAACCTGTCGGTGCAGGACCTGCGATCGCAAGGTCTCGTGGATAGCCTGAAGACGATCCTGGCCGAGACGGGACTGGTCGCGCAGCGCCTGCATCTGGAGGTGACGGAGAGTAGCCTGATCGAGGAGCTATCATCTGCGCGCGCCATTCTGGAACAGTTGCGCAGCCTCGGCATCACCATCGCGATCGACGATTTCGGCACGGGCTTCTCAAGTTTGAGCTACCTCGACACACTTCCGATCGACGTCGTGAAGATCGATCGATCCTTCGTGCGGGACATCGGCGAAAACAAACGCCGGCTGAAGCTCTTGCGCGGGATCGTCCACCTCAGCCGCGGGCTGGACCTCAGCATCGTCGTCGAAGGTGTGGAAAATCGCGAGCAACTGGCGCTTCTGTCCAAACATCATTGCGCCGACCTTATCCAGGGATATGTCTTTTCCACTCCCATCAGCCCGGTCGCCGTCACTGAACTCGCTCGTAACGTTCAGGCCCGCAATGGCAAGGGCGACGCCGTCGTTGCATGATTACGGGCCACTCTCGAAGTGTTTCTCGCGCTCCCGCTTGGGTGTTAACCTTTCATTAACCTTAACAACCAGTGTCTTAATAATCTGTTAATTTTGGGGGGAGGCAATGGTTAATATTGCGTGTTAGCCCTTAGGGAGGGCGAACCGTAATGAGTAGATGGCCATGGAACTTGAGGGTTTTGCAGAACGATTGATGCGCTATCTCGACCACGTCGAATACAGGCGGATTGAGACGAGCGAAGACCTGGAGACGATAGAGCAGCTTCGCTACAAGGCTTACAAGGCTGCCAATGTTCTGCCGGTCGCTGTCCCTAGCATGATCGATGATGCGGATTTCGATCCCCACGCCTTCGTCTTCGGTATCTATTACTTCGAGGAACTGGTCAGCACGATCCGGCTGCATCACGTCACCCCGGAGCATCCGCTGTCCCAGTCGGCCGGGGTATTTCCCGACGTGATGGAGGCCTATCTCGACGCGGGCCTGACCCTGATCGATCCCGCACGGTTCGCCATTGATCCCGCCGTTGCGGCCGAGTTACCAATTCTCCCCTATATCACACTGCGGCCCAGCATCGTGGCGGCCGCATATTTCAAGGCGGATCGCGTATTGCAGCATGTGCGGCCCCACCACGCCGCATTCTACAAGCGCGTCTTCTATGCTGAAACCATCGTGGAACGGCGGATGACCGAGATCTACGGGCTCGAACTGACACTGATGGCCACAAACACCCACACTACCGGAGACAAGCTCCTGCGGCGCTATCCGTTCTTTGATTCCGGTGTGCATGAGCGTCGGCTGATGTTCGGCCGTCAGGAAATTCTCAGGCGCATCGATCCGCTGACCATTCTGCCTTCGGCGCGGTTGGTCGCCAATGGAAAGATCAGCGGCGCGATCGCAGGGCTGGATTATTGACGCAGGTCACGAGTTGCGATTGCGCTCAGTCCGACCTTTGTGTATGCGGAAAAAGACGAAATTCACCGTTTGCGGCGCAGGATGAGATTCTCCGCCGGTGCGGCCCGCGATTGAACTGGGAGATCGAATATGAGCGAAGAGCATTCTGGTCCTGTCGAAATCGGTGCTTCGATGGACTACCGGGAACACGACAAGACCTATGATCTTTTCATTGCCGGCACGAAATACGGCACCGCCATCATCGTTGCCCTGATGATCGCCATGGCTGCCGGTTTCTTTGGTGGTGCAGGCTTCCTCGGCGGCACGTTCATCTGGATCGTGCTGAGCGTCGCTGGCGTCTTCCTTATGCGTTGAGCAAGTTCGGAAGCCCGTTATCTGGCGGGTTGCATATCAAGGGGCGATCCACCACGTGGGTCGCCCTTTCTGCGTTTTTCGCGTGGTTGTTCCTGCCGATTAAGGGACAAAAAAACGGCGGGTTCCCCCGCCGTTCGTCGATCTGCTGCGACGGTGAGTGATCAAGCGCCGCCGCGCGTCCGGTCGAGGCCCTGCTTGGCCGGCAGATACTTCGGGTCCAGCTGGAGGGCGTGCGAATAAGACTTGGCCGCACGGGCCTTGTCGCCGCGACGCTCGTAGACCAGCGCCTGATTGGCCCAGCTTTCGGCGAGCTTGTCGTTCAGCTCGATCGCGTGATTGAAGTCGGCAAAGGCGTTTTCGTCGTCGTTAAGAGCGATATAGGAGACGCCGCGGCCGTTATAGGGTTCGGGTGCGCTCGAGGACAGCGAGATCGCCTTGGAGAAGTCGTCAATCGCTTTGTCGTGCTGGCCGCGCAGCTGGTAGATGAGGCCGCGGTTGTGATAGGCACGGCCGTCGGTGGTGTTGAGCTGGATGGCGCGGTTGAAGTCGCCAAAGGCCTCGTCGACGCGACCAGCCTGGCGATAAATGTTGCCGCGCCCGATATAGGCGACGTCGTAGTTCGGGTTGATCTTCAGAGCCGAATTGTAATCCGCAGCCGCTTCGACCGGCTTGCCCATGTTGCGGTAGACGAGCGCGCGGTTGGCATAGGCCTGGTAGAATTGCGGGTTGATCTGCAGGGCGGTGTTGAAATCGTCCAGCGCCTGCCTGAACTGGCCGGCACGACCATAGGCTGAGCCTCGAACATTGTAGCCTTCAGGATCGCGCGGATTGGACTGAATGACGGCCGAGAGCGAGGCAATGTTTTCTTCCGAGCCCTGTGCCCGGTCGATGCGGATTACGTCCGTCGTTTCGGTCGTCGTTGCGCAACCGGCCAGAGCGAGCACGCCGAGAAGGGCGGTCGCTGTGATCAGGCGTTTGCTGCTGATGGCGTTGAAGGCGGTCGGGAGCACGGGGCTGTTCATCATGGAGCGCATCATCCGGCCGCTGCCAGCGCCATTGAAGGCCCGGTGACAGCGATAGTTCGTGTTGGATATCAAAAGAGCGGCGGCGATTCGCTTCGCCCCCGCCCTCATCTCACAGGAAAACGTCTAAAACGGGGCCGATCAACGACCGCGAGCAGCCGGCAGCAAGCCTTCGCGCTGCATCTTCTTGCGCGCCAGCTTGCGGACGCGACGAACAGCCTCGGCCTTTTCGCGTGCGCGCTTTTCAGACGGCTTTTCGAAGAAGTCGTGCATCTTCATTTCGCGGAAGACACCTTCGCGCTGCAGCTTCTTCTTGAGAGCGCGGAGCGCCTGGTCAACGTTGTTGTCGCGGACTAGTACCTGCACGTTTATCCCGTTCCTTTGGTTCTAAGGGTTTATGTCCTTCCGTCGATGAACGCCACATCTACGGAAACAGCAATATGCTTCGCGCGGCCACTTGAGTCCGGCGATTGGGGTGCGAATTATCAGATCCACCCTGAAAAGTCCATATGGCGCAAGCCCTCTAGCCGATAAAATTCGTGTGGGGAGTGGGGCGAGAGGGCGTGTCGAAAGACGGGTGGTATTGCGTCGCAAAACGGACGTCATGGCGCAACTTGATTTGCGAGGAGTATCCATCTTCCCCGTGCCTGAACCACAGGAGTTTAAGGCGAATGCGCAAATATTCGGTCTTTGCCGTTGTCCGTGAGGCCATGCGTGCCCACAAGGGATGGGAGGCTCAATGGGTCTCTCCCGAGCCGCGGCAGTCCTATGACGTGATCATCATCGGTGCCGGCGGCCATGGCCTCGGCGCGGCCTACTATCTCGCCAAGGAGCACGGCATTACCAATGTCGCTGTCATCGAGAAGGGCTGGCTCGGCGGTGGCAATACCGGCCGTAACACGACGATCATCCGGTCCAACTATCTCTATGAAGAGAGCATGGACATTTACGAGCATTCGCTGAAGCTCTGGGAGGGCCTGAGCCAGGACCTCAACTACAATGTCATGTATTCGCCGCGCGGCGTGATGATGCTGTCGCACAATGTGCATGACCAGCAGTCCTTCAAGCGCCATGTGAATGCCAATAATCTCTATGGCATCGACAATGAGTGGTTGACGCCGGAGCAGGCCAAGGCGTTTTGCCCGCCGCTCGATATCTCCAAGACTGCGCGCTACCCGATCAATGGTGCTGCTCTTCAGCGCCGTGGCGGCACGGCCCGTCACGATGCGGTGGCCTGGGGTTATGCGCGTGCGGCGTCCGATCGCGGCGTGCACATCATCCAGAACTGCGAAGTCACCGGCATCCGTCGTGGCCCCAATGGTGAAGTCACCGGCGTCGACACGACCAGGGGCTTCATCGGCGCGAAGAAGATCGGCGTGTCCGCTGCCGGCCATTCCTCCGTGGTCATGGGCATGGCGGGCGTGCGTCTTCCCGTTCACTCGACGCCGCTGCAGGCGCTCGTCTCCGAGCCGCTAAAGCCGATCTTCCCCTGCGTGGTCATGTCGAACACCGTGCATGCCTATATCTCGCAATCGGACAAGGGCGAGCTGGTCATCGGTGCCGGTACCGACCAGTACAACTCCTATAGCCAGACCGGCGGCATGCAGATCATCACGCATACGCTCGACGCCATCTGCGAGCTCTTCCCGATGTTCCGTCGCGTGAAGATGATGCGCCAGTGGGGCGGCATCACCGACAACACGGCCGACCGTTCGCCGATCCAGAGCGTCACGCCGGTTCCGAACCTCTTCGTCAATGCCGGCTGGGGTACGGGTGGTTTCAAGGCGACGCCGGGTTCGGCGAACCTCTTTGCTCATCTCATCGCCAAGGGCGAGCCGCATCGGCTGGCCCAGGGCCTGACGCTCGACCGGTTCCGCACCGGCCGCCTCATCGACGAGGCAGCCGCCGCTGCCGTGGCGCACTGATTTCAGGGATCACTCACCATGCTGGTCATCAAATGCCCCTATTGCGAAGAAGAGCGTGCCGAGCTCGAATTTCGCGCCGCCGGTGAAGCGCATATCGCGCGCCCGGAAAACATCGCTTCGATCACGGACGAGGAGTTCGCGGATTACTTCTTCCTGCGTGATAACCCGAAGGGCCTGATCTTCGAACGCTGGCGCCACATCCATGGCTGCGGGCGCTTCTTCAATGCCGCCCGCGACACCATCTCCGACAAGATCCTGCTGACCTACAAGGCCGGTGAACCCATGCCCGATCCTGCGACGCTCCAGTCCGCCACCGTCACCAAGGGAGAGAAGGCATGAGTGCTGCCAACCGTATTCCCGGCAAAGGCCGCCTGACGCCGGCGCTGACCGCCCGCTTCACCATCGATGGACGCACGCTGACCGCTTACGAAGGCGATACCGTGGCTTCCGCCATGATCGCCAACGGCATGCATCTCGCCGGTCGCTCGTTCAAGTATCACCGTCCGCGCGGCATCCTGACCGCAGGTCCGGAAGAGCCAAATGCACTGCTCGACGTCTCGCGTGACGCAGCCCGCCGCCAGCCGAATGTGCGGGCGACCGTGCAGGAAGTCTTCGACGGGATGAAGATCGAGACGCAGAACCGCTGGCCGTCGCTGTCGCTCGACATCGGCGAGGTCAACAATCTGTTGTCGCCCTTCTTTGCCGCCGGCTTCTACTACAAGACCTTCATGTGGCCGAAGGCCGCCTGGCACCACATCTATGAGCCCTTCATTCGTCGCGCCGCCGGTCTGGGCCATGCACCGAAGGAAGCGGATCCGGATCATTACGCCAACCGTTACGCCCATTGCGACGTGCTGGTGATCGGTGGTGGTGCCGCCGGTCTCGCTTCGGCACTGGCTGCCGCCCAGACGGGCGTGCGCGTCATGATCGTCGACGAACAGCCGGAAATGGGCGGTGCCTTCCACTTCGACACGGGTGCGATGGTCGACGGCCAAAGCGGCTGGGACTGGGCGCAAGCGACTGTCGCCAAGCTGAAGGGCATGTCGAATGTCACCGTGCTCTCGCGCACGACGGCCTTCGGCTATCACAACCACAATTACGTGGCGCTGGTCGAGCGTGTCACCGACCACATCGCCAAGCCGGCCAAGAACCAGCCGCGCGAGCGGCTGTGGCAGGTGCGTGCCAAGCGCGTGATCATCGCTAGCGGCGCAATCGAACGCCATATGGTGTTCGCCAACAACGACCGTCCGGGCATCATGCTGGCCTCGGCCGGTCGCACCTATCTCAACCATTTCGGCGTCGCCGTCGGTGCCAAGGTTGGTGTCTACACCGCGCATGACTCGGCCTATGAAGCGGCGATCGATCTGAAGAAGGCGGGCGTATCGGTGCCCGTCATCGTCGATGCGCGTGAAAAGCCGGGCGAGAGCGTTCTGGCCCAGGCGCGTGCGCTGGGCATCGAAGTGCTCACCGGTCACGGCGTGGTCGATACCGCTGGTCGCCTGCGTGTCCGCTCGATCACAGTTCGCCGCAATGGCGGCGGCTCCACCCGCAAGATCGAGGTCGATGCGCTCCTGATGTGCGCCGGCTGGACGCCGTCCGTGCACATGTTCTCGCAGTCGCGCGGCAAGCTGAAGTTCGATGCTGCCAACCAGCGCTTTCTGCCTGACGTCTACGCCCAGGACTGCATCTGCGTCGGCGGCTGCAACGGCACCGACGATCTGCAGGTGCTGCTCGACGAGGCAACCGCTGCCGGTCTCTCCTCCGCCAAGGCTGCGGGTGCGACCGAGACGCCAGCCATTTCGCTGTCGGGTGCGAATGCCCATGCCTGGACCGGCGGCATGATCGGCGCTGCGGAAGGGGCAGGGCGCGAAGACAACGTCAAGGCCTTTGTCGACTTCCAGCACGACGTCTGCGCCAAGGACATCCGCCTTGCCGTGCGCGAGGGTATGCATTCGATCGAGCATATCAAGCGCTTCACGACGAACGGCATGGCCTCCGACCAGGGCAAGCTTTCCAACATGCATGGCCTTGCCATCGCGGCGGAAGTGCTGGGCAAGGAGATCCCGCAGGTCGGTCTCACCACCTTCCGCGCTCCCTATACTCCCGTCACCTTCGGCACGCTGATCAACCATTCGCGCGATGCGCTGTTTGATCCGGTGCGCAAGACGCCAATGCATGCCTATGAAGTCTCCCAGGGAGCCGTCTATGAAGATGTCGGCAACTGGAAGCGCGCCTGGTACTACCCTAAGGGCGGCGAAGACATGCATGCCGCCGTCAATCGCGAGTGCAAGACGGTGCGCGATGCAGCCGGCGTCTTCAACGCCTCGACGCTCGGCAAGATCGAGGTGGTCGGCCCCGATGCGGCCGAGTTCCTGAACCTGATGTACACCAATGCCTGGGACACGCTGAAGCCCGGCAAGGCGCGTTACGGCATCATGACGCGCGAAGACGGCTTCATCTATGACGATGGCGTCGTCGGTCGCCTGGCCGAGGATCGCTTCCATGTGACCACCACGACGGGCGGTGCGCCGCGCGTCATGAACCACATGGAAGACTATCTGCAGACGGAATTCCCGCATCTGAAGGTCTGGCTCACATCGACCACCGAGCAATGGGCGGTCATCGCCGTCCAGGGCCCGAAGGCGCGCGACATCATCGCGCCGTTCGTCGAGGGCATCGACATCTCGAACGAGGCCTTCCCGCATATGAGCGTGGCCGAAGGCAAGTTCTGCGGCGTGCCGACGCGTCTCTTCCGCGTGTCCTTCACCGGCGAGCTCGGTTTCGAAGTCAACGTGCCCGCCGATTTCGGCGCTGACGTCTTCCGTCAGATCTGGGAACGCGCCCAGTCGCTCGGCGCCTGCCTCTACGGCACCGAGACCATGCACGTGCTGCGCGCCGAAAAGGGTTATATCATCGTCGGTCAGGATACCGACGGCACGCTGACGGCTGACGATGCGGGCCTCTCCTGGGCGGTGTCGAAGAAGAAGACCGATTTCGTCGGTATTCGCGGCATGAAGCGTCCGGATCTGGTCAAGGAAGGCCGCAAGCAGCTTGTTGGCCTTCTGACGAAGAACCCGAACGAGGTACTGGAAGAGGGCGGGCAGATCGTTGCCGATCCGAACCAGCCGAAGCCGATGACCATGCTCGGACATGTTACCTCGTCCTACTGGTCGGAAAACCTCGGTCGCTCGATTGCGATTGCCATGGTGGCCGGTGGCCGCGCCCGCATGGGCGAGACGCTCTACGTGCCGATGAAGGACAAGACCATCGCGGTTGAGGTCACCGACATGGTATTCTTTGACAAGGAAGGAGGCCGCATCCATGGCTGATATGTCTGTTGCAGAACGCAAGACCGTTCTTGCCGGCTTCCAGGGCGGCAGCGCCAAGGTGCGCCTCACCCCGGCGCTTCCCGCCACCCGCGTTTCGCTGCGCGCCGGTGAAGATGGCGTTGCCGGTCTTTCGAAGTCGCTTGGCCTCACGCTTCCGACAAAGCCCAAGACGTCCGTCTCGGCCAAGGGCCGCACGGCTTTCTGGATCGGTCCGGACGAATGGTTCCTGATCGATGAGAAGGGTGACGCGTTGATGGCCGATTGCGCCGCCTCCGGCGTGGTGCATTCGGCGACCGACATCTCCCACCGCAACACCGCGATCATCGTCTCGGGACCTGCCGCTGCCGACACGCTCAACGCTGCCTGCCCGCTCGACCTCTCTCTCGCCGCCTTCCCGGTGGGCGCCGTGACGCGCACGGTGTTCGGCAAGATCGAGATCATCCTCCACCGCGTCGAGGAAGATACGTTCCGGGTGGAATGCTGGCGGTCCTTTGCGGAATATGCCTTCGGCATGCTCGCCGAAGGTGCGGAGGATGCCTCGCTCTGAGGGGCGAGTGTTCGACGGGATTTGAGGAGGCCGGGGTGACCCGGCCTTTTTCTGTTTTGGGTTGTGAGATGCCAGCCTGGTCCGATTTTCTACCGCTTCCTCTATCCTGCGCACTCTGCATCACAAGGCTCGCAATCTGCGTGAGGCCATGATAGGTTACATGTAACTGAGCTGTTGTCGGAACACCGTTTCCGTTTCTCCGGTCACAACTCTTGAAAACAAAGATGCGAAGCAGATGGAGCCTCCATGTCCTCCACCGCCAAACCAAAGCCCTCCCGCGTGAAGGTGAGCGAACATCGCGCACGCCTACGGGCGCAAGGCTTGCGGCCGATTCAGATCTGGGTGCCGGATGTTCGTGCTCCGTCATTTAAGGCGGAAGCGCATCGGCAGTCACTAGCCGTTGCAATGAGCGCTGAAGCACTGAACGATCAGGCATTCATCGATGCGGCGTCCGACATCGACTTCGAAGATGGTGAAGACGCGTGAGACGCGGCGACATTTGGACAGTTTCCGGTGGTAAAGACTATGCGGGAAAGCCTCGCCCCGTTGTCGTGGTCCAGGATGAGGCGTTTGACGCGACGGATTCGATCACGATCTGCGCATTCACCACAGACGAGACCGAAGCGCCGCTCTTTCGCCTGCCTGTGGCGCCAAATGAACGGAATGGGCTGCATTCGCCTTGCCGCCTCATGGTGGACAAGATTACGACAGTCCCGAAGTCCAAGGTCGGTACAAGGGTGGGACGGCTGGATGACGCCGATATCCTACGGCTCAATCAGGCTGTGCTTGTCTTTCTCGGTCTGGCAGGTTCACCACGGGTGAGCGCGTAACCGCTGAAGAGTTCCATATCCCTGATGAGAACTGCTGATTGCCCATGATCATCATCCATGTGCGGCCCAACTCCACTGGGTGCTTCAACTCAGACGGCTGAACCTCCCCACCCAACCCATTTCACCCAGCGCCCGTGAAAATCCGCCCGGCCAATCTCGCGGGTCTCCCCCGGCGGCCAGAACGTGAGCAGGATGGCTGCCCCTTCCGGCTTGCCGTCGGCTTCCAGCTGCAGGCGCGCCAGCGGGGCGGCCTCTGTCGCGCGGGCGCCCACTTCGGCGATCAGGGCTTCACCCTTGGCCTTCAGCGCCGGTGGCAGATATTGCCAGGCGATGGTGTGGTAGATCACGTGGGCCATTCCCGGACGCGGCGTTGTCAAGCGCTTGCGCAGCCAGTCGATGGCATCGGCCTTTTCCACCTTCAGGCCGCTTTCGGTTGCCATTTCAAGCGCTGCTGCCGTGCGATCGAGGCGGTCCTGCTGGTCGGCCCAGATGTAGGAGAAGAGCCGCAGGCGATCGTCTTCCGAGGCGGGGTCGAGCGGGTTCAGATCACAGCTGGCCCGTTCGGTGATCTCGATTGGGGCTTGCGGTGGCGGCGGACCCTCCCAGCGCGGGGCGAGTCCGACGGCCGAGACCTTGCCCCAGCTGAAATCCCCGAGGCGGTAGCTGTAGCGATCCCATTGAAGGTTCAACCCGGCGCTGGCGCCGACTTCCGAGAGGATCAGCGGCTTGCCGGTCTGCGCCGCAATGGTCAGGAAACCGGGGAGCAGGGCGGAGGAGCGGCGCACCTCGTTGGTCTGCGGGGCGGATTTCAGGCGCTCCAGCATGAAGGCTTCGTCCCGGCGCATCGCGGCCTCGATCGCGGCCCAGAGCGTGTCGTCGTCGACGGCATGGGGCGGGTAGACGGCTGCAAGTGCTGGGTCCTGGCCGGAGCGAACAAGGGCGTGCAGCGTGCCGGCGAGCCGCAGCGCGAGTGCATCGCCGGTACCGTCGGGGTTGCCCGACCAACCGAGGACCGTTGCGCCAACACGGGTTTCTTCCGTCAACCGCTCTGCCGCCAGCGCGCAGAGGCGGGCGGTGAAGGGAGAGCCGAGATCGGCGCAGGCCTTGGCCTGGCGAAGGAAACTCTGGCGGATCAGGTCTGCGCGGTCCTCGCTCATCGTCGCGGGCGCCTTTCGTGTCAGACCCCTTCGGGACGATCTTTCGGGTCGAACTGGGAGATGGTGATCCAGTCGGCGGTGAGCGCGGGCTTGCGCTCGTCCTCGATCTCGACGGTGACCTCATAGGTCAGCATCAGCATGCCGGCGCCACGGAAACGCGCGCCCGCGAGCTTGAAACTTCCCCGGATGCGCTTGCCGGTTTTTACCGGCGACATGAAGCGTAGCTTGTCGAAGCCGTAATTGATGCCCAGCGTCTGTTCGCGGATCTTTGGCAGGCAATTGTAGTTCATCGCCGAGAGCAGCGACACGGTGAGAAAGCCGTGAGCGATCGTGCCGCCAAAAGGCGTTTCTGCCGCCGCGCGCACGGGGTCGGTGTGGATGAACTGGTGGTCCATGGTGGCGCCGGCGAAGGCGTCGATCATTGGCTGGTCGACGGTGATCCAGTCGGAAACCCCGACCACGGCGCCCACGAGGCCGGGAACGTCTCTCAGTGAAATCTCTTGCGGCATCAAAAGAACCCGATCCTTCAATAATTCCCGCAAGCTACAGCCGCTTGATGTCAGGCGAAAGAGGCTAACATCACTGCGGTGCAAAAACTCAGCTTTGGGTCCAGAAATCCACGCTACGGGATTTTACCACGATCTTGGCAGCGTTGCGGCCAGTCTCCAGCCGGCGCCATTTGCGCTTGTCTTGCGTCGGAAGGACGAAGTCTCGTGGCTCTGAAGATCTGTTGAACAGGACGGCGACCCGACACTCAGTGCCCGTCTCACGATCAATGCTGGCGAGCATCATGGTGAAAGCGCCGAGATCGGGCTTTTCCCAGTCGCCCACCGCCATCGGCTGGCCGTCGGTATTCAGCCATGTCACGTCGCCCTCTCCGGTTAGCACACTTGCGTCCATGAAACAGGAGAAACGCTGGCGCATGGCGGCAAGCCGGGCGGTGGTTTCGATCAGTTGCGCATCGGCCTTCGACCAGTCAAGCCAGGTCAGCGCATTGTCCTGGCAATAGGCATTGTTGTTGCCGCGTTGGGTGCGGCCGAACTCGTCGCCCGCCGTCAGCATCACCGCGCCGCGGCTGGCAAACAGCGTCGAGAGCAGGGCTTCGACATCCTCCCGGCGCTTCTTCAGGATCGCCTTGTCTGACGTTTCACCCTCGACGCCATTGTTCCAGGAATGGTTCTCGTTGTGGCCGTCCCTGTTTTCCTCGCCATTTGCCTCGTTGTGTTTGTGCTCATAGGAAACGAGATCGTAGAGGGAAAAGCCGTCATGGGCGGCGATGAAGTTGACGCTGCGGGTCTGGCCGTGGCCGTCATGGGCGAAGAGATCGGCGGAGCCGGCAAGTGCCGTTGCAAGATCGCCCGTTGTCCAGGCGTCGCCCCGCCAGTGGCGGCGGAAGGTGTCGCGGGCGCGGTCGTTCCATTCAAGGAAGGCGGGCGGGAAGCGGCCGAGCTGGTAGCCGCCGAGCCCGATGTCCCAGGGCTCGGCAATCAAGACGCGATCCTCAAGCACCTCGTCCTCAAGGATGGCGCGAAGCGTGGGGGCATCCTGATGGAAGCCGTCCCAGTGGCGCCCCATGATCGGCGCGAGGTCGAAGCGGAAACCATCCACGCCGGCCGAAAGCACGAAGTGGCGCAGCGTATCGACGATCAGCCGGCGGATAAAGGGATGGTCGCAGGCGAGCGTGTTGCCGCAGCCGGTGTCGTTGACCAGCGTGCCGGGGTCATCAGCCACGTGGCGGAAGAGCGAGCGGTTGTCGATGCCGCGCAGCGACAGCGTCGTGCCCAAGACATCGCTTTCGCCCGTATGGTTGAAGACGAGGTCGAGGATGACGTCGATGCCCTCGGCATGGAGGGCGGCGACCGTCTCGCGCAGTTCCCCGACACCGCCGGGCACGATGCGCGGGTCGAGCGCCATCATGGCGACGGGATTGTAACCCCAGCTGTTGGTGAGGCCTAGGGGGGGCAGGTGCCGTTCGTCGATCCAGGCGGTGATCGGCATGAGTTCGACCATGTCGACGCCGATGCGGCGCAAATGCGCGAGGACCGAGGGATTGGCAAGCGCCTTCAGCGTGCCGCGCTCGGCCTCCGGCACATCCGGATGCAGCATGGTGAAGGCCTTGACGTTGACCTCGTAGATGAAGCCGCAGCGCTCGCCGAGCGGCATCATGGGTCTCACCGGCTTGTGGGCCTTCAGGATCGCCTTCGGCATCAGGGCCGCGGTATCGATGCCGAACTGACCGAGCCTGACATCATAGATGAAGGGGCGGTCTAGTTCAGTCGCATAGGGGTCGACCAGCAGTTTGGACGGATCGTACCAGTGCCCCTGCGCCGGATCATAGGGGCCGTGGATGCGGAAGCCGTAGCGGGCGCCTTCCTTCATCCCCTGAACGAAAACGTGGTGCACATCACCTTCGCCACGCGTCATCGATAGACGGTCAAATTCTGTCTCGCCCCGCCCATCGAAGAGGCATAGTTCGACGCGATCCGCATGATGCGACCAGAGGCGGAAATCGGCACCCGTCTTGCCAAGGGTGGCTCCGAGCATTGGCATGGTCATGGGTCGCCTCGCGGTCTGGTTGATTCGCTCGCCTCAATGGGAACAATAGCAGGCGGGCGACTGCCGACCAGTGTGGTTGCGCTCACACGGCCTTGAGGTTCACACCCTTTAACGCCGCTTCCTTGCGCTCGCTGTAGCGATAGGTGAGGTAGCCGGAGATGTCGCGCGTCAGCAGGGTGAACTTCACTAATTCCTCGCAGACATCGACGACGCGCTCGTAATAGGACGAGGGCTTCATGCGGCCGTTACCGTCGAATTCCTGGTATGCCTTGGCGACTGATGACTGGTTCGGGATGGTGATCATCCGCATCCAGCGTCCGAGCAGGCGCATGGCATTGACGGCGTTGAACGACTGCGAACCGCCGGAGACCTGCATGACGGCGAGCGTCTTGCCCTGGGTCGGGCGGATCGCGCCGACGGACAGGGGAATCCAGTCGATCTGCGCTTTCATAATGCCGGTCAGCGTGCCGTGGCGCTCGGGGCTGACCCAGACCTGACCTTCGGACCACTGAGAGAGCTCACGCAATTCCTGGACCTTCGGATGGCCGACAGGCGCATCGTCGGGCAGGGGCAGGCCCGAGGGGTCGAATACCTTTACCTCGGCGCCGAAATGTTCGAGCAGGCGCTTGGCTTCCATCGCCAGCAGCCGACTGAAGGACACCTGCCGCAGCGAACCATAGAGGATCAGGATGCGCGGCTTGTGGCTTGAGAAGGGGCGGCGCAGCGCCTCCAGGTCCGGCAAACGCAGGTGATCGAGATCGGCGGCGGGCAGGTCTACATTCAAGTCAGACAATGCGCTTGCCCTCCGCATCGAGAACGGCTTCGCCGTCTTCCTTGACGAAGGCGGAGGTGAAGGCGTCGGCGGGCAGGATGTCGAGCACGACTTCGGACGGGCGGCAGAGGCGGGCGCCCATCTCGGTGACGACGAGCGGGCGGTTGATCAGGATCGGTGTCGCGATCATGGCGTCGAGCAGTTCGTCCTCCGAGAGGGCGGGATCGGCGAGGCCGAGCTCCTCGTAGGGCGTGCCCTTTTCGCGGATCGCCTGACGCACCGACAGTCCGGAATCGGCGATCATCTTTGCCAGATCTTCCTTGCTCGGCGGGGTCTTCAGATATTCGATGACCGTGGGCTCGATGCCGGCATGCCGGATGATCTCAAGCGTGTTGCGCGAGGTGCCGCAGGCCGGGTTGTGATAGATGGTGACGGTCATGGACGTTCCGTTCCTTCCGGGACAATGGGGGGGATCTCGTTGCGGCTCTCTGCAAAAAGCCAGGCAGCGATAGCGGCCGCGACTAATGCCCCGGCAATCTGCGCCAGAATGAAGCCGGTAAGGTCGATCGGGCGGATGCCGGCAAAGGTATTGGTCAGGCTTCGGGCAATCGCCACGGCCGGGTTGGCGAAAGAGGTCGATGCCGTGAACCAGTAGGCCGCCGTGATATAGAGGCCGACCAGCATGGGGATAGCGTCCGCCTTGAAGCGCAGGCCGCCGAGGATGGTGAGGAGCAGGCCGAAGGTTGCTACCGCCTCGGCCGTCCATTGGGCAGAGCCCGTACGAACCGTTTCCGAGATCTGCAAGACTGGCAGCTCGAACATCACATGGGCGATGAGGGCACCGACGACGCCGCCGAGGATCTGGGCGAGAACGTATGGCAGGACTGCGGAGGCCTCGAACTCCTTCCGAAGAGCGAAGACCATTGTGACAACCGGGTTGAGATGGGCACCGGAGATGGGACCCAAGATCGTGATCAGCACAAAGAGGATCGCGCCCGTGGGGATCGTGTTGCCGAGCAGGGAGACCGCGACATCGTCGGAGAGACGATCGGCCATGATGCCGGAGCCGACGACGGTTGCGACCAGGATTGCGGTGCCGACCGCTTCGGCGGTGAGGCGACGGGGGAGGTCGGTCATTGAGATAGTCCCGGCGCTGCCCTCGCGCTGCAGCAGGCGAGATCGTCGATCAGCGGCTGGCAGAGGCTGGCATTGCCGCCGCAGCAATCCTTGAGCAGGTAAAGCGCGACCGCGCGGAAGCGATCGAGATCGGCGCGGTAGAGGATCGAGCGGCTCTGGCGCTCGCCCGTGACGAGACCTGCCTGCGAGAGCGTCGAGAGATGCGCCGACATGGTGTTCTGCGGCACGCCGATCAGGCGGGCGAGTTCGCCGGCGGGAACGCCATCGGGTTCATGCGCCACCAGCAGGCGGAAAGTCTGGAGCCGGGTCGGCTGCGCCAGGGCGGCAAGGGCCGCGATCGTCGATTTTTCATCCATATATCCAGAATAGTGGATGTGATGTAGGAGTCAATCGTTGCGCAATGTCTTGGCCCAACGCTTCCGTTGTTTAACGGCTTCCCAGACCTCCTGACCCATCTTGGGGTGGCAACTCCTTCATACACTCACGGATATCCGCATGCCCTGCATACGCCGATCAGCATCGGTGTGATGGAGGTAGACGGCAAAAGTGTCCCACGGCGGGGTAATGGAGCGCTGCGACAGGATTCGGCCCACCTCTCCGCGATGATATCCGCCATGCAAAACAACATGGGTCAGCATCTCTTCGCGGGTCATGAAGCCTTTGTCGCCGTCGGTGAAGGTGAAGGCCACGGCCTCAGAGAGCGCCGGACGGGATGCTGAGCGTATATAATCAAGGTACCATTGGTCCGCTGATGTGACAGAGGCCCTGAGATCGGTCAGCGGAGGCGTGATTTCGAGGTTGTCAGAGCCATAGCCATGTGGAATGCCTTGGAGATGGCCGGCGAATATCTGCGAAACAACATAGTTATGGCTGATCAGGCGAAGCGCGGATTGGAGCTCTGACTTGTTATGTTCGTGGTCCAAACTTTCGAGTTTGTCGAACAGGTCGACATTGGCCCAAGCCTGATATTCGTAAAGTGATTGCAGCATTGTGCTCATTGATCTCCGGTCCTTTGATGCTTTAAATGCGAGTAAGTCCTTCACATTTTCTCCGGAGCAACACTCTTGTCTACTCGCATTGCAAAACGGCGATCCATGATGCGTAAGGAGCCGAGACAAGCCCGCTCTCGCGCAACTGTGGAAACAATTGTAGAGGCAGGTGCTCGTATTCTGAGCAATGAAGGATGGGCGGGGTTTACGACCAACAGAGTTGCCGAATTGGCCGGCGTGAGCATAGGCTCGCTGTACCAGTACTTTCCCGACAAGCTCACTCTCGTGGACGCCATTCGCAGTCAACATCTGGATGACAGTATGGCTGCAATGCGCTCTCTCCCGGCGGGTGAGATCACACCGGCGGACTTCGCGGTCCGACTGGTCGAAGCCGTGGTCGCGGCTCACAGTGTGCATCCCGGACTGCATCGCGTCCTGTTGGACGAAGCTCCCAGTTCAGAAGAGTATCGAAATCCCGAAAGCAAGTTCGAGATCGAATACCTATCCTATTTCGCGAATGCCATTGCGACCCATGGAAATCGATCACCCAATGCCGCCGATCAAATCGCCGGGCGCGTACTGTCCGACGCCATCGACGGGGTGATCCACAATGCGGCGCGGCGCGGCGCGATCCATGATCAGGCGATGCACAAGGAGCTGGTCCGCCTGATCACCCTTTATCTCGGTGCTACGGGCCAAGTCTTGGGAGATAGCTAGGCCGCAGTCTCTCTACGCTGAGCGAAGGTAGTGATGTATTTCGCCAGAGCCGCCGCTCCCGGCCGCACAGTCTTCTAAACCGTCACGTAATGACCGTCGGCTCGCTCATGCCCGTATACCGCTTGATCTCCGCCACCTCTTCCGCCGCCGCGATCAAATCCGCCAGCGCTGCCTGCGTCTCCATGCCGTGGCGGCTCGCGTCGGGCTCGTAGCGCTCGACGTAAAGGCGCAGCGTCGCGCCTGAGGTGCCGGTGCCGGAGAGGCGGAAGACGATGCGGCTGCCGCCTTCGAAGAGGATGCGGATGCCCTGGTTCTTCGAGACGGAGTGGTCGATCGGGTCGTGATAGGCGAAGTCGTCGGCGGCCGTCACGGTCAGGCCGTTGATCCTAGTGCCGGGCAGGCTGTCGAGCTTGGCGCGGAGCGCTGCGACCAGGGCGTTGGCGCTGTCGGTCTCAACGCCTTCATAGTCGTGACGCGAATAGTAATTGCGGCCGTATTCCGCCCAATGGGCCTCCACGATCTGCTTCACGCTCTGCTTGCGCGCGGCAACGATGTTGAGCCAGAAGAGCACCGCCCAGAGGCCGTCCTTTTCGCGCACATGGTCGGAGCCGGTGCCAAAACTTTCTTCGCCGCAGACGGTGACCTTGCCGGCATCCATCAGGTTGCCGAAGAATTTCCAGCCGGTCGGGGTCTCGTACATGCCGATTCCGA
Source organism: Rhizobium glycinendophyticum (assembly GCF_006443685.1). Lineage (NCBI taxonomy): Bacteria > Pseudomonadati > Pseudomonadota > Alphaproteobacteria > Hyphomicrobiales > Rhizobiaceae > Peteryoungia > Peteryoungia glycinendophytica. The sequence continues at coordinate 39,119 of NZ_VFYP01000003.1, read as the reverse complement.
GCTTTTCCGCCACACGGTCGGCGGCGGCGCTCGTCGGCATGGAGCGGGCGATGCCGGCGATGCCTTGTCTGTAGCCGGGGGCGCAGGTGGCGTTGGCGGCGATCATCGCCAGGCTGTCGGAGGGTGTGACGAACATGCCCTTGCCGACCACCATGTTGCGGTCGCCGTCGCCATCGGAGGCGGCGCCGAAGTCCGGGCCGTCGGCGCTCATGACATCGTCGTAGAGGGTCTTGGCATGCACCAGGTTGGGATCCGGATGGTGGTGGCCGAAGTCGGGTAGGGGGATTTCGTTGCGCACGGAACCGGCGGGAGCGCCGAGGCGCTTTTCCAGGATCTCCACGGCATACGGGCCGGTGACGGCGCTCATACTGTCTATCACCACGCGGAAGCCGCCGGCGATCAACGCGCGGATCGCTGGGAAATCGAAGAGGGTTTCCATCAGGTCGGCATAGTCAGTGACCGGATCGATCACCTCGACGGTCATGCCGGCGAGATCGAAGCTGCCTGTTGTGTCGAGGTCGATGTCGGCGACGTCAGCGATCTTGTAGCTGTCGATCACCTTCGTGCGGGCGAAGATCGCGTCGGTAATCTTTTCCGGTGCCGGGCCGCCATTGCCGATATTGTATTTGATGCCGAAGTCTTCGGTCGGGCCGCCGGGGTTGTGGCTGGCAGAGAGCACAATGCCGCCGAAGGCCTTGTATTTGCGAATGACATGCGAGGCAGCCGGCGTCGAGAGGATGCCGCCCTTGCCAACCATGACCTTTCCGAACCCATTGGCGGCGGCCATCTTCAGCGCCTTCTGGATGACTTCGCGGTTGTAGTAGCGGCCGTCACCGCCGATCACCAGCGTCTGGCCGGTAAAGCCTTCCAGGCTGTCGAAAATCGCCTGGATGAAGTTTTCGGCGTAGTTTTCCTGCTGGAAGACCGGAACCTTCTTGCGCAGTCCCGAGGTGCCGGGCTTCTGGTCCGCATAGGGTTTCGTGGAGACGGTCGAGATCATCGATTACTGGCCTTTCGAGACGAGGCGTTGATAGAGTTCGGCATAGGTCACGCCGCTCCTGTTCCAGGAGACGTCCGACTTCATGCCCTGCTTCTGCATCTGCGACCAGAGACGCTGGTCACGGTAGAGCCGGATGGTGCGGCGGATGGCGCGACGCAGCGCGTCTGCCGTAACGGGAGAGAATTGCACGCCGGTCGCCACGCCGGCGGCCAGCGCCGCTTCGTTGGCGTCGATGATCGTATCCGCGAGACCGCCGGTACGGGCGACGAGCGGGATACAGCCGTAACGCAATGCGTAGAGCTGGGTGAGCCCACAGGGCTCGAAGCGCGAGGGCACGAGAATGACGTCAGATCCGGCCTGCATCAGGTGCGAGAGTTTTTCGTCGTAGCCAAGCACCATGCCGACCCGGCCGCGATTGTGGGCCGCTGCTCCCTGCAGCGCTGCCTCGATGTCGCTGTCGCCGGAGCCGAGGATGGCGAGCTTGCCGCCGAGGGCAACCAGTTCATCGATGACGGCGGGCAAGAGGTCGAGGCCCTTTTGCCAGGTCAGCCGCGATATCACGCAGAAGATCGGACCATCGTCCGCATCCAAGCCGAACCGCTCGACGAGGGCCGCGCGGTTGCCGGCACGCTTCTTCAGCGTGGCTGCGGAATAGCCGGCGGGCAGGAGCGTATCAGTCGCAGGGTTCCAGACATCGGCATCGATGCCGTTGACGATGCCATAGAGATCGGCCCCACGGCTGGCGATCAGCCCTTCGAGCCCCATGCCGAATTCCGGCGTCAGGATTTCATCGGCATAAGAGGGGCTGACGGTCGAGACGGCGTAGGAGGTCACGATGCCGCTCTTCAGGTAGCTCAGGGTGCCGTAATATTCGAGCGCTTCGTAAAAGGCATGGCCGGGGAGTTCGAGATAGGGAAAGAGCGACGCGGCGAACTGGCCCTGGAAGGCGATGTTGTGGATGGTGAGGAGGCCCGGCACTTCCGCGGTCTCGGCATAGCGCATGTAGACCGGCACCAGCGCGCTCTGCCAGTCGTGCACGTGCACGAGGTCGGGCTTGTAACCCGCCAGCGCACCTGCGGCGATTTCGGCGCCTGCCTTGGAGAGGACCGCGAACCGTTTCCAGTTGTCGGGATAGTCGCGGCCATGGGTGTCGAGATAGGGGCCGCCCGAACGCTCGTAGAGTTGCGGGCAGTCGAGGATCAGGAGATCCAACCCCTCGTGCCGAGCCGAGAGAAGGGTCGCGCGCTCGTCCAGCAGGCTTCCGAATTCATGGATCTTTTTCGGTGCCTTGACCGCTTTCATCACTGCGGGATAGCCCGGGATCAGGGTTCTCGTCTCCACCCCGTGGGCGGCAAGCGCCAAGGGCAGGGCGCCGGCCACGTCGGCCAGGCCCCCTGTCTTGATCAGCGGGTAGAGTTCGGAAGCGACCGAAAGGACCTTCATGGACGTGGCTAACCCAGTTTGTCGATCATCGACTGTGTAATGAGGCAAATTCCATTTTCGCTGCGGCGGAAGCGCTTGGCGTCCATTTCCGGATCTTCCCCGACGATCAGCCCTTCCGGGATCACCACGCCATGGTCGATGACGACATTGGTGAGGCGCGCATGACGACCGACCTGCACCTTGGGCAGGACGACCGCGCCTTCGAGGCGGGAATAGGAATTGGCACGTACACCGGTGAAGAGCAGGCTCTTGTAGAGCGAGGAGCCGGAGATGATGCAGTCGCCGGAGACGAGCGAGGAAATCGCCGAGCCGCGGCGACCCTCGTCGTCATGAACGAACTTGGCCGGCGGGGTGATCTCGGAATAGGTCCAGATCGGCCAGCTCTTGTCGTAGAGATCGAGCTCGGGGACGATGTCGGTCAGGTCGATGTTGGCCTGCCAATAGGCATCGATCGTGCCGACGTCGCGCCAGTAGGGTTCGCGCTCGAAATCGGAGCGGACGCAGGACTGGGCGAAGCGGTGGGCGACAGCCTTGCCGCTCTTCACGACGTAAGGAATGATGTCCTTGCCGAAGTCGCGGCTGGAGTCCGGATCGGCGGCGTCGCGGCGCAGCAGTTCCATCAGGAATTTTGTGTGGAAGACGTAGATGCCCATCGAGGCCAGCGCCAGATCCGGATTCCCGGGAATGCCCGGCGGATCGGCCGGCTTTTCGACGAAGTCGATGATGCGGTCGGTGGCATCGACATGCATTACGCCGAAGCCAGTCGCTTCCATACGCGGCACTTCCAGGCAGCCGATGGTCACCTCGGCGCCTGAATCCACGTGCTGCTGGAGCATCTGCTCGTAGTCCATCTTGTAGATGTGGTCGCCGGCGAGGATGACCATGTATTCCGGCGCGTAGGATTCGATGATGTCGGCATTCTGGTAGACGGCGTCGGCCGTGCCTTCGTACCACTGCGTTTCCGAAACGCGCTGCGAGGCGGGCAGGATGTCGAAGCTCTCGTTACGCTCGGGACGGAAGAAGTTCCAGCCGAGTTGCAGATGGCGGATGAGGGAGTGGGCCTTGTACTGAGTGGCGACGCCGATGCGGCGGATGCCGGAATTGAGCGCGTTCGACAGGGCGAAGTCGATGATGCGGGCCTTGCCGCCGAAATAGACGGCGGGTTTAGCGCGACGGTCCGTCAGTTCCTTGAGGCGGCTTCCGCGGCCACCGGCCAACACATAGGCCATGGCATCGCGCGACAGGCTTTTTGTTCTCTTTTCCGTCATGTGTATCCTCCCCTTATTGTTCCAATTCCAGCATGATCACGGCGAGCGGCGGCAGTGTGAGCCCCGCCTTTGCCCATTCGCCTCCCGTGGCATGCGCCTCCACGCGACCACCATTGCCCTTGCCGCTGCCGCCATAAATCTCGGCATCGGTGTTGAGTATCTCACGCCAACGGCCGGCCGCAGGCAAGCTCAATTCGTAGCGTTCGTGGAAGTTCGGTGTCAGATTGCAGATCACGGCGATCGGCTTTTCGCCCGGCGCCTTGCGCAGCCAGGCAAAGACGGAATTGTCCTGGTCGTCTCCGATGATCCATTCGAAGCCTTCACCCTCGCAATCGCGCGCATGCAGCGCCGGCTTCGAGCGGTAGGTGAAGTTCAAGTCCCGGACCAGCCGGCGCATGCCTTCATGCGGGGCATAGGCTAGCAGGTTCCAGTCGAGTGAACGCTCTTCCGACCATTCGCCCCACTGGGCAAATTCCTGGCCCATGAACAAGAGCTTCTTGCCTGGATGGCCCCACATCAGGCCGTAATAGGCCCTGAGATTAGCGAATTTCTGCCAGTCATCGCCGGGCATCTTGGCGATCATCGAGCCTTTGCCATGTACCACTTCGTCGTGAGAAATCGGCAGCACGAAGTTTTCCGAGAAGGCATAGAGCAGGCCGAAGGTCAGTTCGCTGTGATGGTGTTTCCGGTAGATCGGGTCCCGAGCGAAATAGCTCAGCGTGTCATGCATAAAGCCCATGTTCCACTTGAAGCCGAAGCCGAGACCGCCTTCATGCACAGGCTGCGAGACCTTGGGCCACGAAGTGCTCTCTTCGGCGATGGTCATGATGCCCGGGTGGCTGCCATAAACATGGTGGTTCATCTGCTGGAGGAAGCGGACCGCCTCCAGGTTTTCCCGCCCACCATATTCATTGGGGATCCACTCGCCTTCCTTGCGGGAGTAGTCGAGGTAGAGCATCGACGCGACCGCATCCACGCGCAGGCCGTCGATGTGGAATTTTTCCGCCCAGTAGAGAGCGTTGTTGATCAGGTAGGACAGGACTTCCAGGCGACCGAAATTATAGATCGCCGTGTTCCAGTCCGGGTGGAAGCCCTGGCGAGGGTCGGCATGTTCGTAGAGTGCCGTCCCATCGAAGTGACGAAGTCCATGCGCGTCGGTCGGAAAGTGCGCCGGGACCCAATCGAGGATGACGCCGAGGCCAACCTTGTGGCAGCCATTGACGAAGCGGGCGAACCCTTCCGGTTCACCGAAACGCGCTGTCGGCGCGTAGAGCCCCGTCGTCTGGTAGCCCCAGGAGGGGTCATAGGGGTGCTCTGCGATCGGCATGAATTCGATATGAGTGAAGCCCATGTCGACGCAGTAAGGGATCAGGCGCTCGGCCATCTCGTCCCAGGTCAGCATCGAGCCATCGTCACGCCGTTGCCAGGACCCGGCATGGACTTCATAAATCGACACCGGCTGACGTCGCTGGTCGATGCTCGCCCAGTGCTTGCGATGGGCATCGTCGTCCCAGATCTGCTCCAGTTCACCTGTCGTCACCGAGGCATTCTTTGGGCGCATCTCGGCGCGGCGTGCGTAAGGGTCAGCCTTCAGCGGCAACAGTTCGCCATGCGGGCCGATGATCTCGAACTTGTAGCTGGCGCCCGAGCGAACGTCCGGGGCAAAGATCTCCCAGATGCCGGTGTCGCGGCGAAGCCGCATCACGTGGCGACGGCCGTCCCAGTCGTTGAAGTCGCCGACGACGGATACCCGGCGGGCGTTCGGAGCCCAGACGGCGAAGTGAAAACCATCCACGCCCTGATGCCTGATCGGATGGGCGCCCATCTTGTCGAAGAGCCTGAGATGAGAGCCTTCTCGGATGAAGTAGTCATCCATTGGGCCCAGAATGGGCCAAAAGCTGTAGGGGTCCGTGACCATCCATTCATCGTCACCCCGAGTGGCGCGGTAGCGGATCGGCTGCAGGGACGTGGCGCTGACGATTCCGGAAAAGAAGCCTGCCTCGTGACGCTGCGTCAGTTCGCCGATCGCCTCACCCGACAGGGTATGGGCGGTGACTGTCTCGGCCCCCGGAATGAAACAGCGGGCGACGAATCCGCCGTCATGCTGCTGTAGGCCGATAAAGGCGAAGGGGTCACCATGCGTGCCGTTGATGATTGCCTCAATTTCGTCCGCCGACGGTGTATCCGGCTTGGGGTCGACACCGTTCTTCTTCGGCGATTTTGCCATCAGGCTCTCCAGATATCCGCATTGTACTGGCGAATGGTGCGGTCGGACGAGAACCAGCCCATGCGTGCGGTGTTGCAGATAGTCTTGGAATACCAGCCGGATTTGCCGTTCCAGATTTCGTCAACCTGACGCTGGGCCTGGGCATAGGCGTCGAAGTCTGCGGCGACCATGAACCAGTCGTGCTGGTAGATGCCCTGCATCAGGCCGGCATAGCGGTCGCGGTCATCGGGTGAAAACACGCCCGAAGCGATCGAGGAAAGGGCCTGCTGCAATTCGCGTGACGCGTCGATGGCAGCGCGGGGATTGTGTCCCTCGGCCCTGACACGTCCGACCTCGTCCGCGGTCATTCCGAAAATCACTATGTTCTCCTCCCCGACATGGTCGCGCATTTCGACATTGGCGCCATCGAGTGTTCCGATGGTCAATGCACCGTTCAACGCGAACTTCATGTTCCCGGTTCCAGACGCTTCCATGCCGGCGGTGGAAATCTGTTCGGAGAGGTCGGCAGCGGGCACCATGACTTCGGCCAGAGAAACATTGTAGTTCGGCACGAACACGACCTTCAGCAGGCCGCGCACGGAGGGATCATTGTTGATGACGCGGGCGACGTCGTTGGCAAGTTTGATGATGAGCTTGGCGTTGTGATAGCTCGGAGCCGCCTTGCCGGCAAAAAGCTTGACGCGCGGCACCCAGTCGCGCTCGGGATGAGAACGGATCTGGTCGAAGAGCGCCACCGTCTCGATGATGTTGAGGAGTTGGCGCTTGTATTCGTGAATACGCTTGATCTGGATGTCGAACATCGCCTCCGGATCGAGCCGGATACCCATACGGCCGGCGACAAGGCTTGCCAGACGCACCTTGTTGGCGCGCTTGACGGCGGCGAACTTCTCCTGGAACGACGCGTCGTCTGCGAAGGCGTCGAGCGCCTTCAGCTTGTCCGCATCATCGAGGAATTCAGCGCCGATCGCTTCCTTGATCAGGTTGGTCAGATCCGGGTTGCACTGCATCAGCCAGCGGCGTGGGGTAATCCCGTTGGTCTTGTTGTTGATACGGGTCGGGTAGAGCTTGTGGAGATCGGCAAAGACCGTCTCCTTCATCAGTTCGGTGTGCAGCGCCGAGACGCCGTTGATCGAATGCGAACCGATAAAGGCGAGGTTACCCATGCGCACGCGGCGGTCGCCGCTTTCGTCGATCAGGGAGATGTGGCGGATTTCCTGGTCGTTGAAGCCGCGGTTCTTGCGGGCATCGAGCAGGATCTTGGCGTTGATCGCGTAGACCAGTTGCATGTGACGCGGCAGAAGCCGTTCGAAGAGCGGAACCGGCCAGCTTTCCAGCGCTTCGGGCAGCAGCGTGTGGTTGGTGTAGGAAAAGGTCTTGGAAGAAATCTCCCAGGCGTCGTCAAAGTTGACCCCATGCACATCGACGAGGAGGCGCATCAATTCGGCGACGGAAACGGCCGGATGGGTGTCGTTCAACTGAATTGCCACCTTTTCCGGCAGTTGGGCCAGCGTGTTGCCCTGCTGCAGGTGACGGCGGACAATGTCCTGCAGCGAGGCGGAACAGAAAAAGAATTCTTGGCGCAGGCGTAGTTCCTGACCGGCCGGCGTGGCGTCGGCAGGGTAGAGCACGCGGGTCAGCGATTCGGCCTTGTTGCTCTCGCGCAGTGCGCCGATGTGGTCGCCGGCATTGAAGGCGTCGAGCAGGATCGGGTCGATCGGCTGGGCAGACCACAGTCGCAGGGTATTCACCCGCTCGCCGCGCCAGCCGACAGCCGGCGTGTCATATGCGGTGGCGATGACACGTTCGCCCTGCTTCCAGACGTAACGCAGTTCGCCATCCGGTGCGTCGATCGTCTCGACCGTGCCGCCGAAGCCGACTTCGTAGGAGCTTTCGCGGCGCTCGAATTCCCAAGGGTTGCCATGGGCAAGCCAGCTTTCCGGCAGCTCGACCTGCCAGCCCTCCGCCATTTGCTGGCGGAAGAGGCCGTGCACATAGCGGATGCCGTAACCATAAGCCGGAATGTTCACGGTCGCCATGCTCTCCATGAAGCAGGCGGCGAGGCGGCCGAGGCCACCATTGCCGAGAGCGGCATCCGGTTCAAGGCCGGCAATGACGTCGAATTCGACGGACAGCGAGGACAGCGCCTCGCGAATGTCGTCCATGAGGCCGAGGTTGGACATGGCATCGCGCAGGAGCCGGCCGATCAGGAATTCCAGCGACAGATAATAGACCCGCTTGCCATTGTTCATGTAAGTGGCGCGCGTCGATTCCATCCAGGTGTCGATGATGCGGTCGCGCACGACGAGGATGGTTGCTGTCAGCCAGTCGTGCGGGGTGGCGACCTTCGCGTCCTTGCCGATGCTGTAGGTCAGCTTGTCCATGATCTCGCCGGCCAGAGAGGCCGGATCGGACGCGCCGCGCTTGGGAAGGGGAAGGTCGGCTTTATGGAGGGTCTTGATCATCGGTCCGCCTGGCTTTGCTCGGTTCGCAGGGCACCACCAGATCCGCTTTCGGCGGTCACCCCCTTCGTCGCCAGTTTACGCATCGATATGATACACATGCAACAGGCCGGTGAGCGGCCGTGCGAAATAGTTGATTGCTCGCCTTCGTGATGCAACCTGCTGATTTACCTGATGAATGCTGACACGACGCGGGCATAGGAAGGCCGCGCCTTGATCGGGCGCGGCCAAGCCAGTGCAAATTTCCGCAAACGCTTTGGAAGCGGGTCAGTTGGTCAGGCGGGTGGAGGCCTGAACCGCCTTGTCACCGATTTCCTTGAAAGCGGCGACAAGCTGCGTGGCATTCTGCGCGTCGTAATAATTGGACGTGCTGGAGGCGCAATACTGAAGCAAGGACTGCCCGTTGCTCGGTGCCATGAAGGCGACAGTGAAGATCTGGACGCCAGCCTTTTTGGCGGTGTCGCAGGTCGCCTTGGTTTTGGTGTCTGCGCTCGAGTAGTTGTTGTCACCGTCGGTCATGAAGATGATGAACTTGCTCGGAACCTGGCCGTTTTTGTTCTTATGGGCCGTGTCTTCCAGAGAGCTCGAGACATCCGTGTAAGCCCGCGCCATGGCGTCGGAGGAGTCGGTGCCGCCGGTTGCCGTCAGCGCCTGCACATAAGACAGGGACGTGGCGGTGCCCCACGCCATTGTCGTTGGCGTCTGCATGCTGGCATTGTAGGAAACAGCGGCGGTGCGGACGTATTTGGTCTCCGGATCCGCCGTGTTCAGCTGTGTCGTGAGGCTGGCGACGGCGAGCTTCAGCGAGTCGATTTTGGTGTAGTAGTTGGTCGCCTGATAGCTGCAGGTCTTGGAGATGTATTTTCTCCCCTGGTAATAGCTGCAGTCGTAGTAAACCGTTTTGGTCGGCTGTGCGTCATTGACCGTGGTCGTGTCCTCGGCCATCGAGCCGGAGCGGTCGAGCACGAGGAACATCGACAGGGCATTCTTGCTTTCTGTCGTGCTGCGTGCGGTGGAGGAGACCTTGATCGTCACCTCCTTCCAGCCCAGCAGAGCTGTCATGCCGTTTGTCTTCATCGTGTAGGAACTGTTGAGCTTGACGTCGAAGCTCTTGCCCGAAGTCGACGTGGTACGCTCGACGCTGCCAATGGCCGCCTTGTCGATGGAAGAAGAGTTGTTGGTGTCGATGCTCGATTTGCCTTCGACAACATTGTAAAATTGCGAGGCCATGAACTTCTTTGCGAGGGACATGGCCTCGTCGTCCGAGATGTTTTTCACGGCGAGTGCGTTTGCGGCCGCAAGAACGGCTGAGTCGGTCGAGTCCTGCAGAGCGCTCTTGATCTGGATCATGCGATTCAAATCCATGGCGACACCTGCACCGGCCGCAGCGACCGGCAGGATGAACGCGGTGATCATGCCGAAATTGCCGGATCGGCAGGCGATCAGGCGTGAGAAGATCGAGGAATGCTGTGTCTTGGTCCTAGCCATCATGTCCATCCAAACGCAGTCTGTGGATGACTTATAGGGGCGGACACGTTCCATTCGGCTTAAGCAAGTCGATAAAATTCGAGCCAATAACCGGATTTACTGCTTCACTGGGATTACATCGACAGATTGATCAGTCTTGTGGCTGCCGTAGCTCTTCAGTACGCCGATTACCGGAGCAACATCCGAGTAGTCGCGGCCATAGCCGACGACGATATGGTCGGTGCCGGCGGGGATGTTGTTGGTCGGGTCGAATTCCATCCAGCCGGTCAGCTTGCCGCACCAGACGCGCACCCAGGCATGCATGGCATCGGCCCCTTCGAGGCGTTCCTTGCCCGGCGGCGGGATGGTGCGCAGGAAACCGCTGACATAGCCTGCGGGAATGCCAAGGCTGCGCAGCGCCACGATCATCACGTGAGAGAAGTCCTGGCAGACGCCGCGCTTCTTGGTGAAGGCCTCGGCGGGTGTCGTATCGACGGTGGTCGCCTCGGGATCGTATCTGAAGTCGCGATGGATGCGGGCACAGAGCTGTTCGGCGATCTGGCGCACCGTCAGGCTTGGTTTCAGCTCTTTGCGGGCATAGGCGGCAATCTCTTTGTCGCGCGGCAGGCGGGGGCTCGTGCCCAGAAAATGATGCGGGGATTCCGCGTCGAGCGTCCAGGTCTCGGCGAGTTCCTGCGGCAGCCGATCAAGGATCGGGGAGAAGTCGGCGGGGACTGGGAGAGCCTGAACCATCACACGCGCCTGCATGCGGATGTCGAGCTTCTCGTGCGGCGCGCGGAGGATCGCGTGGCGGGTCGTGTGGTGGAAGAAATCCTCGAAAGTCGCGAGTTCGTCCGGTTCGGGAGTGACGGTGACAGCGCCGGCGATCAGGCGTTGGCGGTCTGGCAGCGAGAGCGGCAGGAGGCGCAGCATGTGATGCGCGCCCGATGCCGGGACCTCGTATCTGTAACCGATGTGGAGCGAGAGATCGTACAGCATCGGTTCAATTCAGGTATGTGCGGGCGAGGATATCGGAGAACTTCTCCAGCTCGCGCTCGAGATTGGTATAAACCTCGGCCGTCATTGCCTCCGGCGTCATGACGGCCAGGCCTGAATGCAGGCGCATGGCTTCGCGGAAGAGCATCGACATCTGGCCGTTGACCATGGCGTTCGGCAACTGCTCGGCCTCGATTCGGATCTCGTTGAGCTGGAAGAGAATGGAGCGTGGGTTGAGCGGATCGAGCGCCAGCAGGTCCGTGACCGTGAGCCGTGCCGTCGAAACATTGTAGCGGCGGCGATGAGTCATGACATTGTCGCCGATCTCCAGCAGCATGTCGAGCGCGCCGTCTGGTGCATCAGGGCCGGTCATGCGGCCGAGCAGGCGGGTCATGTGCAGGCCGCGTTCGAGCAGGCGGCCGATGGTGAGGAAGCGCCAGCCGGTGAAGCGGTACATGTTTTCATGCACCAGACCGGCAAAGCCCGCGAGCTTGCGCAGGAGAATGGTCATGGCATGCGCTGCGTCGTCGCCGGGTTTGACCCGCTCGTGGAAACGTTTCGCCGTCTTCGACAGGTCGTTCAGCGCCAGCCAGCCGTCTGGCGAGAAACGGTCGCGGATGTTGCTGGCCGAATAGACGGCGCTGTCGATGTTGCGCAGCAGGCTTTCCGGGACGCCGGTCTTGGTGTCGACGTCGATATCGGAGAGATAGTCGCTGACGAAGGCGAGCAGCGGCTGTTCGGGGTTGGCGCTTTCGGCGAAACGGGCATGCCAGGCGCGCAGGATGCGCAGCACGCCTTCGGCGCGCTCGATGTAGCGGCCAAGCCAGAACAGATTGTCCGCCGCGCGGCTCGGCAGGCTGCCGGGCATGTTGCGGGTGAAGCTCTCTTCTGCCGGCAGCAGCGAGGTGCGATCGACCGGCTTGTCGGAGACGATCCACACGTCGGCCGCGCTGCCGCCCGACTGCATGGCAATGGCAGATACGTCGGAACCGCTGCCGATCCGCGCGAAACCGCCGGGCATGATCTGCCAGCCGTTCTGAGTGCGGGCGGCAAAGACGCGCAGCGACATCGGCCGCGGCGTCAGCTTGCCGTCGACCATCGCAGGCGTGGTCGAGAGGGTGACCACTTCCTGGCCGACGAGATTGCCGGTTTCGGCTTCCAACCATTCCGAGATGCTGCGGCTCTGCGGGTCCTTGTAGCGTGAGCCGAGCACCGAGCGGCCATTGTCGTCGAAAAAGGGCAGGCGGGAAAACGCCGAGCCGACGACCATGCGGTCGAGGTGGCGGGCGACATGCTCGCGCTCGGCCTTCTGGCCACACCACCAGGTGGCGATGGAGGGCAGCTTCAGCTCTTCGCCGAGCAGGTGGCGCGACAGCGTCGGCATGAAGGCGAGCAGCGCGCGGGTTTCGAGGATGCCGGAGCCGAGCGCGTTGACGAAGGTGACGGAGCTATTGCGCAGCGCGTCGACCATGCCGGGCGTGCCGATGTAGGAATTCTGGTCGAGCTCCAGCGGATCGGCAAAGGCGGCGTCGAGGCGGCGCCAGAGAACGCTGACGGGCTTCAAGCCAGCCACCGTGCGCACCATCACCTTGCCATTGACGACGGTCAGATCCTCGCCTTCCAGCAGCATGATGCCGAGGTAACGGGCTATATAGGCGTGCTCGAAATAGGTTTCGTTCGCCGGGCCCGGCGAGAGCACGGCAATGCGGTCGTCGGTGCTCTGCTGGCGTGCCTGAAGTGCCTTGCGGAAGGCGCCGAAGAAGGAGGCGAGGCGGTGCACATGGGTTTCCGCATAGAGGTCGGAAAAGGCACGGGCTGTGGCGACGCGATTTTCGAGGGCGAAGCCGGCACCCGAGGGCGCTTGCGTCCGATCGGCCAGCACCCACCAGTTACCGTCAGGGCCGCGGCCGATTTCAAAGGAACAGAAATGCAAATAATGGCCGCCGGCGGGCTTGATGCCGACGAGCGGACGCAGGAATTCCGGATTGGAAGCAATCAGCTGCGGCGGCAGGAAGCCCTCCTGCACCAGCCGGTTTTCCGAATAGATGTCTGCGACGACCGCTTCGAGCAGGTTTGCACGCTGGACAAGGCCATCGGCCAGCACCTGCCACTCCGCATCCGAAATCAGAACCGGGATGTGCGAAAACGGCCAGGCGCGCTCACTCGATCCGCCGGAGCCATAGGCGCGGTAGAACACGCCTGCATCGCGCAGATAGCGATCGGCTCGCGCAAAACGTTCGTCCAGCTCGTGCTCCGCCATGGTCTCGATGGCGGAAACGAAGGGCTGCCAGACCGGCCGGACATTTCCCTTGTTGTCAATCATCTCGTCGGCAGCACCCGCCAGCGCGCGATAGCCGGCCACGCGGGCCGTGCCATTTGCTGGGTCCGGCGGAGAAAGCTCCGCTGCCGTCTTCTGTGCCATCGGATCAGATACCCTGCGGTCGTCTCAGGTCCAAAGTGTGCGGGAACTCCGGCGACACGGTCTCGGGCCATAATGGATAGGAGCCGGCTGTATGGCCCCAAGGCTCGAAACGTGCAAGCCGACGGGCTTCCGCTTCATTCCCGTTCACAGGGAAAGTATCGTAATTCCGGCCTCCTGGATGGGCGACGTGGTAGACGCAGCCTCCGATCGACCGGGCAGACCATGTATCATAGATGTCGAATGTTAGCGGTGTGTTGACGGGCAGCACCGGATGCAAGCCCGATGCGGGCTGCCAGGCCTTGTACCGCACACCGGCGACTGCCACGCCATTGACCAGGGACTTGCGAAGCGGCACCTGACGGCCATTGCAGGCCACGACATAACGTTCCGGATTGGCCGTCTCCAGCTGAACCTGCAGGCGCTCGACCGAGGAATCGACATAACGGACAGTGCCGCCGATCGCGCCTTCCTCGCCCATGACATGCCAGGGTTCCAGCGCCTGGCGCAGTTCGAGCTTGGAGCCCTCGTATTCGACTTCTCCGACAAAGGGAAAGCGGAATTCAAGCTGCGCTGCAAACCATTCCGGTTTGAAGTCGAAGCCGTTCTCGCGGAGATCCGCCAGCACTTCGAGGAAGTCCAGCCAGAGATAATGCGGCAGCATGAAACGGTCATGCAGGCTGGTGCCCCAACGCACGAAGCTGCCGCCGATCGGATTTTTCCAGAAGCGGGCGATAAGGGCGCGGACCAGCAATTGCTGGGCAAGCGACATGCGCGGATTTGGCGGCATTTCGAAGCCCCGGAATTCGACGAGGCCTAGACGGCCTGTCGGGCCATCCGGCGAGAACAGCTTGTCGATGCAGATTTCCGAGCGGTGCGTGTTGCCGGTGACATCGGTCAAAAGATTGCGGAACAGCCGATCGACGAGCCAGGGCAGGGGGGCGGCCGCACCGGTTGCCGGAAGCGGCACCTGCGCGAGCGCGATCTCCAGTTCATAGAGGCTGTCGTGGCGGGCCTCGTCGAAGCGTGGCGCCTGGCTGGTGGGGCCGATGAACATGCCGGAGAAGAGGTAGGAGAGCGCCGGGTGGCGCTGCCAGTGCAGCACGAGGCTCTTCAAAAGGTCTGGCCGGCGCAGGAAGGGGCTGTCGGCGGGATTGGCACCACCCACGACGACGTGGTTGCCGCCGCCCGTGCCGGTGTGGCGGCCGTCGATCATGAACTTGTCGGCGCCGAGCCGCGTCTGGCGCGCTTCCTCATAAATGGCATTTGTCGTGGCGACGCATTCCTCCCAGGTGGAGGCGGGGTGGATGTTTACCTCGATGACACCCGGGTCGGGGGCGACGCGGATGACGTTAATGCGTTCGTCCTGCGGCGGGGCATAGCCTTCGATATGAACGGGAAGGCCGAGATTGCGGGCGGCGGTTTCGGCTGCGGCCACCAATTCCAGGTAGTCCTCGATCGCTTCTACCGGCGGCATGAAGACGCAGAGCCGGCCATCGCGCGGCTCGACGCTCATCGCGGTGCGGACGGCTCCCCTGATGTCGCCGGCAGAACCGGTGATGTTTTGCTCGTTGCGATCCTGCTGGCTATCCCCGCTCTTGCGGGAGGCTTCCGGCATGGCGCGGCCTTCGCTCGCCTTCGGGCCGTAATCGGGCAAGGGCGAACGCGGGATCGAGGGGTCGGTGGTGTGGATATAAGGGTATTGCGACGGCGGCACATAGGGCAGCGTGCCGAGCGGCATGCGAAAGCCGATGGGGCTGTCTCCGGGGATGAGGAAAATTTTGCCGCGCCGGGTGCGCCATTTTTCGCTGACCCAGCGGCGTCCACCGGCCTTGGCGTTCCAGGCCTGGACCGGCAGGATATAACCGGTCGGCGTGGTCAGGCCCCGCTCGAAGACCTTGGCAATGCGGGCCCGCTCTTCCGGACTTTCCAGCTTGGAATTCGAAGGATCGACATTCTCGGGTAGGCTGCCTTCCTTGATGATCCATTCGGCGGGATCTTCATAGGCCGGGATGATCATCTCGGGCTCGATCTCCAACTCGTCGGCGATCGCGGCCATCAGCGCTTCGGCCTTCTCATGGGTGACGCCGGTTTCCTCGTTCTCGGCAGCGATGAGAGTGGGATCGTGCCAGATCGGTTTGCCGTCTTTCCGCCAGTAGAGCGAGAAGGTCCAGCGCGGGAGGCTCTCTCCCGGATACCATTTGCCCTGGCCGTAATGCAGGAAGCCGCCGGGCGCGAAGCGCTCGCGGAGGCGCCGGATGAGCTTGTCGGCCAGATCCCGCTTGGTCGGGCCGACTGCATCGGTATTCCATTCGGCGGACTGGAAGTCGTCGATCGACACGAAGGTCGGTTCGCCGCCCATGGTGAGACGCACGTCGTGGGCGCGGAGGTCGGCGTCGACCTTCAGGCCCAGCGCGTTCAGCGCCTCCCAACTCTCGTCGGAAAACGGCTTGGTGATGCGCGGATGTTCGGCCACCCGCTTCACCTGCATGTCGAAGGCGAATTCGGTGTTGGCCTGGCCAATATAGCCGCCGGATATCGGTGCGGCGTTCTTGTAATGCGGGGTCGCAGCGAGGGGGATGTGGCTTTCGCCGGTCAGAAGGCCGGAGGTCGGGTCGAGGCCGATCCAGCCGGCGCCTGGGATATAGACCTCGGCCCAGGCATGTAGGTCCGTGAAGTCCACTTCGGTGCCGGAGGGGCCGTCGAGCGCCTTCAGGTCCGGTGTGAGCTGGATCAGGTAACCGGAAACGAAGCGGGCGGCGAGGCCGAGATGGCGCAGGATCTGGACAAGCAGCCAGCTCGAATCGCGACAGGAGCCGCGCGCCGAGGTCAGTGTCTCCTCCGGCGTCTGGACGCCCGGTTCCATGCGGATGACGTAACCGATTTCCTGCTGCAGGCGGGCGTTGAGACCGACCACCATGTCGACGGTGCCCTGGCCGGGCGTCATGTCGAGCGTGGCGAGGAAAGCCTGTAGCGCCGGAGAGGCCGGCTCCGGCGTCATGTAGATCGTCAGGTCATCGCGGATGTCGGCCGGATAGTCGAAGGGCCATTTGACCGCTTCTTCCTCGGTGAAAAAGTCGAAGGGATTGTAGACCGTCATGTCGGCGACGAGATCGACCTCGATCTTGAACTCGGTCACCGGGTCTGGGAAGACGAAGCGGGCGAGATAGTTGCCGTAGGGATCCTGCTGCAGATTGACGAAATGGTTCTCGGGCGTGACCTTCAGCGAATGCGAGAGAACCTTGGTGCGGGAATGGGCGGCGGGCTTCAGCCGGATGATCTGCGGTCCAAGGCGGACCGGATTGTCATACTTGTAATGGGTGAGATGATAGATGCTTGCCTTGATCGACATTCGTTACCGCTTCGCTGTTCGCCCGTGCCGCTTTTTCCGGCTTGCATCGATCTTGTGCAATGCAGCGCCATAAAGCAAGCGGCCCGGAGAGCCGAAGCTTCCGGGCCGCACAGGTTACGCAGATTGATGATCGTCAGCTGCGGCCGAATTCGTCGACCAGGCGGATGATGTCGTCTTCGCCGAGATAGGATCCGGTCTGCACCTCGATCACCTCGAGCTGGATCTTGCCGGGATTGGCGAGGCGGTGGACGGAGCCTTGCGGGATATAGATCGACTGGTTTTCGTTGAGCACTGTCACTTTGTCGTCGATGGTGACCTCGGCGGTGCCGCGCACACAGACCCAATGTTCGGCACGGTGATAGTGCTTCTGCAGTGAAAGCTTCTTGTCCGGATGAACGAAAAGGCGCTTCACCTGGAAGCGTTCGCCATTGAGAACCGAAGTGTAGCCGCCCCACGGGCGCAGCGCCGTGGGGTGATTTTCGGTGAGGCCTGCCGTTTCCTTGTTGGCCGCCAGCAGCTTGACGAGATTGCCAACGTCCTGGCTGCGGTCGAGGCGGCCGACATAGACGGCATCTTCCGAGGCGATGACGGCGACGCCGTCCATGCCCTGGACGGCGAGATGGGCCTCGCGGGACATGATCAACGAATTGGTGGTGTCGCTGACAGTGGCGTTGCCGCTCACGACATTGCCGTTCTCGTCGCCACCGGCGAGCTTCCAGATCGCATCCCAGCTGCCGAGGTCGGACCAGGTGATGGCTGCGGGAACGACAGCGGCATTGGCGGTCTTTTCCATTACGGCATAGTCGATGGAAATGCTGGGAGCTTCGGCGAAGCTTTCGGCGTCGAGGCGGGTGAAGTCGAGGTCGCCCTTGGCCTGTTCGACGGATTTCTCGACTGCTGCGAGAACCTCGGGGGCCAGCGCCTTCAATTCCTCAATCATCCGGCCTGCCGAGAACACGAACATGCCGGAATTCCAGGCGTAGTTTCCGCTGTCCAGCATCTGCTGGGCCACGTCGGCATTGGGTTTTTCCACGAAGCGCGAGACCTCGTGCACGCCATTGCCGATCTCGGCGCCGATCTCGATATAGCCATAACCAGTGGCCGGCTCCGTGGGCGTGATGCCGAAGGTGACGATCTTGCCGCTGCGGGCGGCATCTGCGGCACTTGCGACACACGCCCGGTAGGTGTCGTCGACGGTGATCTCATGGTCCGAGGGCAGGATCTGGATCAGCGCATCGCGGCCATGGCGCTGGGAGACGATGACGGCTGCTGCGGCGACGGCTGCGGCCGTGTTGCGCGCTTCCGGCTCCAGCACGATGCCGTCAAGTTTCACGTCCAGTTCGCGCGCCTGTTCTGCCACGAGGAAGCGGAAATCTTCATTGGTTACGACAAGCGGTGCGTCATAAAGAGCCTCGTCCGAAACGCGCATCAGGGTCTTTTGCAACAGCGTCTCGTCGCCGAGGAAACGGATGAACTGCTTGGCGGCGGCGGCGCGCGAGAGTGGCCAGAGACGGGTTCCCTTGCCGCCGGCCATGATGACCGGCACGATCTTGGTGCTCATGCTTTCTTGCCTTTCAAGGTCTGGCCGGGCAGCGGAAGGTCCGACCGAATTTCGCAGTGCCTGCCTCGCGCGACGTCCGAATGAGGCATCGTGCGCAAGGCGATCGACGCAACCCAAACGCGGGGGCGCGGATTTTGTTACATGTTTGGGCGATGGTTCCAAGTGCGGTGCATGATCGTCCTTAATTTCGCCGCTGGACGCGTTGCCGCGTGCCGCCTGTTGTGGTCAAGTCGGTTTGATATCCGACGCAGATGCGCGGAGAACCGTGTTCATCGCTGCCATGAAAGACATCCCCTTGAACCCCACCGTCCCGCTGTTTTCCGTTCCCGCCTCACCGCTCCTGCCCGTCGAGGGTCTCGCGGAAGGTTTCCCCGTGCACCGGATCTTCTGCGTCGGGCGCAATTATGCTGCCCATGCTGCCGAGATGGGCAATACGATTGACCGGGCAGCGCCCTTCTACTTCACCAAGCCACCGACGGGTCTGGTCTTGAGCGGCGGGATCATGACCTATCCGCCGGGCACCGAGGATTGCCACCACGAGATCGAACTGGTGATCGCGATCGGCCAACCCGCCTTTCAGGTCTCGGCCGCAGACGCTGCAGGCGTCATCTTCGGTTACGCCGTCGGCCTCGACATGACCCGGCGCGACCTGCAGCAAGCGGCGAAAGACAAGCAGCGTCCCTGGGACATGGGCAAGTCCTTCGAGCATTCCGCCGGGATCGGCCGGATCACGCAAGCCGCCGAGTTTGCGCCTGCCGGGCAGCGTATCGAACTGACCGTCAATGACACGACCCGCCAGGAGGGCGAACTCTCCGACATGGTGTGGTCGGTGCCGGAGATCGTCAGCCACCTCTCGCGCTATTATCACCTGACTCCCGGCGATCTCATCTATACCGGCACGCCCTCGGGCGTTGGACCGGTGCAGCCCGGCGACCGGCTGGTCGGGACGGTGGAGGGGCTTTCGCCGCTGAACGTTACCATTGGCCCGGCGGACTGAGATGACGGATTTGCAGAGCGTTGCGGGTCCTGCTCTCGTCGAAGCCCGTCGCTGCGGCACCTGCTCGCTTTGCTGCATCCTTCCCGACATCGACGAGTTGGACAAACCCGCCAACGAGCCCTGTCGCCACTGTCTGACCGGTGGCGGCTGTGCTGCTTATGCTGCCCGGCCCGCCACCTGTCGCGACTTCTATTGCCTGTGGCGGACGGATGCATCGCTCGGGCCTGAGTGGGAGCCTTCTATCAGCGGCATGATGCTTTACGCGCAGGGGCCGCAACTGACGGTGCTTGTTGACCCTGAGCGCGGCGAAGACTGGCGTCGGGCGCCGTATCTCGGGGAACTGGAAGCGAAGGCACGGGCGCTGAAAGCGGATGGAGGCTATGTGGTGGTGTATGTGGGGGATGCGGTGACGGTGGTGGGGTGACCGGCATCTCAGTTAGCCATAGAAATTCGGCTGCAATAGTGCTAAATAGAAGTCAGGCAGCCACGCGCCGGAAAAACCCAGAGCACTCGAAAGACTGCAGGCGAGCAATCGCAATCATGGGCCGGGGGGCTGCCGTTTCATTTGAAAAGTTCGATGAACCTGCTCTGTTGCGCGTTCAGGTCACACTCTTGGTATTTGGGTACCATTTTTACGCCATAGCTCAGATAGTTGCCTCCCCGATGATATGTCACGGGGCGGAGCAACTCTGCGTAGCGTAGTTCGCAGTTTCCATAGAAGTCGGGCTCGACCGCTGCCGCGAAAGATGAGGCAACGGCATCGACTAATTGAAGGCTCGCGTTTTTGTCGTGATCGTGTGCGTCCACCGCTTCGATGTCTATCACTGGCCAATGGATTTTGATCGCGGGATCAGGCTGTTTTTTTAACAGAGATAGATACGCACGAAAGCTCTGATACGACATGCCGCCACGACGGGAGAAGGTAATTTTTACTCGTCCATCGCCTTCGGGGACCTGTGGGCGATGATCACGGCAGAGCCAGGAGATTCGTTCGACGAGATAGCGCGCCAAGTAGAAGTAAAGCTGATTTCGCGCTGTATAAATGCCTGTCGGAATGGGCGGCTTTGCCGCCAGCACGCTGATTGTTCGCAAGGGCAGTGAGCCGATCGTCTGCGCGGCTACGGTTCGTTGGCCATGATTGAGGTCCATAAAGTGAAGTGTGCGGCTCTTCTTGTTGACGAACTTCTCCGAGATTGAATCTCGCCATCTGACCGCTTCAAGCGCGTAAACCTGTCGAAAGACGCAGGCGGACAGAATAAGCCATCTGGAAGAGCCACCGCGACGCCCGGGCTCGCGAAAATTGCCGAGCCCGTCGTCTCCTGATTCATCAATGAAGGCCACATACGAATGCGACACGATATGCCCCTCTTATGCCTTGCGGGGTCTTCCAGCGATCAGAAATTGATTGAGGTAATCGCCATTCTACCTTGGCGTCAACGGACGTCCGAATCAGCATGGGTGAAAAGGTGTTCGTGCGTAGGGAAGTGACGGCATGAAAGGCAGTAGATGTGGTGGCAGAGGCAAAATCGAAAAGGGCTCGCCGTTTCCGGCAAGCCCTTGAAAGAATTCGAATGGTGGGCGTGACAGGGATTGAACCTGTGACCCCTACGATGTCAACGTAGTGCTCTCCCGCTGAGCTACACGCCCATCCGATGGCGGCTTAAGACCACAAAACCGCTTCGCCCGTCAATAGGCATTTTGCAGTTTTGTGAAGAGATTTTTTCAATCCCTTCGGCAGGCCTTACGCAGCAAGGAGTTTGTTCACTTCGTCGACGAGATCGCGAAGGTGGAAAGGCTTGGACAGGACCTTGGCGTCCTTCGGAGCCTTCGAATCGGCGTTCAAGGCGACAGCGGCAAAGCCGGTGATGAACATCACCTTCAGGTCCGGATCGAGTTCGGTGGCGCGGCGCGCCAGCTCGATGCCGTCCATCTCGGGCATGACGATGTCGGTGAGGAGAAGGGAGAAAGGCTCTTCGCGCAGGCGGTCGTATGCGCTGGCGCCGTTGTCGAAGGAAGAAACTTTGTAGCCCGCCTTTTCCAACGCCTTCACCAGGAACCGGCGCATGTCGTTGTCATCTTCGGCGAGAAGGATTTTCTGTGTCATTTAGGGACCGCTGTATTCGATTGCATTGGACGCTCGCAGCCGCTCACTCTAGGTCCTGCCCAGTAAAGAACCGGTGAACAACGAAATCGTGAGCCTGCTCCGCCATTTTCAGGAGTATGGACTTTGCGACAGCCGGCTGGCAACATGGCGAACACAACAAGTTTGTGACTTGGTAAAGAAGAGGAACTGGGGAGCGGATGACCAACGAATTCGAGCCTTTCGAGATTCGCGAACCCGCCGTCCAGACCATTCCCTTCGTTTATAACTCGCCCCATAGCGGCCGCTGCTATCCGAGCGCTTTCCTCGATGAGTCGCGACTGGACGACCATTCGATTCGCCGATCCGAAGATCATTACGTCGACGAGCTGTTCTCGGCTGCGCCGAGTTTTGGGGCGCCGTTGCTCGTCGCACATTTCCCGCGCGCCTATGTCGATGTGAACCGCGAGCCCTATGAGCTCGATCCGCGGATGTTTTCCGATCCGCTGCCGCCCTATGCCAACAGCAATTCGGCGCGGGTGGCCGGCGGGCTCGGCACGATTCCGCGCATTGTCGCCGAGAACATGGAAATCTACGAGGGGCGCATGCCGCTTTCTTCCGCCATGGAGCGGATCGAGACCTGCTACAAGCCGTATCATGCCTGCCTGCGCAGGCTGATCGCCCGCACCCATGCCCGCTTCGGGCTGGGGGTGCTGATCGACTGCCACTCGATGCCCGGCAATATCCGTGTCGCCGGCAGCGGTATCAAGCCGGACTTCATCGTCGGCGATCGATACGGCACCAGTGCCTCGGCGGAGCTGTCGCGGGCGGCCTTGCAATTCCTCGAAGAGCTGGGTTTTGTCGCCGTGCGCAACAAGCCCTATGCCGGTGGTTTCATCACCGAACACTATGGCCGGCCGGCCCGCGACCTGCATGCACTGCAGATCGAGGTCAACCGCTCACTCTATATCGACGAGGCAACTTTGGAGAAGCGGCCGGATTTCGACATGCTGGCCGGATCTCTCGCCATCTTCATGGGCCAGATGGCCGATTTCGTCGCCGACTATTTCGGTGATCAGGCGCTGGCCGCCGAATAAGCCGCCTTTCCTTCAACTTTCCGCAAATGCGCTTTTGCCGGCCGAGTCCCACTGCGGATCGTGTGATGGGCTGTTCGCGCTATCCGAAGATAAAAAAAACCGCGCACGGGGCGCGGCTTCAAGTCTAGGGAGGAAACACCCAAGGAGGGTATTTACAGTCAGAGACTGTAGGTAAGACGTTATGTGTTGCGGTGCACCATTGTCAAGGTGAATCTCGGCTGTTTTTTAATCGTGGCGAAAAAATGCGCAGTTTCCATTGGCCGGCCTGGAGGGTGGCGTGAGAAGTGCAGCCGTTCAGACGGTTTTCTTTCCGCCCGGCAGGCATTAAGACTGGCGCCCTCACTCCTTAAGCGGAACCTCTCATGCGCCCCACCCGTGACTTCTTTTTTCGCCTCGCCGATGCCGCCAAGGCAGAGACCCTGCCGCGATTCCGCTCCGGCCTCTCGGTCGTCAACAAAGAGGCTCGGGGCTTCGATCCGGTGACCGAGGGCGATCAGGCGGCGGAAACGGCCATTCGCCGGCTGATCGAGGCGGAGTTCCCTGATCATGGTATCCTCGGCGAAGAGCACGCCAATATCCGTATGGACAGCGAGCAGCTCTGGGTGATCGATCCCATCGACGGAACGCGGGCCTTCATCTCGGGCGTTCCGGTCTGGGGCACGCTGATCGGCTTCCAGGAGCATGGACGCTCGGTGATGGGACTGATGGAGCAGCCGTTCACCGGCGAGCGCTATTTCGCCGATGGGAACAAGTCCTGGTATTTCGGGCCTGACGGCGAGCGACAGAATCAGGTGCGGGACTGCGGCAGTCTTGAAAACGCGATCCTGTTCACCACCTCGCCGCACCTCTTCCAGGGCTGGGAGGTCGAGCGCTATCAGGCGGTGCAAGATCGTGCGAAGCTCTTCCGCTACGGCGTCGACTGCTATGCCTATTGCCTGCTCGCGGCCGGCCATATCGATCTCGTCATTGAAACGGTGCTGAAGCCCTATGACGTCGGCGCGCTGATCCCGATCATCGAGCAGGCGGGCGGCGTCATCACCACCTGGGATGGCGGGCGGCCGGAAGCCGGCGGCTCGATCATCGCCGCAGGCTCAAAGGCCGTGCATGCCGAGGTGATGGAGATGCTCAAGCGGCGGTGACCGTCAGGCGTCGAGGCGGCTGTCGGTGAGCGTCCCGACAGGATCAGTCTCTTCTGGATCTCCGCCCGGGATGAAGGCAAAGAGCGCGGCCAGCGCCTGGGTGCGGTAGCGGTCCTGCTCCTGCAGGATCTCGTGGCGGGCGCCGGCAATCGGCACCAATTGCCCGGCACGGAAATACTGCGCCAGGGATTCCTGGTAATGAAAGGGCACGATCGGATCGTTGCCGGGGGCCACGATGACGGTGGGAACGGTGATCGAGGCGAGGTGGCGGGGGGTGCGCACTTCGGCAATCGCCTTCTGGCTTTCGTAAAGCCAGCGGGCGGTCGGCGGGCCCAGGAAAAGCTCCGGATGGTCAAAGACGAGCCGCTGGTTGCGGGCGAAGCGCTGCGGATCCGTGGTCAGTGGGTTGCCGTCGAAATCCTTGCGCGGCTCGTCCTTGTTCAGGCAAATCCCCCCGAAGCCGGTGAAGGTGGCAAGGGTCGCCAGGCGACGGATATTATCCGGAGAGGTTTTCTGACCGCCGAGGCCGACAAATGGCGCCGTCAACACCATGCGCTCGATACGGTTGGCCAGCCGTGGGGCGGCTTTGAGCGCAATCAGGCCGCCGGTCGAATGGGCGACCAGGAAGAAGGGCAGGCGGGTGTCGGGCAGGACGATCTGTTCGAGGAAGATCTCGAGATCCCTGATGTAGTGATCAAAGCGGCCGACATGGCCCTTGCGCGAATCCTTGATCAATCGGTCCGAGCCGCCCTGGCCGCGAAAATCATAGGTCGCGACCCAGAAGCCGCGCGCATTCATCTCGCTGATCGTTTCGAAATATTTCTCGATGGTTTCGTTCCGGCCATGCAGCAGCACGATCGTGCCACGGGTCATTTCCGCAGTGGACTTGAAAACCGCGTAGCGCAGATTGACGCCGCGATGGCCCTTGAAGAAACCGACGAGGGGCGTTCCGGGAATGGGGTTGCCGGGGGTGGCGTAGAGTGTCGCTTCCATCCTCAGAACTGCCTGTCCGTTGAGTGCGGTGTTCTTGATCCGGGATAGGATGGCCCCCGCAAAAGGTCAAAGGAAAAAGCCGGAACCGCAAACGGAGAATGCGGTCCCGGCGAAAGCGACCGGAGTGGAAGGGGCGATATCTCCGGCCCATCGGGTTCGAGACAACCGATGCCGATGGTTTAGCGGGGAAGGGCTGAACCGGTCTTGAACCTCCCGTTCATGCCGGATTCATCGATACGACGCTGCGGTTGATGCAGGCGATCTTGAATTCGCAAAACCGATTTCCCACATCGTTGATGCGGACGCCGAAAGGGTCCGTGACCTTAGCCTGCATCGCCCGTTGCGGGATGTGGGCGAACCCAAAACGCCAACGTCGCTTCCAGGAGGACACAATGCGTCACGTCGATTTTTCCCCGCTCTACCGCTCCACCGTCGGTTTTGACCGCCTGTTCACGATGCTCGACAGCCTCGGACAGCCGGAGCAGGCTCAGAGCTATCCGCCCTACAACATCGAACGCACCGGCGAGAACCTCTACCGGATCACCATGGCCGTTGCCGGCTTCGACGAAAGCGAGCTTTCGATCGAGGCACATGCCCATGTGCTGACCGTGAAGGGTGAAAAGGCCGAGGACGAAAAGGCCGAGCAGAGCGAGTTCCTCTATCGCGGTATCGCCAAGCGCGCCTTCGAGCGCCGCTTCCAGCTTGCCGACCATGTCGAGGTGACCGCCGCTTCCCTGAAGAACGGCCTGCTGCACATCGATCTTCTGCGTAACATCCCGGAGGCCATGAAGCCGCGCCGCATCGCAATTGCTGCGGAGGCCGCCGGCGCTGCGCCGAAGGCCATTGAGGCACACGTGAACTAAGCCTCAGCAGCATGCGGATGTTGAAGGCGGCGGGCGAAAGCCTGCCGCCTTTTCGTTTGTGCTCAAGCGAAGCGCCTGGTCCAGAGCGTGCACAGGATCTTGTCGAGGGACAGGAAGCCTGCGCCCTTCACCGCGAGATAGAGCAGCGGAAAGATCCACAGCAGACGCTGGTCGAGGATGACGCTGTCGGGGAAGCGGTCGAAGAGCGCGCCGATGGTCGCGGCATCGACCTTGTGCACGAGGATATCGGTGAGGCTCTGGACGAGGATGAAGCCGATCATGCCGGTTGCGGCAATCCGGGTGAAGAGACCGAGGACGACGAGGATCGGCAGGATCGTCTCGCCATACGTGCCGAAGATCACCATCAGCCCCCAAGGAAAACGAGCAACCGCTGAAACATCGCCGCCAGCTGCATCCACGGCCGGAAGCGCAATCTGATAATAGGCGCTGTCACTGATCGAGAGGAAACCATCGAACTTCGTCATCGCCGAATTCCAGTAGTAAGGAAGCAGAACCGCGGCGAAGACGAAACGGGCTGCGAGGCCGAGGAACCAGCGATCGAGGAGCCGTTCCACGAGCGCGACAATCCTGTCGTAAAGATGTTTGAGGGAAACAAGCTGGTGGATCATCGGGCTGCCCCTCTCTGTGGAAGTCTCAATCCGTTGAAAGCGCCGCTGGCGAGTGTAAGCGTGAGGATGCCGGCGATATCGGCCCCGGGATCTGCGCTTTCGGCCGCGTCGCAGGCTTCTTCGAAGGTGCCTCCTGTCATCAGCGCGTCGATGAAAACAGAGGCCGCAGCCGTCAGAACCGTGACCGAGACATCATAGGTAGGGCGGGTGATCAGCACGGCTTCGGGCTGGAAGGGGTCCAGACCATCCAGCGGAAGACCGGCCCGGTCGCGGCCGACGATGGTGCCGGCAGCATGTGGCAGTCTGAGTAAATGGCTGGCTGGATGGGGTTCGAAACGAATCTCGGGCAGAGTGTCCGGCGCCACGCCTGCGAGGGCGAGCGGGTCAAGTGGTGCGCGGTCGGCAGCATGAAAGGCGTCCAGCCAGGCCCGCTCGACACGTGCCACGTCGCCGAGAAAGGGGAGGTCGCGGGCTGGACCGAAGGCTTCGACAAAGGCAGGAAAGCTCGCGCCATAGGTAAACATCAGCGGCGAGGTCGGCAGGTTGTCACGGATATAGACATGCGCCATGGCGCGGAAGAACTCTTCGCCGAGGAGGTTCTGCAGCGTGGGATAGATCGCGGCGAGCGCGTCGACCAGCGATACCGCGACATTGTTGCGGTAGACGGCGAAGCGGCGGGCCACCCGTGCGCCGGATCGGTGGAGACCGGCAGGCGCGGGGAGGTCGTGATTGACGAGCGCTGCGGCGAAGTCGCCATTGGTGACGGGATCAGGACGCATGGCGCAGCCCGAGCCGTCGTTCGCCGAAGAGGTCCAGAATGGCGTCCGCCCGCTCAGCCTCTCGCCTGAGGATTGGCCAGTCCGGCACGTCATTGTCCCATTCGATGAGTGTCGGAAGCGGTCCCGTGCGGGCCAGCACCTCCCGGTAGAGCGACCAGACGACATCGTCCACCGCCCTGTCATGGCTGTCGATCAGGAGCGGCAGGCCGGCATCGTCCTCATCGGCCGCGTGGCCGGCGAGATGGATCTCTTCGACTTCGCGCAACGGGAATTCATCGAGGTAGTCCAGGGCGTCGTAGCCATGATTGGTGGCGGAGACATGGACGTTGTTGATGTCGAGCAGCAGGCCACAGCCGGTACGTCGGGCGATGGCACGAATGAAATCCGTCTCGCTCATGGTGGCCGCTTCGAAGGCGACATAGGTCGAGGGGTTTTCCAGCAGGATTTTTCGTTCCAGCACGTCCTGCACGTGGTCGATATGATCGCAAACCCGGTTCAGAGTGTGCTCGTCGTAGGGCACGGGCAGGAGGTCGTTGAAGAAGTGGTCGTCATGGGTGGACCAGGCGAGGTGCTCGGAGACCAGGGCGGGCTGATAGCGGTCAACGACGGCTTTGAGCCTCGTGAGGTGGGCCGAATCAAGGCCCTTGGGGCTGCCGATCGACAGGCCAACGCCGTGGACCGAGAGGGGGAAATCCTCGCGCATGCGGGTGAGGATGCGGTGCGGGTGGCCTCCTGCGCCCATGTAGTTTTCCGCATGCACTTCGAGGAAGCCGATGCGGAAATCATCCGAGAGGATGGCATCCGCATGTTGGGGCTTGAAGCCGGCGCCGCTCCGGGGCGGGAGCATGGGTTTAATGGTCGGGATCGATTGCTGTGACGGCATGATGGTTTCCTCAGCCTGACGGATGGTCCAGCCGCATCCCGGCCGCTGCGGTGTGCCGCAGGGGCCGGGACGGGAGAGGCTCAGGCTTTCGGAAGGTCGCGATCGAGGGCTTCGAGCGAACCCATGCGGCCGTCGGGCAGCGCCATGGTCAGGCAGGTGCCCTTGGCGACGTATTTCCAGGAATTGCCCTGGTAATCGACCTTGGATGTCCCGGCGCAGGTGGTGCCGGCGCCTGCGGCGCAGTCATTCTTGCCGGCCATGGCGACGCCGAAGCACTTTTCCTTTCCCTGTGCGGCGGCGGGACCCGACAGGAGGGCTGCGGCACCGACGGCCATGGTAACGGCGGCTGCGAGTGCTGCGGCATTGGTGGTGGTCTTGCTCATGATGGCTTCTCCTCGGATCGTGAAGCTGTTTCCCAAACCGGCCCGAATGGGTGCCGGCAGGGAGATCATGGCGAGCGGATCACCGATTGGAAAATCAATGATTATTGTATTCTTGATGTTCGATATGCTTGTAAGAATGGTGCTGTTCAGACGACTTCTATGAATTGATCGACTTCTTCTTCGGTGGTTGCGAAGCTCGTTACAAGACGCAGGAGCGTTTCGTTTGCACCGAGCAGGTGCGGCATGTCGCGGGGCGGCAGCCAGTCATAGACCATCGCGCCCTTGGCGCGGGCGCGGGCCACCGCATCCTTGTCGGCAACGGCGAAAACCTCGTTGGCGGTGGTATCCCAGGCGAGTCGGGTGGTGTTCTTGGCGGTCAGGCCGGCGCGCAGGCGGTCGGCCATGGCGTTGGAATGCGCTGCGAGTTCCAGCCACAGATCGTTCTCAAGATAGGCTTCGAGCTGGGCCGATATGAAACGGGTCTTGGAAAAGAGCTGGGCCGATCGCTTGCGGATATAGGGCATTTCCTCGGCCATTTCGGGCTTGAAGAAGATGATCGCCTCGGCACACCAGCAGCCATTCTTCGTGCCGCCGAAAGAGAGGATGTCGATGCCGCGCTTCCAGGTCATTTCAGCCGGGCTCGCTTTCAGCGCCACCAGAGCATTGGCAAAGCGGGCGCCGTCCATGTGGAGCGGCAGGCTCTTCTCCTTCGCGACCGCAGCGATGGCATCCAGTTCGCCAAGCGAATAGACCGTCCCGGCTTCCGTCGCCTGGGTCACGGTGATCGCCATCGGGCGGCCGTGATGGACGGAGGGGACATCGAAACGGGAGACGGCGATGTCGAGCGCTTCCGGATCGATCTTGCCGTTGTCGCCCTCGACCGGGAAGAGCCGGGTGGCGCCGGTCAGAAACTCGGGCGCTCCGCCTTCGTCGGAATTCACATGGGCATCATAGTGACAGAAGGTGACGCCGCCGGCCTTGGCGACGCTGGCCAGTGCCAAGGAATTGGCGGCCGTGCCGGTCGCCACAAAGAAGACGGCGACTTCGCGTTCGAACATGTCGTTGAACTTCGCCTCGATCAGCTTGTCATGATCGCTGGTGCCGTAAGCGGCGGCATAACCGGAGGCGAAGCGGGTCAGGCTTTCGGCGATCTTGGGATGGGCGCCGGACCAATTGTCGGATGCGAAGAACATGGTGATTTCCTGAGCCAGGGAGGGTTAGGGCGAGATTAGGCATTTCCGCGACACGATCAATCCAGTCCGCGGCGGACTATGTCGCAGGACTCGATTCCGCAAGAAGGCGAATAGCAGGGATGCTGACTTGAAATAAAATTGCGCCGTAGGCCCCTACGTGGCAATTTAGCGTCGGGCAGCCGGTTAATTTTCCGTGCGTCCCCTTGCAAGACAGGTTACATTCTGTCATAGAAATCCTCAAAATTAGGTCAGATTGATTGACCTAATTCGAGTTTCGGAACCTCGAACTCAGGTGTCATGCGGCGGTGATGTAACCCGGTCAGGGTTGGTCTTCGTCGTCTGGCGCCCGAAGCTGCGAAGGGTTCCAGATCAACCTGCCCGGTTTCGCCGGGCCCCACTGGAGGGAAGGCTATGACGAGCATGACGTCATCCGAAGAGATCAAGCGGTCCGCAGGCGCGGAATCGACTGGCAAGACGCCGGTCGTGCGCGCGGGTCTTCCTGCCAAGCAGGGTCTGTATGACCCGAAGAACGAGCACGATGCCTGCGGCGTCGGCTTCATCGCCCATATGAAGGGCGTGAAGTCGCATCAGATCGTCAAGGACGGGCTGTTCATCCTGGAAAACCTGACGCATCGTGGCGCCGTTGGTGCCGATCCGCTGATGGGCGACGGTGCCGGCATTCTCGTGCAGATTCCGGATCGTTTCTTCCGCGAGGAGATGGCGCTGCAGGGTGTCACCCTGCCGAAGGCCGGCGAATACGCCGTCGGGCATTTCTTCTTCCCGCAGGACGAAGAACAGATCGCCCATTTCAAGAAGGTCATCGCCGAGGTCTGTCTTGCAGAAGGGCAGGCCCTGCTCGGCTATCGCGACGTGCCGGTCGACAACTCGTCTTTGTCGAAGGCGCCGGACATCGCCGCCACTGAACCCCGCCAGATTCAGGTGTTCATCGGTGCCGGCCGCGATGCCGCGACGCAGGAGCAGTTCGAGCGCCGCCTGTTCCTGCTGCGCAAGGTGATCTCCAACCGCATCTACGATCAGTATGGCGGCCAGGAAACCGGCTTCTATCCGGTGTCGCTGTCGTCCTCGACGATCGTCTACAAGGGCATGTTCCTCGCCTATCAGGTCGGCGCCTATTACAAGGATCTCGCCGATCCGCGCTTCGAGTCGGCCGTCGCCCTCGTTCACCAGCGCTTCTCGACCAACACCTTCCCGTCGTGGAAGCTCGCGCACCCGTATCGCATGGTCGCCCATAACGGCGAAATCAACACACTGCGCGGCAACGTCAACTGGATGGCAGCGCGCCAGGCATCGGTCTCCTCGCCTCTCTTCGGTGACGACATCTCCAAGCTCTGGCCGATCTCCTATGAAGGTCAGTCGGATACGGCCTGTTTCGACAACGCACTGGAATTCCTACAGCGCGGTGGCTATTCGCTCGCCCATGCGGTCATGATGCTGATCCCGGAAGCCTGGGCCGGCAACCAGCTGATGAGCGCCGAACGCAAGGCGTTCTACGAATATCACGCAGCCATGATGGAACCGTGGGACGGCCCCGCCGCCGTCTGCTTCACCGATGGCAAGCAGATCGGTGCCACGCTCGACCGCAACGGCCTGCGTCCGGCCCGCTATCTCGTCACTGACGACGACCGCGTCATCCTCGCATCCGAAGCCGGTACGCTGCCTGTGCCGGAAGAGAAGATCATCAAGAAGTGGCGCCTGCAGCCGGGCAAGATGCTGCTCATCGATATGGAGCAGGGCCGCATTATTTCCGACGAGGAAGTAAAGTCGTCGTTGGCCGGCAGCCATCCTTACCGCGAGTGGCTGGATCGCACGCAGCTGATCCTCGAAGACCTGAAGCCGGTGGAGCCGCGCGCGCTGCGCCGCGACGTGTCGCTGCTCGATCGCCAGCAGGCCTTTGGCTACACCACCGAAGACACCAAGATCCTGATGTCGCCGATGGCGACGACGGGTCAGGAAGCGATCGGCTCGATGGGCACCGACACGCCGATTTCGGCGATGTCGACCAAGTCGAAGTTGCTCTACACCTATTTCAAGCAGAACTTCGCCCAAGTCACCAACCCGCCGATCGACCCGATCCGCGAAGAGCTCGTCATGAGCCTCGTGTCCTTTATCGGTCCGCGGCCGAACATCCTCGATCATGAGGGCATGGCGAACGCCAAGCGCATGGAAGTGCGCCAGCCGATCCTGACCAATGGCGATCTCGAAAAGATCCGCTCGATCGGTCATATGGAAGACCGGTTCGACACCAAGACGCTCGACTTCACCTATGACGTTGCGCGTGGGGCAGAGGGCATGCCGGAAATGCTCGATCGCCTCTGCGAGCGGGCGGAAGCGGCCGTTCGCGGCGGCTACAACATCATCGTGCTGTCCGACCGCCAGATCGGCCCGGATCGTATCGCGATCCCGGCGCTGCTTGCGACCGCGGCCGTGCATCACCACCTGATCCGCAAGGGGCTGCGCACCTCCGTCGGCCTTGTCGTCGAATCCGGCGAGCCGCGTGAAGTGCATCACTTCTGCTGTCTCGCGGGCTTCGGCGCCGAGGCGATCAACCCCTATCTCGCCTTCGATACGCTGACCGACATGCACAAGCACGGCGAATTCCCGAAGGAAGTATCGGAAGACGAAGTCGTCTATCGCTACATCAAGGCTGTCGGTAAGGGCATCCTCAAGGTCATGTCCAAGATGGGCATCTCGACCTACCAGTCCTATTGCGGCGCGCAGATTTTCGACGCGGTCGGCCTGTCGTCCGAACTGGTCGACAAGTATTTCTTCGGCACAGCCACAACGATCGAAGGCATTGGCCTGACCGAAATCGCCGAGGAGACCGTGGCTCGCCACAACTCAGCCTTCGGCAAGGATCCGGTTCTCGCCAACACGCTCGATATCGGCGGCGAATACGCCTATCGCATGCGCGGCGAAAACCATGCCTGGAGCCCGGACTCGATCGCGTCCCTGCAGCATGCCGTGCGTGGCAACAGCCAGGATCGCTATCGCGAATTCGCCGAGATGGTGAACGAGAGCAATCTGCGGATGAACACCATCCGCGGCCTCTTCAAGATCAAGTCTGCGGAAGCCCTCGGTCGCAAGCCTGTGTCGATCGATGAGGTCGAGCCGGCGGTTGATATCGTCAAGCGCTTCTCGACGGGCGCAATGTCCTTCGGCTCGATCAGCCGCGAGGCGCATACGACGCTCGCCATTGCCATGAACCGGATCGGCGGCAAGTCGAACACCGGTGAAGGTGGCGAAGAGA
This sequence comes from Rhizobium glycinendophyticum, assembly GCF_006443685.1. Taxonomy (NCBI): domain Bacteria; kingdom Pseudomonadati; phylum Pseudomonadota; class Alphaproteobacteria; order Hyphomicrobiales; family Rhizobiaceae; genus Peteryoungia; species Peteryoungia glycinendophytica. The sequence goes on along the minus strand of NZ_VFYP01000003.1, from coordinate 6,623 downwards.
GCGATCGTTACCTGCCGCTGGCCGACGGTTCCTCGAACCCCGAACGCTCGGCGATCAAGCAGATCGCGTCCGGCCGCTTCGGTGTGACCACCGAATACCTTGTGAATGCCGACATGCTGCAGATCAAGGTTGCCCAGGGTGCAAAGCCCGGCGAAGGCGGTCAGCTGCCCGGTCACAAGGTCGACGCAACCGTTGCCAAGACCCGTCACTCGACCCCGGGCGTCGGTCTCATTTCGCCGCCGCCGCATCACGACATCTATTCGATCGAAGATCTCGCGCAGCTGATCTACGACCTGAAGAACGTCAACCCTGAGGCTGATGTCTCGGTCAAGCTCGTCTCGGAAGTCGGCGTCGGCACGGTTGCCGCCGGTGTCGCCAAGGCGCGCGCCGACCATATCACCGTCTCCGGCTTCGATGGCGGCACGGGTGCATCGCCGCTCACCTCGCTGAAGCATGCTGGTTCCCCTTGGGAGATCGGTCTTGCCGAGACCCAGCAGACGCTGGTGCTGAACGGTCTTCGTTCGCGCATCGCCCTGCAGGTCGATGGTGGTCTGAAGACCGGTCGCGACGTTATCATCGGTGCGCTGCTCGGTGCCGACGAATTCGGCTTTGCGACCGCGCCGCTGATCGCGGCCGGCTGCATCATGATGCGCAAGTGCCACCTGAACACTTGTCCCGTAGGCGTTGCGACCCAGGATCCGGTGCTGCGCAAGCGCTTCAAGGGCACGCCGGAGCATGTCATCAACTACTTCTTCTTCGTTGCTGAAGAAGTGCGCGAGATCCTGGCCTCGCTTGGCGTGACCAAGCTCGATGAGATCATCGGCGCTTCCGAACTGCTCGAAAAGGACGAGATGCTCGCCCACTGGAAGGCGAAGGGTCTGGACTTCTCTAAGATCTTCCACAAGGTCGATGCGCCGAAGTCTGCCACCTACTGGACCGAGAAGCAGAACCATCCGATCATCGACATTCTCGACCGCAAGCTGATCGAGAAGGCGATGCCGTCGCTGGAAGCCAAGCAGCCTGTTGTCTTCGACGTCGACATCAAGAACGTCGACCGTTCGGCTGGCGCCATGCTGTCGGGGGAAGTCGCCAAGCGCTACGGCCACAAGGGTCTGAAGGACGATACGATCCACGTCACGCTGAACGGCACGGCCGGTCAGTCCTTCGGCGCCTTCCTGGCGCGTGGCATCACCTTCGACCTCGTCGGCGATGGTAACGACTATGTCGGCAAGGGCCTGTCGGGTGGCCGCATCATCGTGCGACCGCCGGAGAATGCCCGCATCGTCGCGGAGAACTCGATCATCGTCGGCAACACCGTGCTCTATGGCGCGATCTCCGGCGAATGCTACTTCCGCGGTGTGGCCGGTGAGCGTTTTGCCGTGCGCAACTCGGGTGCGATCGCCGTTGTCGAGGGCGTGGGTGACCATGGCTGCGAATACATGACGGGCGGCGTGGTCGTCGTGCTCGGCGAAACTGGCCGCAACTTCGCAGCCGGCATGTCCGGCGGTGTGGCTTACGTGCTCGACGAGAGCGGCGATTTCGCCAAGCGCTGCAACATGGCCATGGTCGAACTCGAGCCGGTTCCGGAAGAGGACGACATGCTGGAGAAGCTGCACCATCACGGCGGCGACCTCATGCACAAGGGCCTGGTTGACGTGTCCGGCGACATGACCCGCCACGACGAGGAGCGCCTCTACCAGCTGATCTCGAACCATCTGCATTACACGGGCTCGAACCGCGCCAAGCAGATCCTCGACAGCTGGGCCGAATATCGCCCGAAGTTCCGCAAGGTCATGCCGGTCGAATACCGCCGTGCGCTTGAGGAGATGGAACGCATGCGCATGGGCGTGGCTGCGGAATAATCAGGGTCCGCCCCTCACCCCGCCTCCGCTCCGCTCGGCGACCCTCTCCCCGTAAACGGGGCGAGGGGGACCGCCAACGGCGCGGGCTGCCTCTTCTCCCCGCTCGCGGGGAGAAGGTGCCGGCAGGCGGATGAGGGGCATTTTCCACACAGAAGTGAATTAGAGGAAAACAGACATGGGCAAGGTTACAGGTTTCATGGAAATCGACCGGCAGGTGGCGAAGTATCAGCCGGCCTCCGACCGCATCCGCCATTTCCGCGAATTCACCATCCCCATGTCGGATGCCGAGGTGACCAAGCAGGCGGCGCGCTGCATGGATTGCGGCATTCCCTATTGCCATGGTCCAACCGGCTGTCCGGTGCACAACCAGATCCCTGATTGGAACGACCTCGTCTATAACAACAAGTGGGAGGAGGCGATCCGCAACCTCCACTCGACGAACAATTTTCCGGAATTCACCGGTCGCGTCTGCCCGGCACCCTGCGAGGAAGCCTGCACGCTGAACCTCGAAGACACGCCGGTTGCGATCAAGACTGTCGAGCAGGCGATTGCCGACAAGGCTTACGAGCTCGGCTTCATCGTGCCGCAGCCGGCAACGATCCATACCGGCAAGAAGGTTGCGATCATCGGCTCCGGCCCGTCGGGTCTCGCCGCTGCCCAGCAGCTTGGCCGAGCCGGTCATGAAGTGCATGTCTATGAGCGCGAAACCAAGCCCGGCGGCCTGCTGCGCTACGGTATTCCGGACTTCAAGATGGAAAAGAACTTCATCGATCGCCGCGTCGAGCAGATGAAGGGCGAAAACGTCACCTTCCATTGTGGCGTGAATGTCGGCGTCGACGTGACTGTCGAGAAGCTGCGCGCAGATTATGATGCCGTACTTTATTGCGGCGGTTCGGAAACTCCGCGCGAGGCCGGCATTCCCGGCGTCGAGTTCCATGGCGTGCATGATGCCATGCCCTACCTCGTGCAGCAGAATCGCCGCGTCGGTCGCGAAAACATCGACAGCGCCGGCTGGCCGGCCGATCCGATCCTGGCCGGCGGCAAGCATGTCGTCGTCGTCGGTGGTGGCGACACGGCATCTGACTGCGTCGGCACGGCCTTCCGCCAGGGCGCCGTCAAGGTGACCCAGCTCGACATCCGCCCGCGCCCGCCGCAAACCGAAGACAAGCTCGCCGTCTGGCCCTTCTGGGCAACCAAGATGCGCACCTCGTCTTCTCAGGCGGAAGGCGCTGTTCGCGAGTTCCAGGTGGCAACGCTCGAATTCGTCGGCGAAGACGGCGTGCTGACCGGCGTGAAGTGCTGCCAGGTGGACGAGCGCCGTAAGCCGATCGCCGGTACCGAGTTCATCATCAAGGCCGATCTCGCCTTCATCGCCATCGGCTTCTCCGGTCCGTTCACCGACAGCGTGCTGAAGGAACTCGACGGCAAGCTCGAGCTCAACACCGACCGTCGCGGCTCGACCAATGTCGTTGCCAACGACAAGGACTATCGCTCGTCGGTCGACAAGCTCTGGGTTGCCGGCGACGCCCGTCGCGGCCAGTCGCTGGTGGTCTGGGCGATCCGCGAGGGGCGTCAGGCGGCACGTGCGATCGACGAAGCGCTGATGGGCGCAAGTGTGCTGCCGCGCTGAGACGCACCTTTCGGTTCAAGCTTTGAAAGGGTCGCTCACGGGCGGCCCTATTTCTTGTGGAATCACGGTGTTGCGACGGTGTCCAGTGGGCGCTTCACGTAATCGACGCGGCCGACGGGCGGGTCGGGGAGTTTGCCGTTCCGGACGAGCATGTCGCGCGGTGACTTGCGCCCGGTGGCGGGCAGGGGCGCGCCGCCGAGTAATTCGGTTGCCCCGTCAAGCTCCGGGTCGAAAAGATCGATCGGCGGCGTGCTGACTATGCCTTTGTCTTCTTCGACGGGCGGCAGATCGATCAATGCCGGCAGGTTGGTGGCGTCGAGGCGGATCAGGTCCGGGCTGCTCATGTCGCCGAGCAGGCGGCGCACGGATTTCTCGACATAGAATGCAAGCTTGCGCTTGCCGGGAGCCGTGAAGCCGATCCCGTCATTGCCGCGCAGGCGCACGGGCTGGCCGTTGATGTCGGAGCCGGTGACGATAAAGCGACCGTCCTGATCGACGAAGCCGTCCCAGACATCGACGAATTCGCCGCCGAGTTTTTCGATGTTGGTGCGGTAGAGCGTGTTCAGCCGAAGCGCGTCGGCCGTCATGTTCTGCGTCCGGAATGCCGGTAGGCCGACCCAGATCAACGGAACCTTGGCTTTGACGGCGATCTCAGCGAGCGCGGTTACGCGCGTGGCATAGGCTGCAAACCAGTCGTCGGTGCGGAAATCGTATTTCGCGGCCGGTGTCACCAGTTGCTGACGGTCATTGGCGCCGATTTGGATCACAACGACGCTTGGACGAATTTCCGAGATCAGGCCCGGAAGCATTCCGGTCCAGTCATAAAAATCCTCGCGCACAAGGCCGGAGGAGCCGTTGGAGCGTGTTTCAATCACCACGCCGGGCGCATCTTCGAAGGCGCTTTTCAGACCCTCACCCAGGCCGCCTGCAACGAAGTCGCCGATGACCAGCACCTTCTTTGCATTCTCCAGCTTCTCCGGTGGCGGCGGGGCGGCGGGGACGGCGCGGCTTGTTGGCGCACGGGTGTCGATCCTGGTGATGCTGCCGCCGGTCTTCTTGCGCGGACGCGGCTCCCTGATCGGGCGCCGGACCTCGCGCGGGGGCACGTATTCCGGCTGGCGTGTGCCGAACAGCACGTCGAACAGCGTACGGCGACGCTCCAATTGCTGCGCTTGCGTTTCGACTGTCACCAAGGCGGTGGCTGCGATCACCACGGCCAAAGCGAGGCTTGCAAGGCGGGTCAGGCGGCTGAAAGCGACGCGCCCAATTGTCATTGCGATCTCCTCCGCTCCTGCTCTCTGCCTGCCAAAAAAGTGCGGCCGACGCGATGCCCCGTTGTGGAGCGCGTCGGCCGGCAAGTCAATCTGCGGTCCGTCCTGATGTCGGCCGTCTCAGTTGCGTAGGGCTTCGAGCAGCACACGCGACGGCTGGCCATCGGCTGCCATGCCGAGGCGCTGCTGGATGGCGGCGATCGCGGCCTTGGAGCCGGAGCCGAAATTGCCGTCGATCTTGCCGTCGTAGTAACCGAGCGCCTGCATCCGCGTCTGCAGCTCGAACTTTTCCTTCATGTCGAGCGTGCCATCCGGGCGCGGCCAGCGCTGTTGCATGCCGCCATAACCGGCGATCTCGTCGGCGAGCAGTCCGACACCGAGCGCATAACTGTCGGCGGCGTTGTAGCGCTTGAGGACGAAGAAGTTCTTGGTCATCAGGAAACCCGGGCCGTTGCCGCCGCCGAGCATCTTCAGCTCGGCACGCTCCGCGCCGTTCTTGAAGCCCTTGCCGGACGGACGGGCAAAGCCGAGCGCCTGCCACTGGGCAAGCGTCTTGGTCTGGCCGGCGAACTTGTAGCCGCCCTGCGGAACCACGGTCTCATAGCCCCAGGTGCGGCCGGTCTGCCAGCCGTTTTTGGCGAGCAGATTGGCCGCGGTCGCCAGCGCATCCGGTACGGAGTGCCAGATGTCCCTCGTGCCATTGCCATCGGCATCGATCGCATAGAGCAGGTAGCTTGAGGGGATGAACTGGGTGTGCCCCATGGCGCCTGCCCAGGAGCCCATCAGGTTCTTGTTCGACACGTCGCCGTTCTGCAGCATCTTCAAGGCTGCGATCAGCTGGGTACGGGCATATTTCGCCCGCTTCTTGTCGGCATAGGCGAGCGTTGCCAGAGAACGCGGCACGTTGTGCAGACGGTCTGGACGCTCAAGGGCGGCCCCGTAATTCGTTTCCATCGACCAGATGGCGAGGATGACGTGCTTGTCGACGCCGAAGTGGTTTTCCAGCGCCTTCAGCAGGCCGCCGTGCTTGGCGAGCATTTCCTGACCGATCTTGACGGTGTAAGGGTTGACCCGGCTGTCGAGGTAGTCCCAGATCTCGGATTTGAATTCGGGCTGATAGGCCGCCTTTTCCAGCACGAACTGGTCGGGCTCCTTTACGCCGGCAAAGGCCTGGCGGTAGGTTTTTTCCGTGATGCCGCTCTTGGCGGCAATCGGATAGAAGTCGCGAATCCATTTCTGGAATCCGGCATCGGCAAAAGCCTGCACCGGCATCAAGGCCGTCGACAGGGTCAAGGCGATTGCGCCGAGAAGGCTGGGATGGTGTCTTTTCATGGGCATCTCCCGTTCGTTCTACGGTTTGCAGCCGGAACAAAGGCTGTTCACGCAAGGTTAATGCTGTTCGGTCAACAAACCTTTACCATGTGGTCCCGGCTGCCCCCGTCTTCGGTTCGCTTTTGCGAATTCTAAGCAATTCTATGTTACTGGCCGTGACTGCGGTATGATGGCGTAAATCGATTAGATCCTCGAGGAGGAATGAGTGGTTCAGACTAAGAAGCTCCGCAAAGCCGTATTCCCTGTCGCCGGCCTCGGCACTCGCTTTTTGCCCGCGACCAAGGCGGTGCCGAAGGAGATGCTGACCGTGGTCGACAAGCCGGTCATCCAGTATGTGGTCGACGAGGCGATCGAAGCGGGCATCGAGCATTTCGTCTTCGTGACGGGACGCGGAAAGGCCGTCATCGAGGATTATTTCGACATACAATTCGAGCTCGAGCAGACGCTGAAGGCCCGCAACAAGAACGCCGAACTGTCACTCTTGAGCGATCTGCAGCCGACCGCCGGGCAAACCAGCTTCACGCGTCA